>CALDUB010000443.1 GCA_937923465.1 uncultured Saprospiraceae bacterium
GCCACCACGACCGCCCATTTTGTCCGTTGCGGTGATGACACCGACGACATTGTAGCCGCTTTTGACTAAGATGTCTAAAGATGCGACGGCAAACTCAGGTGTGCCCATGAATACGATGCGGAGGTTTTTATTTTTTTTCAAATTAGCTTTCTTGTTTTTTAATTGTCTATTGTTTACTGCTTATTTCTTCTAAATCTGCACAGAAAAGTGCCAGACTTTCATTGAAAGGCAGTGCTTTCTCAAGAGTTTTCTTTTTCCTGAAATCTTTACTCAAAGAAGCGTAATTATTGTATTCTTCTTTTGAATTTAAGCCTTTTTTACCTAATAGTTTTTTCAGTTTACTTTTAGGATTGATAGAACTTGTAGAGTCTTTCTTTTCGTATAAAGTCAATAACCAAGCTTCTAATTCTTCAATGGAAATGGCGAAAATTAGCTGGTTTGGATATTCTTCCTTTAACCAATCTGTCTTGATTTTTTGAATAACATTATTTCTTAAAACTGTGGTATAATCTGGATCGGATTTATTAGGTCTGACAATGCCATATTCTTCAATTTCGGCAGTATCTAATTGAATAATAAGTTGGTCTTTCTCTTCAAAATCGGTCGCAAAAAATTGTTCAAGTAAAATACCTTCTTCACAATCTTTCTTTACTCTTGATAATCCTCCTGCCGCTGCCGAGTTTTGCAATTTTCTATCGGTCGCATCGTAACTCAAATCAGGACGAATGAGAATAATATCGTAGTCATTATCCTTAAAATAGTAGTCAATAATATTCTTTAGAACTGCCTGGTCAGGGCGTCCTTCTGCTATAATGCCAATTCTTATCATTGTGGAGTTTTAGAAGTTTTTTGGAGATGCACCTAACAGTCCTTTCATCCACATTTCTGATAACTTAAATTTCTTTTCTGCTCCTTTTTTAAATTGTATGCGTCGACAAGCTGTATATCCTGCTTCGGTTCTTCTGACTTCAAATAATCTGATGTCATCATTAGTCAAATCCAAACCATCTAAAATGGCTGGATTGTGAGTTGTGATTAAAGCTTGTTTATTTGGATTCATTGTCGATAAAACCTCTGTTAAATGACGACATAAGGCTGGATTTAATGCAGTTTCAATATTGTCAATGGCAAAGAAATTAGGTGATTTGTTGCTGATGAATAGGGCTAAGTAGAATAGGATGTGTAGAATACCTTCATTGGCATTTTCGATATTGAAAAGCGTTTCATCTTCCATGAATTTATCCGTGAAATAGAGAGATGATTTCCCTTCTGTTTTTAATCCTGATAATCTGTATTTGCCTTCATTGTCAATAATGATTTCGTCTAACCAAGAAACGAGGTATTTAAAATTGTATAGTTTTTTTAATTCAGCATCACTAAAACTTGCTAAAAATAAATCTAAGCGTTCACCATGAATGCCTAAGGGAGTCTTCAGACTGGTGTTTGTGATGCCGCGAAGAGCTTGACTTTCTAAGTTATATATGGTATAGTTTTTTAAGTAGTCATTGAATTTTTTTGCTCTTTTTATTGAACTATAAATAGTTCCTGGTTTATTATTTTTCGCAATTATTTTTGCAGCATCACTTTTTTCATCTGTTATACTTGAAAAAGATTGACCATTTAGAAATTTCTCAATATCATCTAAATTAAAAGCTAACATAAATAACTCTTCTTCATCTAACCAGTTTCCATATAAATCTTCTTTTGAAGAAGAGCTAATTTTTGATTTTATTGTTCTTTCGCCTTTTTCGTCTAAAAATACACATTCATTTGTTATATACCTATCCGATTTTTTATTTAAAAAAGAACTGAAAGTCAAATCAGGCTTAGCAACCCTCATGCCCAAATTTGATAAATCTTGAATGCTTGTTCTTTGGTTCTTAGCCGCTGCAATCATCCCAACCGCCTCCAAAATATTAGTCTTTCCCGACCCATTTTCCCCAATAAACACATTAAATTTACCCAACTCCAATTCCAAGTCAAGGATAGATTTATAATTTTTAAGTGTAATTTTCTTTATCATATTTTTTTCTTAGTGCAGGATAACTATTAAAGTCACAAAGTACATCAAAAGTTTTCGTAAAACAAAAAAACGATTGTTCTACTCCTTATTTCCATTCAAGAATATAGGATTACCGTTGATTTGAGTATTGTCTATTTCGGAACAGATTATCAATTGTTCGATAAGAATTACTGTCAAAATATACTAACAGCGAAGACTATTTATCTATCCTCTCAAACATATAAAGCGTATTAGAAATACACTCTGCAAACGCCTTATCCTCCGTCTCATATCTAAAGAAGCCTTCTTCTAGCTTATTTGAATTTGAACTTATCCAAGCCTTGAAAATTAGAATATCCTCTTTACTCAAAGCTTTAAAATCCTTATTTTTACTAATCAAATCATAGTAATGAGACTCTAGCAGGTCAACATAAGACCTAAACCCTTGTGTTTCAACATCCAAATTCCAATTGTATAATAGTCTAGGAAAGTCTTTGATTAGTTTATTGAGTTCGATGAGGAGTTCAGCGTCAACATATCCTCTGTTATTAATATCGTATTTCCACCAGGCGAGGAGAAAATTATCAATAGATTTTCTCTCCTTTTCGTCCCAATTCCACCATTCTCCAACCTCTAATTTGCCGAGAATGACAAAAGTGTCTACAATAAGTTCACGCTTTGCTGCCAATTCAAAAATCCTTGGCAAATAATGTTTAAAGTCCTCTAAATCTCCAAATGTTGTCATTGCTTTAAAGGCATAATAAGAGATATCGTCATCTTCTAATTCCCTTAGCGGCTTGGAATGTAAAGTCGCTCTATCTGTACTAGATACACAGCAAGGGCAGCCTTCAATTTTTGATTTGAAAGGATACTTAGAGAAAGTTTTGTACAAATCTTCTATTGCTATTTTGAATTCTTCTGTCATGGTTATTTTACTTAAATCCCTTCGCGATAACCCCCTCCGCAGGCTTGCCTAAAGGCGTAAAGTCTAAATGATTTTCACCTCTATGTCTTTCCTCATAATCTGGTCTCAGTTGCCAGATATGCACCCCCGCAAACCATTCCTTCTCCCAAACAATATCAAAAAACGCTTCATAGCAATTGACCTGTGTTTCATTTGAAAGAGACTTGTCGTGCGTTTCAGGATTATCAACCCATTCCCAAGGTTTTTCTGCACTGTCAGCGGTACTTTTGTAACCTAACTCTGTGAACAATACCTTGCGTTTGTGCTTGTCATGTATGGCTTTTAATGTAGGTAGATATTGACTCCAACCTTCTGAAATTTGTTGCGTACTAGGATTTTTATTTTCCACCAAAGGGAAATAAGCCTGAATACCAATATAGTCTAAATTATCCCAAAATTCTACTTTTTCGTATTCATTGTACCAATTGGCGGCATAGGTTATTTTGCCCGAATATATAGCTTTTACTTCCTTAATCAGCGTACCCCAAAAGATAGGTTTTTCAACTGAAATTCTCGTTAATTCTGTGCCAACACAAAACATTTCGGCATTCGATTGTTGTGCGAGTCGTGCGTAGCGCAAAATGAATTCACGATAGCTCTCTTGCCACAATTTCCAATTCTCATCACTCGTTGGATAAATGTCAGAACGCCACTTGCCGTCAGAAGGGGAGTGTATCCAAATATGCGGCTTGACAAAGACTTTAAAACCTGCATTATGTACTAGTTCTATTCGTTTTAGAAAACTAGAATCCCTTCTGGCTGTATGCAAACTATCCCCACGTTGATGTCTTACGATTGGGCTATTGTAGTCTTTTTGAGAGCCCCAAGGTACTAATGTGACCCATTCGATGTTGTTGCGCGTTAAGAATTTAAAATCAGTAGAGTCTAGTCTTCCGAAGACATGGGCGCCTTTTTGTTTGCTTTCTTTAGTGGTATTTGATTGAGAGTCAGACCTGTCATGGAGTGTTTGACATTTGGAAAAAGTAAGGAGGAAAAACAGCAAACCGAGAGGGATGAAGAAGAGGATTTTTGTATTTTTCATTTTGTATATTTCCAGATTTGATTGGTATCTATTCAATTTCCGCTATTATCACACCAAATTTACCATTTTCTTGCTTCCAATCTTGGCTCGGCAGATAAGTCTTCGAAACATAACCGTCTAGATATAAAGCATTTGCACACTTGTTGACTTTAAAGTAATTAGCAAAATGATAAAAATTTATGGGCTCTTTTGACATAGCAAATAAGAGATTTCCATTGGGAAGAATTCCGACACCATTCCTGATATTAACATTCTTAGAATCTGCATTGAATTTGGGATGAATTTTGTCATTTATCAATAGCATGGGACCAGATTGTGTGGCGTATTTAATATTTCCCGTATTCTGAAAATCCTTAGTTGTTACAATTTTTGGTTTATTCGTATTGGTCAAATAAAATATCCCGTTGGGTTGTAAATAGAAATTTCCAAAGCCCGTTTCTTGACTATCCATTTCTACTTTTTGTATCCCGTTTTCAATGTGTAATCCTACAGGCGACAAATCTTCCTTGTACATGCCACCATTCATTGCAAAAACTAAATTTCTGCCTTCTGCCTCTAAGTAAGCTTTAAGTTTTCCATGATTTTCGAATGGTTTTCCACGCTCATCGGAAGAAAAAAACTGCAAATTAGCCTTTTGTGGATTGAGTTCGTAGCTTAGTATTTCAGATTGTTTCGTAATCTTAACTACAGAGTCATAAGAATATGATAATCCGATGATTGCCATTCCTATGAGTAATATGCTGGTGAAAATTGTTCTTTTACTCATTCCTTTTTGATTTCTGATAAATCAATTATTTCGCTTTCTTTAAAAACCTTGCTCCATTCATCAATAAAGTCATCCTTCAATTTCTTTTTCTTTAAGGCTATAAAATTTACATACAGAGAGGTCTTTCCTTGTCTAATATACCATAGTTGAGATTCAGACTCTTTGCTTCCATTAACATTGGGATTTTCTATTTTAAATAATATCCAAGGAAATTCATCTTCTTCATCTTTTTCAAAAACTGTTAGTCTCGCGTCTGGTGAAGTACTTTTTGTTTGGTCAAACATTAAGTCTTTTGCTTTATCCATAGGTATGCCTACTGCTCCTTTTAAAGACATCATTTGACCAAGCATTGTCCAGTTTTCTGCTTTTTCTTTCCCTGGTATTATCTCAATTAAATGGACATTGTCGTCTTCTTGATTGGATAAAAGCTTCCATTCGTATTTTTCAAGCCAAACTATTTTTAGTGTTTCTTGGCTAAAGACCGAACTTGTAACTGAAAGTAAAAGTGCTAATATTATTAATTTTTTCATTAGACTTTATGAATGAGGTTGAGTGAGATTTAAGCGCCGCTATTTTATTCTTAGTTTTCTTTTTAAAGAAGGATAATTGTTGATATTTTGACTGATTTAAAAGGGGAAATAAGGATAAAAGAGCAAGTTTAAAGCCGCTCAAATCTCATTCATAAAGTCTATTGTTGACTATTTTATATAAATTTGGACTTTGGATGAAAGATGTTAGACAAGTCATGTCAAATGCATTACAAACAACTTTTGCTATACAATATTAAAACAAAACGATTAATGATATTTTATATTTGTTTAAGTCTAACGTCTAATATCTTCTGTCTAACGTCTAATTTTTCCTCTATCACGACGCTTCTCTCTCATCGTTCACCTCATAAATTAAAACTGTATCAAAAGCTTTATTCTTCTTTTTATGATGTACACTAATTTGTAATTTTCCCGTTTCTTTAGGTGTCAAACTTAGTTGGAATTTCCCATTTTTTCTCTTGAAATAAGTCCACTTGCCTTTAGCATCAATCGCTGCAACCTTGTCTGCTGCAGGTATATAAAATTCGAAATCGTAGGTCTGAGCTACATGCAGATTTTTAACTTTTGGTGCTTCAAGTAGTCTGAAATAGGTGTCAATGCTGTAGGTCAGTGGTGTTTCATAATCTGAATTAGAACTAGCGGCAAAAAAAGTCTCTTTGTCGTCAAAGCCAAGTTTAAAATACTCGTTTTTAATATTAGGTAACTGTTCATATTGACTTAAAGAGATGGTAGGTTCTACGGAAAGAAAGGATGTATGGTCCGTGTAGTGATTAAAAATAGCTTTGTATGGAGATACATCAAACCAATAATCTTCGAATTTTTTCGTACTCACGAGCTTACCTGCAACACTTTCTCCATATCCTCGCCCCCAAGTCGCATCAAATATTTTCCATTGTCCGTCAATCTTTATGATATTCCACGAATGGAGATTTTCTTCTCCTAATTTACTGCCTGTTTTATAGCCATATCCCTTTGCATATCCTGTTACTTTTTCTATTTTTAGTCCCATTTCTAATCCGAGTGCTAGGTATAAATTGCCGTAACCATCACAGATTGCTTTTCGATTATCTAAAAGATATTGAGGGGTATAGTCTGGATAGTCTCCGGAGTTAAATGTCTCATCATCATATCGAATATTCTCGGCAAGCCAAACGTAGATAGCTCTTGCTTTTTCTAGGTCTGTCTGTGCTTTTTGTTGTAAATAATCGGCGAGAGTCTGAACGTCAATTTCATCTGTACTAGATGAGTTTCGAGCGTGTTTATCGATTATCAAAAATGGATTTGTTGGTATAGATAATGGCTCTGGTTTCTCTTTTTTTACTTCTCGTTTCTTTGGTTTTGCAACAGGAGTTGGCTTTTCCTTAATGGCAGGTTCTTCTTTAATTTCAATTTTAGCAATGGTTTGTTTGGGCTGATATTTTTCGATTGTCTCGGATATGAATTCCTGATAATTATCGGTTGTCATCCCGTTATTGTATCCCCATATGCCGCCGCCGATTAAGAGGAGAGAACTAAGCAGGAAAAGTCTTTTTATGAATTTGAGCATGGTGTGTTTTTAGTTGTTTTCAAGAAGAGGGAATGGTTTTATTTTTCAGACGGAGACTAAGCATTCTATCCTCCCGCCAACAATTTAGTCAGTATCATATCCGAATTTTTCTGTAGCGTGGCTATTGTTTCTTCACCCTTATAATTGAGGTAATAAGCCATCCAAACGAGTCTTTCATTGACTACCATTCCATTTATCGTCATCGCCATAGTAAAAGGTGCTTCCCCTGCGAGTTCATAGCTTGCCAACATTACATAAGTCAAAGAGTTATCACTTAGTTTATAATTTTTGATAGTCGTAGGGACTCCAATTTGGACATCTAGCCCAATTTTATCGACTTCTTTCTCCATTAATTCCCAATTTTTTGAGATAAATGTTCCGTCAAATAGCGCTTTCATCTCTCCCAAAAACTCAGCATCCGCTTTGTAATCCTTTATTTGTTTTGTCCCATATATTTTAAAATAATCGTCAAAACCAATGAGTCCTATACTATCCCTGTTTGTATAAGTCTGGTCATTTAGATAAAAACCTAAGACCATATTTGCTGGAATTTCTGTTCCGTCTGCGAGTTGTTTGACTATGGAATCTGGGTAGCATTCTTGGTATCCTTTTATGAGAGGTAAGCATATTTCTTTTTCCCCAAAGGCTGCTTGTCTAGCGCAATTATCGTCTTGAGCAACAATCCAATTGCTGGCGAGTAAAAGGATTAGAATGGTTTTAATCGTTTTGTTCATTTTATTAATCATTTTTCAGTTTATCCAACTTTTCGGTATAAAACTCCTTATCGAAAAACACTGGTAATGTCCATTTAGTTTCTATTAATTTTCCTCTTTTAAAATAAATGTCCCATTCTGGTATGAGTGCAATAACTCTTTTGGCTTCTACATCAATTTTTGGATTAATACCTCTCCTTATTTCAATGTCAACTGGCTTGCCTTCGCTGTCCGTTATAAAACCTGCGATGACTCTTTTTTTACCAGTAAGTTGTTGGTCTTCAACTAATTGCCAATTAATGTTTTTAAGAAAAAAAGTCAATATCACTTTCGGTTCCGTATGAAAAACGGATTCTCTTGACTTACTATTGTCGTAATTATTTATTCTTGTTAATTTTCCAGACTTAAATACAAATCCTTTCTCATATTCGTACAGGGATTCATAGCTTTGGTAAATATATTTCAATCGTTCTCCATAGGGATTAATCAATTCTGACGACACCCAATTTGCAAATACTCTTTTCGTCCCAAATTCTTTTGAAATATTAATCTCATTTGGACAGTCACTACAGTAATCGGTCTGCATTTTAACTAAAAATAAACTATCATTCTCTAATTTCCAAGTTGCAATATAGCCTCGCCACAAAGCCGTACGCACACCGTTCATTTCGATGTCGCCAATCGTTCTCGTACCTTTTTTCTCAAAATATGCCTCCATTGGATTTGCATAAATGGATAGCGTATCCCCTTGATAAATCAAAAAATCTGGATACTGTGTGGTCCCCAATAAATGTCCACTAATCAGGCAAAGAAATATTATTATCGTCAATTTCATATTAATGACGGTTTTTATCTGAGTAACAAGTTTCTAACTATCTTTTTGACAGATGACATTTTCAGCCTTTTTGGTGCTTTCTTGCATCAAATAGCGCATAACGAACTGTATTTCGCAACATAAAATTGTATAGCCGATAATAAGTATTACCTTCATCTAACATTTAGATTTCGTTGGTTTTTACTAAGAACAAGTATAGGCTTTCAGATTGGAGAATGATTTTCCTCAAATTTTAAGTTTATACTATGCAGACGACTGATTTTGAAATACAAGCCACGACACCTTTTTCGGAAAGTTTAATTTGGCAATTGAATAGAGATTTTTACCAAGAAAAAGGAATTAGTGCATGGAGTCATGGCGTTGTTCCTCACAATTTGACTAGCAATTCTAAAGCGGGCAATACTTACGCTCAATTAATATTCGCTTTTTTAAAGGATTTAGCGACGAAAGGACAAACTACAGAAGTCGTTTATATTCTTGAATTAGGGGCAGGTCATGGGCGATTAGCTTATCATGTGCTCAAGCATTTAAATCGACTAGTCGCTTCGACATCAGAACCAATCCCACCGTTTTGTTACATCCTCAGTGATATTGTAGAAGACAATTTATCGTTTTTTCAAAATCATTCTCAATTAAAATCTTACTACGAGGCGGGGACCTTGGATGTAGCGCATTATGACGCTACAGAACGCAAAGAATTGTATTTGCGCCACTCTAAGAAAACCATTAAACCACAAGACTTAAATCAACCTATATTAGCGATAGCCAATTATTTTTTTGACTCGATTCCTAACGAATTAGTCCATATTCAAAATAGCATAGTCTCAGATTGTGCTATTTCTATTAGTTCTAGTGTGGACCCAGCAGGTATGAATACAGATAGCCTACTGCAGCACATGGAAATCTCGTATACTAAATCGCTTTTAGATATCTCAACTTATCAAGACCCTTTGATGAATGAGATATTGGAAGACTATAGAGCTCAGATTAAAAATAGCTATTTGTTTTTTCCCAAGAAAGGAATAATGTGTTTGCAACACATTAAAGCTTTTTCGAAGGCAGGTTTGCTCTTGCTCAGCATGGATAAAGGGTATCATGAGTTGCATGACCTTGAAAATAAGAAAGAACCAGAAGTTATTCCACATGGTAGTATTTCCATTTGGGTTAATTATCATGCCTTGGGGTCTTATTGTGAAAAACAGGGTGGAAAATCTTTATTTCCTGCCTTTTCAAATGTGCATTTAGAAATCGGCTGTCTTCTGTTTTTAGAAGAAAGCGAGACTTACGCACATACCAATGCGGCTTATACGCAGTTTATAGACAACTTTGGTCCAGACGATTTTAATAGCATTAAGAAATTAGCCTACACCAATGTCGCCACACTACAACTTAACGAATTAATTGCCTTAGTGCGTCTGAGTGGCTACGACTCTACGTTTTTTATCAAGTTATTACCGAGATTAAAGCAAGAGGCGCAGCGGATTTCTTTTAATCAACGCAATAGAATCGCGCAAACCTTAGATGCGGTCTGGGAAATGTATTTTTCTATCAGCGAACCTTATGACCTTGCCTATGAACTTGGCGGATTGTTGTACGACCTTGGTTACTACGCAAAGGCACTGGTTTATTTTCAGCATTCGGTAGATATATTCGGTCTCAAAGCTGATATTTACTATAATCAAGCTCTATGTTTTTATCAATTAAGACGAGATGAAAATTTTCTAAATACTTTGAGTGTGCTTAAAAAGGAATTTCCTGATTATAAATTAACGGCGCATTTAGAGAAGTTGGATATGGGGTAGAGGAGGTGTAAAAAAATTAGAAGCTCAAATAAAATTTGAACTTCTAATTTTTTTACAATCACTGCTTGTCCCGCAACGCGGGGGGATTTGTCAAAGAACGTTACGTCTTTAAGTGTTTTTGAAAATGAAACCCTAGAATATCATAACCTTGATTAAAATAAAATTTATGCGACCTTCCATTTTGCACGTAAGTATTTAATTCTACTGTTTTGCAATCATTCGCCTTTGCCCAGGCTTCAATTTCTTGCATAAATTTTTTCCCATAACCCTTCGATTGAATAGCGTTGTCTATGATGACATTATCAATTTCGAGTTGCTTGTCTGAATATAACTTTACCGTTATCCAACCGCTGGAGACGCCAACTAGTTTAGTGCCTTCAAAAAATCCAAAACATTTGTAGTTCGCAAATTCAAACATTCTAAGCTGTCTATTTTCCAATTGCGCAATGGGCATATCGGGATTTAGCTGTTTGGTTAATTTTGATATTTTGCTTAAATCCTTTTCAGTTAATATCTTAAATGAGTTCTCCTTCATTATTTTGACTTTTGCTTTTTTATTCCAAAAAGTATATCCTACTCTTTATTTCTTCTGTCTCGGGCATTTCAAATTGGCTGTAATTTATCGTACCTCTAAAGCTTGGACTCGTCAAAGTCCCATATTTTTGAATGGCGATTTTTAACCGTAATTCTGTTTCATAATCACCAGAATATCTTGGTGCGGCTATCTCAATTATTGATTTAGTCTGCAATTCTATCGTATGAGAAAGCAGACTTCCATTGAGCATAATGTATTCGATAGGTTTCCACTCCCCATTTTTATCTTTTGCTTCCTGAATGACAGGCAAACCTAAATCATTCGAAATTGAGAAGTCTTTGTCCGTAGAATTTTTGATTTCAACTGCAAAGAATTTAGACAAGTAGTTCGTTATTTGCGCGCTATCTATCTCATTTCCTTTCTCTATATAATTCTTAATCTCAAATTGACTTTCTAAGTATTCAGAGGTAAATTTCTCGCTTACATTTTCTCGTAGATTTATTTTCAAAGTAGAGTATTCCTGTTCAAATGCTTCTATTTGATAAGATTTGCCAACTAAATAATCTCCCTGACTCATTTCTCTCACATTGAAATAATTGAGGCTACTCATGAGCAGACATCCGTTGATTATAATTGCCATTATGACTTTCATATTCCGTTATTTTTCTATCGCAAAAGTGTCACGTCACCAGAAAATACCTTTGATTTGCCAAAAGTAAAGTCGATGTTAATCAAATAAACATATACTCCAGGTTGTAGTTGACCGCCATTCCATTCTGTTCCTTGAAAAACGATATTTCCCCACCTATCAAATATTTGCATACTCACAGAATTTATTTCTCCTACTGGTGCAAAGGGATAAAACACATCATTTATACCGTCATCGTCGGCGCTAAATGCATTTGGAATAAAAACATTAAAAACAGTTAAATCCAATAAAACCAAACTATCACAGCCTAATGAAGAAGTGAAAATCAAAGGATATTCTCCTTCCATTTCCAAACTTTGCCCTGCTATTTCAAACGTTTCTCCTTCTAAAATAGCTACTTCTAGCGTATCAATATTCTCTCCGATAACTTCTAACTCTAGCGCAACGATACTATCACAGTTGTTTTGACTCAGGAAAGTATCTAGATAAAAACCAGACTCTGTTAGCTGCAAATCTCCAAATTGATAAAAAACATCTGGACAGAGGGTTACATTTGGTGCGAGATTAAATACGGGGATAATGTATTCATATTCTGCTGATAATCTGCAAGTTGTTCCGTCTAAGACGCTGACTTGATAAGTGCCTTCGCCATAGTTTTGACTCATTTCAGCAGAGGTTTCTCCTGCCAAAGCTATACCAGACTTGTACCATTGATAGGTGAAATCTGGATTGTTAGCGATAGATAAAGTAAAATCTGAACTACAAGGATGCTGGATTTCTTTTATCTGCAAATCGAAAGATTCTATATCTGACAATAGCAGATTGTCAAAGAAATAGTAAATACTAACAGGACTCGAAATCGGATTGCAATCTGGACCAATCGCAATTGCATAAATGTCCTCATCAGGAATAATTTCGATAAAAGTATTGACCCATTTGTTGCCCGCACCTCCCGAAACGGTGACCTCTCCCAATTTACTCCAGTTTGCACTATTTGAAGGACAACCAAACTCTTCATTTCCGATACCGAAAGGTAAATTGTCACAACTCGTCGTTCCGAAAAAAGAAATATCAATAGGAGGAGACCTTTGAGAATTGACAAAACCGATATCAAATTGAATACGGTAGGACGAATCTGCTAAAAGTGGACTGATGAGACAAGCGCCAGCATACTCTTTCCAATAAGGCTGCGCTTCATTGTTATTTCGTACTCTGCCGTCCCGAAAACCCATGATGCCTTCTCCGTCAGGAAAGGGCATCGGAGGCGGAAAATCGTCCCAACCTAACCAGTCACAGGTATGAATAAAATCGGTGGTAGGTTCTGACGCCTGAATCCAGAGTGATGCACAATCAAGCTCACTTCTATCTGACGGACAGCAATCCATGTCTTCAAAGGAAGGGTTGGGAATGACCGATATCGGTTCAATTATCTCACAGGCGCAGTCGTCGTCGTTTAAATCTATCAGATTATCAAAGTCATCATCTATGCCATTGTCACAAATCTCAACTTGTCCAAATACCGTCCAAGGTGCTATGAAATAAAACAGAATAACAAACTTATACTTCATTACAAAGTGTTTTTATTTGTGTGTCAATAGGTCTAAAATTACTGAGTTTCCTTATACGCGTGTCTCGCAAAGTCTAAATCTTTCTTTATTCTTTTGAATACTTCATTATGTTTAATCGTCGGGACTTTACCATGTTCCGCGCCTCCCAAATCATACTCGACATGAATAGAAACTGGAACCTGAATTTTATGCTCTTTGAGCAATGAAAAGAACCTAGTAAAATCAACCATTCCTTCACCCAGCGGCATATATTGCACCGCCCATTTTCCATTCTTTTTTGCCCAAATAAAATCTTTTAGTACGATTGTATTTATGTAATCCTTGATGAGCATAAAACCAACTTCCCAGTTTTTTCCTCCCTCTACAGTAGCGTGCATGATGTCGTATTGGCTCCCCATTTGGTTGACGGGCAGTTTCTCTAGTGTCGAATGCAAATCCCAGATACCAGACCCAAAATAGTTGCCAGAGTGATTTTGATAGCCACCCGTTATATTCAATTTTTTGTTGAGTTTTGAAAGACCTTTGAGTCGTTTTGCTGCCAATTCAACAGTATTCAATATGTCTTTGACGGGTTTATATTTAAACCAAGCCGTTCGATAATTTTGATAGCCGAGCTGACTCGCTGTTTCTAAAACTGTTTTATGCGTATAATTGTTGGCGTCATTGACCGCTGTGGAGAATAATTTAGGTTGGAGACCAAAGGATTTCATTGCCTCTGTTGCTTTTGGTAGGTCTTCTTGCACTCTTTCTGGCAAAACATGTCCTTTGGGTCTAATTGTTAAATCTAACCCGTCAAATCCCATATTTTTAGCGGCTTCGCTCATGCCTTTATAGTCTAAAAATTGAAGTTGTTTTGAAAAAATAGACACATGCAATTCGTCTGTATTACTAACTTCATTTGGCAAGAACATCTTGGCTATATTCGTTACAGGTAGTATTAACGCTGTACTTGCAAGGGTAGATTGTTTGATAAATGTTCTTCTGGAGAGTTCTTCTGATTTTTTCATGTGTGTTTGGTTTTATTTTCATTAGACTTCATGAATGAGCAAGTTCAAAACGGCTCAAATCTCATTCATAAAGTCTATTGCTGCTCAATGAATTTTATAACTAGACTTGTCAGCTCTCAAATCACTATTTTTGGAGTTTTACATTCTCAGGTTTCTGACCTCTATTTGCGATAACAACTTAATCTCTGTCGTAATCAAACGACTATCTGACTCGACGATTTTCCACCTTTTTAGTAAATCATTAGAAATCCAATGCCAGCGGTGTTGTAGGTTCGTGACTTCAGGCATAAACCAATTGTCCTTGACTAACTTAAAACCGTTAAAAAGCATAAATAGAACAAATCTAGAACGCGTTTTCCAACTGGTCTGATGATGATTAATCTTGTAATCAAAACTAGCAAAAAAGGTCATGGCACGTGAAAATAAATCACTTAATTTATCAAATAAAGGTTGGACAACTTCCGATTGTTCATGCCAGAGAATTTCGGTATTGGCTTCCCAAATCATTTCATTGACTGTAGAGGAGTAACCTTCTTTTTTGAGCTGTTCCCTCGCTGTATTTAATTTTTCAAAGGCAGTAATGATAATTTTATGTCTACCTTTTTCTATCAAAAGGGACGAAAAAGATTGAAAATCCATTTGACAAAAAGCAAGATGTACCCAGCCGATTTCTGAAAAAATTCTATTGTTGATGACCCTAATTACCTGAAAGTCGTCTTCGATACTGCGATTTTTCTTTTTGCAGGTATCTGAAAAGGATTTGATACCCGATTTCTCCCAATTCCACATCTGCATTTTCTCTCCAACATGAAAAGAAGCAAATGCCGCCATACCTGCCCATTTGTATAGCTGAGGTTCATTTTGGTACAACTGCGCATAGTAAGTCGTGATAGTCCGATTTCGTTTAATCACTTGCTCCTCTGGAGGTAGATTAAAACTATATTTTTGAAGCATATTGGGCTTGTTGTAATTGTGTACTAACTTATCCTCTAGTTAATCGTCTTCCGTTCTATCTCTGTTAACTGAAAAACATGCTTATTTGTTAATTTATTCCATTCGCCATCAGGAGTATCTTGTTTATCAAGCAAGTAAACAAAATCAGTATTTCGAAATTTCTCCAAACTATCTTTAATTGTTAATTCCTGTAAATTTACTTTATAAGTAGATTTGTAGCCTTTCCCATTGTGTTCAAACCAATGTACGATAATATTTTTCACCAGCCCCCAACCGCGCTCCTTATTAACGCTCTCTAAAATACTGTCATTTTCATTTTTTAGGCTTATTGTATTTGCTTCACCGTTGTGGTATAATACACTAATCGCCACTATATTATCTGCTTCGAAAGTGTAAAAATGAGGCGCTCCAAATCGTAAACCTAATACAGTATCAGTTGAATTCAATTTTGCTTTTAGTTGCTTTGAACTGTCTTTTGTATTGGCTTTATACGACTCTACTTCTAATGCTATGTAAGAAGTATTGACATCCATATCCGAAAACCATAGTGTAATTATTCCGTCTGGCGCAATTCCTAATTCAAGTGATAATTGTCCTTTTTGATAATCTGCACCCCTCTTTTGTTTTAGTAATTCATAATTCTTATTCCAATAGTCTAGTACTTTTTCCTTTGGAAATACAAACTCCGTGGCATAAGTAATATCAGTATTATTTTCTGTCCAAGAGAGTTTGACCGTGTCAGGGAGATAATTGGTAGGTTTATTATGTAGAACGCTTCCTGTCGCCACTCCTGACCAGCCAGAAAAGACATTCATCGAGGTATATCGGTATATTTCTTTGTCCGCTTTATGATAAGAAATCTTGTTTACACTAATATCATAATCCAGAGGCTTCGTCATTTGTAAGCTCCAATCATAAGTTTTACCAGCTATCAATGGACTTTTAGAAAGTAGATAAATTCCCAATAAAACCAATAGAATAAGTAAGGCAATCATTAGGGGTGTTTTCATATATCCATTAATTTTATTGCTTTAATAATTTCCTCGGGCGCTTCTACATTCAGGCAATGTCCTGCGCCTTTTATGTCTATTCGAGTGGTATTTGGTATTTCCTTGACGATGCTATCCGTATGAAATGGGGGAGTAGTTGCATCCTTATCTCCAACCACGACCGCACAAGGAATACTTATATTTTTTAGACTATCATAATAACTTTCATCACCCAAAGCCTGTAAAATTGGGATAAGTTTTAAATGGTCTTGCTGTAAAATTATTTCAGGAACTACGCGGACTATTTCAGGGTCAGGATTTTTTCCCAAAAGAGATTTTGCAAACAGCCTACCTATTGGTTTCCACTTAATTAGTTTTTGTAATAGACCTAATTTGAATAAAGGAATTTGCAAACGGTTTTGAAAATTTCTCTTGTTTATATCTCCAGCAAAAGTAGCCATGAGAACACAACTTTTAATATTTGTGTGTTGCATATCTGGATTGTCCAATAAAAATTTCATTGCTAAAAAACCTCCCATTGAATGTCCGACTAATATACAGTTTTCTAGATTGAAATGCTTTATAAGATTCTTATAATCCGATGCCATAGAACTCGAACTAATTCCTTCCTTACCTATCGTCGATTTACCATGTCCGCGCTGGTCAAATACGATTGTCCGATAGTTCAATTTATTTAAACGTTCCACCAGAATATTCCACTCTATATTCGTAAATCCATAGCCATGAGCAAAGAGAATAGTGGTGTTGCCAGTCCCTGAACTAATTGTATGTATACGCGTCTCGTCGGGCATCTCGAGAAGTTCTATCTTTCCTACAATGGGTTTTGAGAGTTGAAATTTCTGATACATAAATCGTTTCACTTATGATTTTACAAAAAAAGCATCCATAAATTTCATTTGACGGACTATCAAATTTTTACTTTTGGATGATTAGAGAATAGAAATAACCTAACCATTTACAGCAGCTAGTTTTATTTCATCGCTTTCTTCAACGACTCAGCACCCCCAACTACAGGCAATTGAATACTAGTACCGTCCAAATCAACCGTCAATTCCGTTCCTGGACTTGGCCACAAAGTATACTCCTTATCACTAGAAAATATCATCAAACCAATCTGCTGACCCTTAGGAATAATCTGGTCATCTGGCATTAAATCAAAAGTTACCTCATAAAATTCTCCTGGAATCAACGGCTCGCTTTCTCTGATTGACTTATGATTTTGCGGGTCTGCCCAGCCACGCGTGATGATATTATCCGTTACTTTGGTACGTCTTCCGTCCTTCCACGGCAAAGAAACCAACCAAACCGAAAGGTTCGCAGCTGTTTTACTACTTGACATTCTTACCGTCACTTTTGGAGTACCCGAAATATGAATAGCCTCCGTTAATTTTGGTGTAACATAAATCAAGCGATGTTCTGTCATCTCTGCTTGAGCTAAAGCACCACCTTTAAAAGAGTAGTTATCGACCAATGTTTCCTTTCCTTGATTTTTAGACTTTTCAGTACTTAAACTTCCGCGTAAAGGAGCACCAGGTTGTAGATAAAGTGTAACATCTGATGCATCAGGATTTGGATAATCGGCATAAGCTGTCGGGTTTGACATTTTGTCATCTTCGCGTACAATCCATGCGCGCGCATCTTTTTCCACGCCATTATCTATGCCATGCAAGTAATGCGTAAACCATCTGTTCATCATTTTCATCGGAGGAGGACCACCATGACCGTATTGGTGGTAATAAATCTGAGCAGGTAAACCTTTAGCTTTTGCCGCTTCATAAATTCTATAACTATGCTCTGGCATCACATTCCAATCATTAAATCCATGAGACATCAGCAAAGCTGCCTTCATTGGTCCCATATCATTTATATAATCGCGTCCCGCCCAAAAATCATTGTAATCGCCTGAGATGCGGTCCATGCCGTTCTTCATTTCTGTGTCTCGAACTGTCTTGTTGTTGTAAGCACGTTTTGACTCGTCCCCACTATGAATAAACTCATACAGCACATCAATATCTTCACCCAAATATCCTCCAGGAGAGCGCACCAATCCGTTTGAACGGTAATAATGATAATAAGAAGTATTGGGTGCAATCGGAATAATCGCTTCCAATCCCTCAACACCCGTAGTCGCCGCCGCCAAAGGAATAGTTCCATTATAAGAAGTACCTGTCATACCTACTTTACCCGTTGACCAAAATGCCTTTACTTGCTCATCACCGTCTATAGATGTGTAGCCAGGGATGCGACCACATAACCAGTCTATCACTGCTTTGGGAGCCAATGACTCATTGTCACCACCAACTGTCGGTGCACCTTGCGAAAGACCCGTGCCTGGAGAGGAAGAGTGGACCACGATGTAGCCTCTTGGTATCCATTTTTCAATATGAGAATTTGAAATAATAGGTCGTTTGCCCGTTCTGACTACCTCTGGATGCACATGGTCTTTTGGCGTCGCGCCCAATTCCTGCTTTACATCCCAAAATGCCCCTTCAACGTCTGGAGCTACTCCCGCAAAGTAAGGACTGGAAACGTAAATGATAGGCAGTTTAAGTCCTTCTGTATCAGTCTGATAAGGTCTAGCAACAGAAACGTGCATTCTGTCTAGTTTGCCGTCGCCGTCGGTATCAAATTCGGCTTCTACCCAGAGGTCGTGTCTGACCCATTTTGAAGAGTCTTGGAACGCAGGGATGATTTGAGCTTCTCCATTTTCGAAAATTGGGACAGATTTTTCTTGTGCTTGGGCATTTGTGGCAGTGATTAGAAAGGATAAGATGAAAATTAGTTTAGTTAGATTTTTCATGGCTTTTTTCTTGTGTATTGGTGATTGTCAAAGAGTAGGAAATAGGTTTGGACCGCTATCATAATAGCCCTTTTATCTCTTTTTTGAGTTTGAAATACTAGATAATATTCTTAGTCAACCAAAGATAAAGAAAAATATTGATAGAGAAATTAAGGTTGTGTAAAGAGATAAATCCTGAAAAACAATAAATCCCGAACACTCTATCTGAGCATTCGGGATTTACTGTGATTATTCAAGAATATTAGAGATTTTAAAAGTTGAATCTAACTAAACTTTACAGATTTGATTACGAACAAGTTAGAAAGTAAATCTAACGTCTAAAATCTCTATTGATTCTAATGCTTAATAATTTTCTCATAAAGAACATTCGCATTTTGACTATCCAAAACGTCAATAAAATACAAACCAGCGGGCAAGTCAGACATATCTATAGACTGCGAAAGCCCTGTGGATTTCATTGCCTTTAAAGACAAGCCATTTGAGCTTAAAACTTTAATAGTATAGCCACTCTGCAAGCCAGTAATTTCAAAAACTCCCTTTGTTGGATTAGGAGAAATTGTAATGACGTTTTCCTCCAAAACATCAACCGCTGTCGTTCCACAAGCTGTCTCAAAATATCTACAAAGGATGTCATCTATTCTTGTATAAATAGAATCTGCCACACTTTCATCATAATAAGTGAGCATATTATCATAGCGAACTTTGTGATGGTCTTCAATGTTGGGCGTAATCGAATTGTAGACTGTTTGATACTCAGCAGCATTACTCGGTACCAACGCTTTGTAATGTAAAATGCGTTCTTTGATGCGATTTTCCTTGGTGTAAGAAGCCAATTGGTTGAATAAAGCCTGCGAAGGAATACTTCCCCACAATTCCCATAAAGGCGCAAAGTTAAAATCAAGTTGGTCAGAAGCCACCTCAATGTATTCGTCAGGTGAAATGAAGTCTATACCCCCCGAAGGTTCGCCAGAATCTAGTGTTGTCTCATACCAATGATTGTGAAGCACACCCAAGGAATCCCAACTAAACAAACGCGCTACATCCACATATTTCGCCAATCCTCTGAGCTGATAAGAGACATCTAAATAGTCTGTCTCTTCATTGTTTCTAAATTTAGGGTCAAGTATCCAATCTAAGGCAGCTTGGTCTCCGTCCAAATATTGAAAACCAGAAGAATAATAAAGAGCCGTATCAAGCGGCACATCAAAAACGGTATTAAATGCAATGACGATAGGGATATTTACGTTTGTTTCGCCTTCTTCAAACATGGTTGGGAAACTGTGCAAATGCCCTAATTCGTGCAAAACCGTAGTCCCGTCATAAGTATTCATGTAAATCTGCGGGTCAAGTACCGAAACAGGAAAAGCTTGAGGGTCAGCCTCGTCTAGGTCGCCATTAGGCAATGACATGGGGTAGGACGCTGGGTATGTTCCTTGTGTGTAAGTTTGAGGCTCACTAATTATATATTCCGAACGAATCTTAGTCGTTGGTCGCCCACTTAGAACATTAAATTGTGCTATCATCTCATTGAACGGTGTCAACATGGCAGAGGCATCTGGAGACATATTCGCTAATGCTTTTGGGAACGTACACATGAAATTATCAGACTCTATATCTACCCAATTGACATAGGCATTACTGAGGTCTGTTTGATATTGTGCAAGTGAATTTGAAAAGCCCGTCTTCGAACTGTAATAAGGAGATTTTACAGCATTATCTATCTGTACAGCTACACTTCCAAAGTTTGAACCGTCAGGAAAAGTCACATAAATCGCGCCACCTAAAGGATTGGCAACGGACATCGTGCTACTGTTTATTTCAAATCTAGTCGCCAAAGTTGGGAACCGCTGAAACCCTCTATAATCTTCTCTTATATCCACAAAATGAGCGCCTACATGTACTTTTGCGCCTTGATTTAGGATAGCAGAAGGAAAGTTAATGTTTACAATTTCGCCTGGCGCAGCATAATATCCTGTAGGTCTGATGACAAAACCTTGTGTATTCAAGAAGAAACCTGGGTCGGTGTTGTAGTCCCCGTCGATGTTGACTGTTCCTGTGATTCTTGGTGCAGCATCAGACACTTCTCCAGGCATGATTTCGTGGTCTAAAAAGCTAATTCCTTCCATTTCAGCAACATTCGAATCGGTGTACAGATTATCAATCATATACTGAATCAACATAAACTGAAGAGAGCGCGGTGCTTCTACTTCTTTTGGGTCGATATACTCTGTGTAAAACTCAAAAACAGAACCTTCTTCCTCTTCGTAGATAGACATATAATCCAAAATAGCTGAACTAATCGCCGCATAAGTATTGTCATCCCAATTGTCAACTATCGTCCTTAGTTGTACTTGTTGTTGCGCATCACTCAATGTTGCATTTCCATTTACATGATTAGACATCATATCTAAAGCCGAAGCTACAGAAGTTGAATTTCCGACAAAAATTGGATTGAATATTTTCAGGTAGTCAATAGAAGTTTCTGCAAATGCATAATCCTCATCTTCTTGTGTATTGTTGGTATCCGTTCCTAACCATAGTTGCTGCGTATTCAAAGATTCTTTAAACATGTCTACGTCTAAATAATTAAGTGGGAAATGGTGATAGTATCCATTCAATTTGTAGACAATACTTGGATTTGAATTATTAAGACGGAAAATTAATTTTAATTCAGTCCAAGTGTCTTCTTGTATCAGGTCATTAAAAATAAAGGTTCCACCTTGCTCGGTGTCGTCGCCAAAAGACATCAAAATTCTATATTCTTCATCCATTTCACTAACAAAAATGTCGAAGCCTCTGTCAAAAATGGCATTTTCTTTATTGCTCAAGAGAATTCTTTTTCCTTCTTGACCAAATTCACCCGTGCCTGCATAAGGCGCATCGGCGTAGGTATCTGTAATTTTAAATCGAATTTGTATCTCAATATCTTGGTCGATGTCGATACTTTGATGCAGTGCATTGGGTAGACTCAGGTATTCATCGCCTTGTAGTTGAATGGCTTGATTGCCACTGTCGTCAATAATCGTTGGACTACCAGAGGCAGTAGGAGAGTAGCCCTCTACAATATCATCCAAATCTGTATTGAATGGAAAATCTGCGATTTGTCCTTGTGTGATTATAGTTGATTGAAGAAGTAGTAAAAGTAGAAAATACTTAATCGGGAACGCTTTCATATTAATCTATAGTTTAAGCTTGTGTGGGAAATTTCTCAGCTTTGGTGTTGCTGATTGTTGTTTATTTCTTAATTCTGCGTAAACTTATAACTATAATATGAATCAAGCAAGGACGTAATATGGCAATAATAAGGTTTCTAAATGCAGTTAATCGTATTTTAAACTAAGTATGGTTGGTTTTTTAATGCTTTTGATTAGGATTCAATCTTTAATTAGGATGGGGATGTTTTTGGGGGTTGGTACACTCCTTTGCATAATTTAAAAGTAGGGTAGTGTGCGGATGATTAGTGGTTGTTATAAAATTATTGTTGTTAATTGAAATCCGCGTTCAATCCGCGTTCCCGCCAAGTCATATTGGTAGTCTGTATGACTTGGCGTCAGGATTTACAGAACAGAAAATATTTTAATTAGGAGTCCCCTTAAAACATCCAATGTTATATGGAAAATCATAAGTCCAATGATAATGATACATATCGACCATTTCGCCGTCCCAGAGCACAGGATGCGTATGACCATGGCATTCATCTAAGTCTTCCGACCAAAGAATTTCACCGTCTTCATCATGTGGACCATAAATACCAAAACCGTCCAACATATAACCCATGAGTGCCGAGTGCCCCGACTCATGCGTATGAATATGGTCTTGCAAATCTTGAGCGGGAAAATGATAATGATACGTCTGCGTGCCGTCTGTATGTCCACCAAATCTATCTAAAATTTCATGAGCAGCAGCATCATTGCCAAGCGTCGATGCCCCGTGATAGATAGCACTACCGCTAAGAGAAATACCAGAAGGACCAAATGGTACACAACTAGAGTTAGTCGCTACTTCAGGCATGGCAGGCAAAATATAAGAGACCTCATGCGCTTCAATAATGTTTGGATTTCTGTCGTATTGATAAGCGAGGCTGGCAGGGTCAATAGGAAAAATGCCTGTAGTGTGATTAGGTAAGGCATTACCCGTTATGATACGATTGCCGTCGTCGTCTAAGGAAATATCGAATTCACTGAGCCAAGCCACATCTCCTTCTACCTGCGGTTTTCTTGTATAATCCCAAGTACCATCTTCATTTGTCCAATCAACCGCATCAGCATTTCCAGCTCCGTCCTCAGGAAGTCCACAAAGCCATAAGGAAAGGAAATCTGGCTGCATGACTCCTTCGGTCCGTATCAAAATATTAGGACCGCCAAAAGGTAAATGTGTGATATCAACCGTCTCATTTACGACGGGTTCTTCTATAACTATAATTGGTTCTTCCTCCTCGCAGCTGATAGCTGTGAGCAAAATAATGGCTGGAAAGAAAAAACGGAATGTTTGCATCATTTGGTTTGAAGTTGATAAGTAGTTAAGGGACTTCTTTGTAGGATATTCAGACTGTTTGCTTTTGAGACTGACTTTTTTGGTATAGGTTTAAATTGTGCTTTATCTATTTTACTTATGCAGATGCATTTGTTGCTCTTTTATCTTTATTCTCTGCATTTATTATTTTCATTCCTCTATCGAATATCGAGCTTGTAGTTGCTTCAAATCTGTTGCGATAAGTACGGAACAACTTCTCTATTCTTGGTTTCTCTATAGCCAATTTCTTTACTTCTTCCTTAATTTGACCCC
The DNA here is from genome assembly GCA_937923465.1 of uncultured Saprospiraceae bacterium. Taxonomy (GTDB): domain Bacteria; phylum Bacteroidota; class Bacteroidia; order Chitinophagales; family Saprospiraceae; genus JAHDCG01. The sequence continues at coordinate 23,530 of CALDUB010000443.1, forward strand.
ATTCACTTGATTGAATTCCGACCTCTAGAAAGAATTCTGTCTTGTTTATTTTGTCCAAATACTGAAGCGCACTAAAAGCGGTCTCAATACGATGACGCCCCAAATTTTCTAGTGCCTGATAATCACTTGAATTTTTTAGAAGGCTGAGTATAAGGTTTAGTTGTGATTTGGTGAAATCCTTAATAGCCACAGCAGACTTTTCAGAATTAAGAATAGTTAAACCTATAATTGCATGTTCGCAATATATCGGATTGGTCATCAAATAACTTATTAAATCATCTTCAAGATGATATTTTTTACACAGCCCAATAACCCATGCACCAACCTTAGACGGGCGCCAACTATTATTCAATAAAGTCAAGACAAGGTCATCACTTAATTCATGTCCCAATTCTCGAACTTCTTCTAAAAACTTGTAAGGATTAGCGACAACTTCCTTGTTTAGAATGTTGAAGTTCATTAACCCTCCGTAGAAAGGAGCGACGTATTTTGGGTGGAAGGCGAATTCTTCTTGGTTTGTCATTTTTGTTGGTACTCCTTCTGATAGATATTTCCGCGACTGTGTTTGTCACAGGAACGGATTATTTCTTTATTGAACTATGAATTTAGCACTACCATTTATTTTACCATTATCCAATTGAACGAAATAACTTCCAGAAGACAAAGAAATAATATCAATAGGGAAAGCCTGTCGTCCAATTACTGCATATTGTTTTTGTTGACTTAAAAGATAACCTTTTAAATTGAACACTTTTACAGTTACAAAGCCATGTTCTTCTGAGTTGAATTCTATATTGAGTTTCTTTGATTTTGTAGGAGAGGGGTACACAATAAAATCAAGATTAATTCCAAAGGTGAAATCTGATATTGCGCCTTCATTAGTGTATAGTACTGAGCCTAAACCTGAGTCGTTCCCTGCGCCCCAACCTGAAATCAGTACATCTTTGTCCCCATCGCCGTCAATGTCTGAAAAAGCAACAGAACCTGACTGAATATTTGCAAATGGGTGCCCTCTCATTTCTGAGAAATCTCCATTTCCGTGGTTGTGATACAGTTTTGAAGAGAACTCAAACGAATTGTTACTACCCGTAATGAGTACATCGTTGTCTCCATCTCCGTCCACGTCTGAAAAGGCAACTGAACTTGAAGAAACGCCGTCAAAATGAGTACTCGTTATTTCTGAAAAGTTGCCTGCACCATCGTTCCTGTACAATTTCGAAATTTTCTCCTTATGACCGTTCGGCAATATCCTGTCACTTAGACCCGTTATGAGTAAATCATTGTCACCGTCACGGTCTATGTCCGAAAAGGCTACGGAACCATTTTCAACATTCTCAAATGGTGTATCTGTCATTTCTGAAAAATTGCCCGCACCGTCATTATTATATAATTTTGAAATTGGCTCAAAATGACTTTTATCACCTGTAATGAGTACATCATTGTCGCCGTCACCGTCTATATCTGAAAAGGCTATGGAACCCGAATCAAGACCTTCAAATGGAGTATTCATCATTTCTGAAAAATTGCCTGTACCATCATTAATATATAGTTTCGATTTTCGCTCGTCTTGCAGACGACCAGAAATGAGTACATCGTCATCTCCGTCTCCATCTACGTCTGAAAAAGCTACGGAACCATTTTGAGTACCCTCAAATAGTGTACCTGTCATTTCTGAGAAATTACCCGTTCCGTCATTAATATACAATTTCGAAATCCTCCCAAGACCTGATGATGTCCGACCCGTCATGAGTACATCATTATCTCCATCACCATCTACATCCGAAAAGTTTACAGAACCATGTGCAACGCCAACAAATGGTATATCTGTCATTTCTAAAAAACTGCCCGTTCCGTCATTGATATACAATTTCGCAATCATCTCCTCTGAACTGTTATATCCTGTAATAAGAACATCGTTATCACCGTCGCCATCTACATCCGAAAAGGCGACGGAACTTCCCAAAACGCCTTTGAGGCTTGGAGATTGTGGAGCTTCTATGAAAACTTGAGCAGCAAGGAGTTGTGCTAATATAAGAAACGGAAATAGTAGGGTAAACTTCATTTTGATTTGTTTTTATAGGTAAGGGGTTTGATTTTTTTCGTTCTTTGACAAATCCCGTGATTGAGAAAAAATAAGAGTTCAAAACTCAAGCGAAATTTGAGCTTCTTATTTTTTCTAAATCACATTTCACGGGATTTGTCAGAGAACCATTTTTTTTTGCATCCAAAAGTGTTAGTTATCTTCCGTGAAGATATAAAATACTATACACCTAGAATTGTGAAATATTAATCAGAATTAAGTATTTTACGTAGCAAGTAATTTCGTGCACAATATACCAAAAAAATATATGGTACTAAATTTTATCCAAAAAAACAAAAAAAACGACCGCCCAAAAAGAACGGTCGTTTCCTAAAAGAAGCCTTCAAAAAAATCACCTACCGCACCACAAATCTCACCACACCAATCCCTTCCAACTTCAAAAAATAAACCCCACTCCTAAAATCAGCCACATCAACGTCCATCAAAAAAGACCCGTCTCCGCGAGCCGTCAAAACCAATCTTCCTGCCACATCATACACCTCAATACCACCAATCGCTTTATCCTCAGATAAAATGCTCAACACGCCATGCGTCACAGGCACAGGAAACAAACGCACGCCTAGTGCCTCCGCTTGATTATTAAAAACCCCCGAAGCAATATCGCAACTATCATCACCGTAAATATTGACATTAGCGATGCTTGTCCAATTCGTGTTAGAGCTATTTCCGATACCGATAAACTGCACATAACGGGCTTCTACTTCATTTAAACTAAAGAATTGCTCCGTAGCTACCGTTGCACCCGTTTCCGCGCTAGTTGCATTGTCAAGGACGATTGTAAACGGTCCCGCAGCAGCATCTGCTACCGCAATTGAAAAGGTGGTTGTTCTCTCGTCAGCCTTCCAAAAATTGATACCAATCTCTGTCAAAGTCGTAACGCAGCCGAGGTCAAAAGTTATAGATACTTCGGCTTCTGCATCGGGGTCACCTGTCCAATAAGTCGAGATATCATCATCGTAAGCGTTTACTTCTGCTATCTCAGGTTTATCTTCCATGCCGACACTCGTCGTTGCGATGATTGGGATTTCAGAAATGAGAAAAGTGTTTAATTGCAGAATAGAAAACGTTTGAGATAAATCACTTCCTCCAGCATTTTCATTAATAAAAATGTCTCCTGTTCTTTCTACTCCTGTTGTATTTTCATCAATCGTAGCAGTTATCGTAGTTGTACCCGAACCAGCGTTTATATCAAGATTCAACCATGCGATA
>CALDUB010000444.1 GCA_937923465.1 uncultured Saprospiraceae bacterium
TTCACTTTACAGGGGGAAAAAATAGAGAGTCAATTAAAGAAGGAAGACGAATTTTCCTATTCGTTTAAGGATTATCCCGCAGGTATTTATTTTTTAAAATTTCTTGACACCGAAGGACGAGTAATTCAAATTGAAAAAGTAGTGAAGATGTAGAAGTGAAAACTATAAATGGAGTTAAATTATCGAATATTTCGACCCTGCTCATACTTATGAAAATTGCAGCCGCCATAAGCAAAGCAAGGTCTATAATGCTAATTATCCTTCCTTTTGAAATTGAGATAATATCAAAATTGACAGGACATAGAATGCATTCTCTTTGAAATATTTATTTCTACCCGTAAAGGAAAGCCTTTTTTATTGAAAAATTGCTTCTCAACAAAAAAAAATCCCGAACTCTCATCACAAGAATTCGGGATTTTTTAATGTCCTGTAAGATGCACTCACCTCTCACCTGACTTTACTTCATGTAACCAGCCTTAATTTCCTCAAAGCTCGGCAACTTCTTATAGTGCCATTTCTTCAAGATAACGCCGTCTTTTATTAGAAGCACCCCAGGATTAGAGCGAATGATAGTTTTCAAAAGAATATCATCTGCGGTGTAAATAGGGTAGCTTCCTGCCATTGCTTTAGAGAAACTCTGTAACTTAATCGCATCAGAAGGCGCTGTAATCGCGTAAACACGCGCACCAGCTGCCTGAGCGGCTTTCGCTACAGGATTGACTACAGACGTCCATTTCTGTACGTAGTCATCTTCAAAAGAATACGTATCGCGGGTTACCTCGCGTGGTGTAACACCACCTACAGATTTAACGATTTGTGGTTCTGTATTACCTTCTATCATGGTTGTATCCATAACGAAAGTCGTATCCTGAACCACGAAAGTTTCTGTACCTCGTTTTTCTTTGATTTTGTAAGCAACAATCATTAAACTGTAGCCTTTTTGCTCTAAAAGCTCTGCTGTGACATCGTTTCCGTCTTCATCTGCTACTTCAAATTCACTCAACTTATCAATTGGAATAACTGGCTCACTTACTTCTTGTTCCAAGTTCCATTCTTCCTTCGGATAATTACGAAATTCTTTCAAGTACTGCGCGTAAGGAACAGTCAGAGTCTGACCCGTTTCCTTGTTTGTTACGATATAATTGAGGATTTCTGTATTTGCCATTGCGTCTTCTTGCGCCGCTTTTTCATTGTACATATCTGCTGCCTCGTGGAATGGACGGAAGTCAACTTCTGGAATATTCCAAACAAAATTGCTGATAGAATAGAAGAATAAAAGAATTGTCCACAGCAACATAGTGATGTTACGTCCCGTTTTTTCTTCCATACCGTCCAATACAAATGCGCCAATACTGAAAAGAGCTACTGGGATTAATAATACCCAACTCGTCAAGCCTAAAGAGACAAATAAGAATACAAAATATAGCAAACTTATCAAAGCGGAAAAGCCCATAGCCATTTTTGTCCCCAATTGGTGGAAAGACTTAGTTGTAAACAAAAAGATAAAGGCAGGTATCATCAAACCACAATCCTTTAAGAAGGAAGTGTAAGGTTTTAACTTCAAGAAATCACCAAAACAGCCACAGTCCGTGACCCGCATTTGAGCATCTTGGAAGTCACCCCATTTCGCAAAGTCAAAGAAGTTCGCATCATTAGGTACGTAGCCCGTCAAGTGCGTAAATCCTGTCAAGAAAGTAAAAAACACCATGAGAATAAAGAAAACCCATGCAGTAAACTTCGGTTTCCAACCAATAATGAGCGCGATACCTAAGATTATTTCCAGAATAATCATCACAACAGAAAAACCATTTTGGTAGTCTGTCAAAAATGGAAATATTGGTGCAATGAAAGACAACCAAGTCTCAGAAAAAGTAGACTCAAACTGAGCAAAATATTGCTCCATTTTGTAAGCCGTCCCCAATGGGTCAACTGCCTTTACAGCACCCGAAAAAATAAACCACGCACCACAAAAGTTTTGTAGTATCGTTAGCGGAATGTTTTTTACTCTGTCTGTAAGAAACATCATCAAAGCCGTCAGCACCACAGAAGTGACGGCAAACATGATTATTAAAGTAGTTAGTGTCATTTTATTATTTTTTCAGAACTATTGGAAGCGATTTTTCAATTCTAAGACAATCTTTTGTCCAAACTATACGTTTTTGCCGCAAATATAAGCCAAAACGAACATTTTAAGGCATTTTCAACTTTATTCGATATACAAAATAACGAATTTATTAACTGACAGTTTTTAAGCAAGATTAAAACGTTGTTAATCCGGTGTTAATGGGCTTGGTTATTGAATTATTAATTATTCTACTCTCTTTCGAAAGAGGGATACGTGATGGTTGTCTACTTTTGCCCTGTAAAATAAGCAGTAACAGAGTAGCCAATCACCAATAACTAATAACAAATTGGCATTTCTGCTGAATTTTTCCGAACTTGCAGTCTATTTACACACCATTGTTTGAAAATTTTGTTTTCTAAATCAAACAATGTAGATTAACAACATACTATTCAAAACTACTTCTGACGATACTCAAAGCCCACTTTTTTTTGATTTTGGGTCGACAGAAAAACAATCTTACTCTATGAAAAAGATGTCCATGTTGCTCGCATGTCTTTGCCTCTTCGCAATGTCTATGAGTGCAGAAACCATCTATCTGAATGCTAATGGCGGTTGCTTAGACCGTATGGAGTATCAATTAATCCAAGGTAGCGCCGAAAAGACACACACCGTTTTTCGCTTTTCTCCACAAACAGATACAAAGTTATTTCTCAGTGTCGGCTCTGACAGTGGCAATGTCCTAGACCGCATTCCTGGCAGATTAAAAGGCTGCGATAAAATCCAGAAATGGGATTTGAATACTATTCGCCGCATCAATGTCGGTGAATTGGAAGTTTTCGTTGTACGCCAAACACCACAAGGTTACACTTTGCAAAAAGTAAACGCTGGTTCATGGATGCAGCAGAAAGGACAAGAAATCCAATATGTAGGTTCAGATATGGACTTTAAAGCAAACTTAGGTTACATCAATTATGGTACAACACTTTCTTCTTCTTTGAGTAAAAGTGAAGTGAGTATGGATAATTTTGCGATGTTTGATTGTTCTTCTATGATTTCTTTTCGCCAATCTCCAAACCGTAGCGGCATCCAACAATCTACTTTTCAAATAGTACCAGAGTTGGGTATTACATCTCTAGCTCTTGGTTGGGATGCAAATAGCGCAAAGACAAAAATGCAATTGAAGACCATTAACGGTATTGATTACAATGCAGTTTTGGCAGAGGCATGTGGTAGCAGCAATGCAAACACAGGAGTCGTGAACAATACGAATACACAAGGAAGTGCTCGTAACTATAACCAAAACCCAGATGCTGTAGTTTATTACGAAGGTAGCAGAGGTATTCCAAATTCTTATAATAGTGGCTCAGCTGCTTCTTATAACAATGGTACAGTTAGAACTTATAATGGCGGTTCTTATACAGGAAAACCATACGATAGCTCACTACCTGTACAAACACAGAGTGACTATATTCCTGAAAATGCAATCTATGTAGGACATATTGGTGATGACGGTGTAGAAAGACCAGTTGCGGCAGCGCCAGTGCAGCGTACACAGAGCGTCCCTTCTTCTTACCAGGCAGAAACAGCGTTTATCATTGCGCCACAATCAGCAGATGCAATGCAAGAGGTCCCAGTTTCATATGATAATGCAGAGTCTGCGATTGTTATACCAAACGATGTTCCTGAAGAATACTTTACAGCACGTAGTGTTGCAGATTCTCCAAATCCATGTGGTGCTTCAGCAGAACGCGGCTACCACCTGGTACAAAAAGGAGAGACTTTGTATGCGATTTCTCGCAAGTACAATGTTTCTGTCAAAAAAGTACAAGACTGGAATGCATTGCAAAATAGTATGATTAAGCCATGTATGGCTATTCGTGTGAATGAAAATGGCGCACCAAATCCAGCAGTAGTTTCAAATACTCCTGCACCAAAGCCAGCACCTGCACCAGTAGCGAAGGCTACACCGGCTCCTACGCCAGCACCAGCACCTGCTCCAACAGATACTTACACAGAGAAATCAGTGAAAGTGACAGCAGGCACAGACATGAAATGGTTGGACCAAGAAGCAGGTCATACCGTAGCCGCAGGCGAAACTGTAGCTAATTTGGCTGCTCGTTATGGTTATACGGAAGAACGTTTCCGTTACATCAATGGATTTAGTGGTGGACAAACTTTACGTATCGGTCAAAAATTACGTACAACAGATTGTAATTGTTTGCGTGCTCCAACGCCTTATGAGGCAGAAGATGCAGCGATTATTAACTACGAAACTGAAGCTGTACCGAGTTCTTACGCAGCAGAAGATGCTATGATTTTAACAGAGAAAAGTGCTTCTGTAACAAAGAGTACTTCTACTCCAAGTAACTCTTTTAGTTCACGTACTTTTATTACAAAAAAAGCAGTTCCAAGTGACTATGATGTTGTATCTATAGCACCAGAAGGTAGTTTGGTACACGTGGTGCGTAAAGAAGATACTTTGTTTTCTTTGGCTAAGAGATACGAGACAACTGTAGATAGAATTCTTGAGTTGAACGGTATGGAAAAAGGGGAAATTATTATCCCTGCGCAGCGGTTGTATGTTAAATAACAGCTGACCTTGGAGGTCTCCTGATAGCTATTGGGATAGACAGCGACGCGTGCGTGATGAAAAAGCTCTGTAAATCTTTGGTTTACAGGGCTTTTTTTTAGATGTTTGAGCATGTGCTTTGATTCAGTTATCTATCACAGCTCATAGAGTTATTAAAAAATAAAACGTTTACACCAAAAATAATATAAAACATGGCATCAGGATTTTTTGCGTTACTAGATGATATTGCGGTACTCATGGATGATGTAGCTGCTATGAGTAAGATAGCAACAAAGAATACAGCAGGCATTCTTGCGGATGATTTAGCCGTTAATGCTGAAAAAGCTTCGGGCTTTGTTTCATCAAGAGAACTTCCGATTTTATGGAGAATAATGAAAGGCTCCTTTCTAAATAAAATCATAATTCTGCCTGTTACTTTTCTTTTAAGTGCCTTTTTACCTGCGGCTATTATTCCCATTTTACTAGTAGGAGGAGTGTACTTAGCTTATGAAGGAGCGGAGAAAATTTATGAATACTTCTTTCATAAAAGTGAAGTTAAGAAAAAGACAGAGAGCGTAGAAATGACAGCAGAAGAACTATCAGAGCATGAAGATAAGAAGATAAAATCTGCAATCATTGTAGACTTTATTTTGTCTGTAGAAATTATAATCATAGCATTAGGTAGTGTGCTAGAAGAGGAACTTATTATGCAAGTTGCGGTGGTGACTATTGTCGCTATATTGGCAACCGTTGGGGTTTATGGTATCGTCGCTATCATTGTTAGAATAGACGATTTGGGCTATAGATTGATAGCTGCAAGTGGTAATAAATCAAGTGTTCTAAAGAGTATAGGAGTAGGTTTGGTAAACACATTACCTTACATAATCAGAGGTTTGGCTTTTGTAGGAACGATTGCAATGATTTTAGTAGCAGGGGGAATATTCGTTCACAATCTACATTTTGTACATGACCTTTTACATGATTTGCCAAAAATAGTGGGAGAGTTTCTAGTCGGTTTAGTTGTCGGATTTATAGCTCTTTTTGTTTATAATATTTTTTCGAAACTTGTAAAAATAGCAAAGTAAGATAATTGTGTTATCTGCTTAAAATAGCCAGATAGGAATAGTAAACCCCTGTAAATCAAATATTTACAGGGGTTTTTAAACTCACAACACACAACCCTAAATCCCATTCTGCTCTTTCACATTATTCAAAGGCATATCAGAATAAAATCGTGTCTGTGATGATAACAATAAGCTATGACAGACAAAAATACTATTCTAACTCCTGGCATCCGTTCTATGTTAGTTGCCACGCTGGGTTTTACTTTAATGCAAGTTTTTATTAAAGAATTAGGGCATTTTCATGTCTTTGAAATTGTTTTTTTTCGGTCGGCGGTGACAGCATTATTTTGCATAATTTACCTTAGACGAAAAGGCATCTCTTTGATTGGTAATCAACAAAAGTGGCTAATTCTACGAGCGATTTGTGGCATCATCTCCATGACATTGTTTTTTGTAACGATACAACGAATGCCACTCGGAGCATCTGTTTCTTTGAAGTATCTATCACCAATATTTGCGGCTGTTTTTGCGGTTTTATTTATTAATGAAAAGATAAAACCCATTCAATGGTTCTACTTTTTATGTGCTTTGTTGGGAGTGTTTATGCTCAAAGGATTTGATACACGTATTGATACCCTTAGTCTCATCATGGGCATCGTAGGAGCTGTTTTTGTAGGTTTGGTCTTTGTTCTTATTCGGCATATTGGCGATAGTGAACACTCGATGGTTATCGTCAATTACTTTATGCTTTCTGCTGCGATTTTATCAGGAATAGGGATGATTCCCGTTTGGCAAAATCCAACGTTGTATGAATGGTTGCTACTCATAGGGATGGGGGTTGCTGGTTATTTTGGACAAATATATATGACGAAAGCCTTTCAATTAGAAGCTGCAAGTCGTGTCGCTCCAGTTAAATATATGGGCTTGATTTATTCCTTAATTATTGGCTTATTTTGGTTTGGAGAGAGCTATAGTTTCCTGAGTTTTATTGGTATTTTATTGATAGTAGGAAGTATGTTGATGAATTTATTAGTGAAGCAGAAAGGTAATTCTTAAGACAAATATATAAGGTAGATGATTTAGAAGTAAGGCTGTACGAAGTTTATCGAGTATGACTCATACCATGTATGACTTAGTCTTTTTCGAAAATGATTTATATGATTATGATGATTGTTATGTCGCAGTTGCTCTCATTATTGTTGAATTGAAGATTTTAGGGATAAGTGCCCCATAATAATCATACAAATCATAACAATCATTGTCAAAAAGAATCATAGTCATGTTTGCGTGAGTCGTATTTAAAAACTTCGTACAGCCTTAATTTAGAATAGACTTGTTACCCTTATAAAATACTCTTCTGAAAATGTCCCCGATAGTAATCGGGACAGGCTTTTTTCCTCTACTTTCCTCCAAAAAATAATTCAATAGAGGGACTTCCGAGCAAAGCTTCGGAACACGGTATTCAAGGATTTTTTGAAGAAAATTAGAGAAAAAATCCAAATTTCAGTAAATCATTTTATAAAAGTAACAAGTCTAATCAAAAAATCCCTATAAGCCAATGACTTACAGGGATTTCTCAAAACTCATAACCCACAACTCTAAACGCCTTCCCAACCTTTAACAGTATCTACAAAAACCTTCACATTATCCAAAGGTGTATCTGGATAAACACCGTGACCAAGATTAGCGATATGTTTCTCCCCACCGAATGATTTCAACATATTCAAAGTTGCATTTCTAACATCAGCAGCGGGCGCATACAATTGACAAGGGTCTAAATTACCTTGGAAAACCTTATCTTTTCCAACCAACTCGCGTGCAAAAGTGGGGTGTGTATTCCAATCCACTCCAATTACATTACAGTCCATTTTACCGATTTCCGCATAAGCGAACCAAGCGTTCTTTGCAAAAACAGTCACAGGAACATCTGTAATAGCTGCCGCAATTTGAGCAATATAAGGCGCTGCAAAAGTAGAAAACTGTGCAGGCGACAAAATACCCGCCCAAGAATCAAAAATCTGAATTAAATCTGCACCTGATTTAACCTTGTTTTGTAGATAAGCGATAGTTGTGTCCGTAATCTTTTGCAAAAGCATGTGTGCCGCCTCTGGTTGCGTATAGAGAAACTTTTTCGCTTTGGAAAAAGTCTTACTGCCCGAACCCTCTACCATGTAAGCGAGTATCGTCCAAGGCGCACCAGAAAAACCAATTAAAGGGACGCGGCCGTTCAATTCTTGTTTGGTGATTTTGAGGGCATCGTAGACATATTGTAATTCTGACGCAGCCTCTGCACCAACGATTAATTTTTCTATATCTGATTGACTCTCAATAGTTTGTGGGAAAAGAGGTCCTTTTTTCTCAACCATTTCATAAGTCAATCCCATAGCTTCTGGAATAACCAAAATGTCAGAAAAAATAATAGCTGCATCTACTCCCAATTCATCTACAGGTTGGATAGTCACTTCGGCTGCTAAGTGTGGTGTTTCTACCAACTCTTTAAAGCCAGATAGGCTACCGCGCAATGCTCGGTATTGAGGAAGGATACGCCCAGCTTGACGCATGAGCCAAACTGGTGGTCGTTCAGTTTTTTCGCCACGAGCGGCGCGGAGGAAGAGGTCGTTTTGCAATTTCATACCGCAATTTTACGACGGTATTTTGAGAATATCTCTTTTGTGTCAGTATTTGACTTTGTTTTTACAGAAGAATAGGGAGTAGGAGATAGGAGAGCGGCATCAGGCTAGGCGTTTTTGTACTTCTTTGCAAAAAAAAGAGGCTTTCCTCGTGAAAGGAAAGCCCCGTTATCGCCAAAAGTATCACCTAAATTAATTATTCTTTGTTTGTTGGGAGTATCAAGAGAAGAGGTCTAACGTCTAAAGTCTAATATCTCTTCCTAGTTATGACTCAAATTTATAGACTTTTTAGATACCAAATGGAGAGTTTATAGCAAATGCTGTTTTTCTTATACTTTTGTAGTAGCTAAAAATACTTTGTACTTTTTTGAGTATTTGAAATTGATGTTTGTGTATCTTTTATTTGAATTAAGTGTTTGATTATTAGTTGATTATAATTTTTAAATAATTTTATTTATGTCCAGTTTGCTCAATGTGTTTGGACTCCTTCTTGTTTGCTGATTTTCCTTTCTTTATACTTTTGTGGTGTTTTCTTATACTTTTGTAGGCGTATATTATATTTATAGAATAGGATTGATTTAACAATGAACGTACCTTTGTGTCAGATTAAAATAGGCGAAAAGATGTGTTGGAAATCTAGCATCTACATCTCCTAAACACCGTACATTTATGGAAACAAACTTTACAAAAACTTTTCAGTGGATTTTGGATGACCGTTATCGTGTCCTTTTTCACATCTTATTTTGGGCAGTCATTTATGTAGATGAACTCTTTTCTTTCATAGGGATTACAGAACCAATCACCTCTTCTATGTTGGTATTTGGTCTGACCTTTTTGATTGACTTGATATTGGTTTATACAACTCTCTATGTTTCTATTCCAAAACTGCTTTTCCAAGGCAAAACGAAAGCATTCTTTTTTTCTACACTTGGTCTTCTTTTGCTCTGTAGTGCGGCAACAGTTTATCTCGTCGATTTATCGCCTTACGCTGATGAATGCTATGAATGTGAGCCCTTTACAAAACGAGAAATAGCTAGTATTTTTATGCAAACCTGTGTTTATACAGGTACTGTTCTTACTTCAGCTATGGGTATTAAAATTTTCAAAGAATTTACACGCAATCTGCAGACTGTCAGCGAATTGCGTAGCAGCAGTTTAGAACACGAATTGGCTTATCTAAAAGAACAAATCAATCCTCACTTCCTCTTTAATGCCTTAAATAACATCTACGTACAAACGCGTAAACGTCCCGAAGAAGCGCCTGAAAGTATCTTGCTTTTATCCGATTTATTACGTTATCAATTGTATGATTCCGCGCAAAAAAAAGTACGTTTAGATGGCGAAATCGAGTATTTAAAAAATTATTTAAAATTGGATAAGTTGCGTAAATCAGAAGAGGGAAATGTTACATTTACTGTTAATGGATATCCTGGTGGACATTTAGTTGCCCCATTTATATTTCTTCCTTTTGTTGAGAATGCACTCAAACACGGCAGTATTGGTGAGAATAGCTTTCTGAAAATCCAATTTGATATCAGCGAAACAGAAATCAAATTTACCGTCGGAAATTCAAAATTGTCGATACCCCACCAAGCTGAACAAGGCGGAATAGGATTACCAAATGTGAAAAGACGTTTAGATTTATTGTATCCAGAGAAACATAAAGTTATTGTAAATGAAACTTCGACGTCTTATGAGACGGTCTTGAATTTGGTAGTTTGAATATTTTAGTGAAATTGATTTGAGTCGGTATTACGAACTCTTAAAAAAAGAAAAAATGAAGTGTATTATAGTTGACGACGAGCCTTTAGCGCGCGAAGGAATGGAATTAAATGTGCAAGATGTTTCTTACTTAGACCTAGTAGGGCAGTTCTCTAATGCCTCAGATGCTAATACGTTTTTGCAGCAAAACGAGGTAGATTTGATGTTTTTAGACATTCAAATGCCAGGTATTACGGGCTTAGATTTTATTCGTTCCTTAAAGAATGCGCCCTTAGTTATTTTGACGACCGCATATCCTCAATATGCGCTCGAAGGCTTCGAATTAGATGTAGTAGATTATCTTATGAAACCCGTACGTTTAGCGCGTTTTATCAAGGCGTGTAACAAGGCTAAAGAGCTACATGATTTAAAAAATACACCAAAGAATACGATAGAAGAAATCGCAGAAGATTTCATTTATATTAAGGCAGACAGAAAGTATATTCGTCTGTTTTTCAATGAGATACACTACATAAAAGGAATGAAAGACTATGTGATGTTGTACACCGAAAAGCAACGTGTCATGACGGCAATGAATATCAAAACTATCTTTTCTCAGTTGCCGCCAAAGATATTCGCGCGCGTCAGTAAATCACACATTATCAATGTTAATTTTATTGACTCAGTGGAGCTAGATTTTATTCAATTAAAAGGTGAAGAAATCCCTCTTGGACGTACTTA
>CALDUB010000445.1 GCA_937923465.1 uncultured Saprospiraceae bacterium
CATTGATGCGACTTGTTTGAGTTTTTTGACGGCACTAGATGTTGGTTTATCTATGATGCATAGTCCTGACAAACAAAGACTTGCGCTCGTTACTTCTGAAATTTCCTCTAAATCCCTCAATATTGAAGATTTTAAAACCTATTCCCTTTTTGGAGATGCCGCAGCAGCTTGTGTTTTAGAGAGAGGCGACGGAGAAGGTAGTTTTAGCTGTCTCGGTTCTATCTTTGAAAACTACTGCGAAGGCGCAGATTTGGCAAAGGTAGAAGCAGGCGGAAATGTGCTTTTAGGTAATAATGGCGATGTAGCCAAAGAGAAGTATTTCTTTAATATGCAAGGTCGAAAATTGGTACAACTGACCTTTAAATACTTAGATGCTTTTGTTGAAAGAATAGAAGCGAAAACTGGTTTTGCACTCCATGAATTCGACCACATCATACCGCACCAAGCGAGTAAATTTGGCAATGATTTATTTAGGAAAAGATACAACTTACGTCCAGACCAAGTCCACAATGGATTGGAGCGTTACGGCAATTGTATTTCAGCTTCGATTGCTTTGGGATTTGAAGAAGTTATCAATGAAAAGGGCGTTAAACCTGGGGAGAAGGTGATATTAATGGGTACTGCGGCTGGGCTGTCTTTGGGGGCTGTTGCTTTGCAATTTTGAATACGTGATATGCCATATTTTCAAAATATGGCATATCTTGTTCTGCAACAAAAAGCAAATCTATCTTCATTCTTTTTCAAAAGAAATATGCCATATCTTAGAGATATGGCATATTAATTAACTGAACAAATCATGCGTATTCTCATAACAGGTGCTTCTGGTTTCCTCGGCGGCAGACTTACTAAATACTTAACACAAAAGACAGATTATGAAGTCATTGCAACTTCTCGCAGCAATCACCGTGCAGAAGAAATGCAAGCGATTGGTGCAAAATATATCGCTGGTAATCCAATGCAAGAGTCTTTCATTTTGCCGTTGATAAAAGAAGTAGATGCCGTGGTACATTGTGCCGCATTGTCTTCTCCTTGGGGCAAAAAAGAGGTTTTTCATGAAGCGAATTTTGTATTAACCAAACAACTCATGGATTGGTGCAAAACAGCTGGCGTAAAGCGTTTTGTCAATATCTCTACGCCAAGTTTGTATTTCAATTTTCAAGATAGATTTGATGTTAAAGAAAGCGAGCCTTTGCCAACTAAATTGGTCAATGCTTATGCCGAAACAAAGCTGGCTGCGGAACAATATGTGTTGGCTCAAAATAGCGAACAAATCAAGGTAGTCTCGCTGCGTCCACGTGCGATTATTGGAGCAGAAGATACGGTACTCTTCCCCCGTCTAATGCGTGCCTATGAAGAAGGAAAATTACGGATTATTGGCGACGGCAAAAACATTGCAGATTTCACTTCTGTCGGAAATCTGGTGACTGCCATAGAATTAGGTTTGCATGCGCCCGATAATGCCTGCGGTCGCACCTACAACATCACAGATGGTCAACCTCTACCGATGTGGGATACGATTAATACTTTACTTGTTCGATTAGGCAAAGAACCGCTAACGAAGCGTGTCCCCTACTCGATTGTTGCCGCTTACGCTCGTTTTTCAGAATGGAAAAGTCGCATGACAGATGGGAAAGAACCTGCGCTGGTACATTATGGTGTGGCAAGTTTGGCGAAGAGTGTGACACTGGATATTTCAGCAGCACGGGAGTATTTGGGTTATGAGCCTGTGATTAGTACTATGGAGACTTTAGAGGAATTTGTGGTTTGGTATGAAAAGTAACACGGTCGTTCTACGCCGTGTATGACATTAACTCAAAAAAAAATCAAAAAAACACCACATCATTCCGACAAAAAACTTACCTTTGCGCTCCTTTTATAATTGATGCGGATTTACTTCGCATATAAAGCATGATATTATGCCTAAGATGAAAACTCACTCAAGCGCTAAAAAGCGTTTTAAAGTGACAGGATCAGGAAAAATCAAGCGTTTCCAAGCATACACATCTCACATGATGCGTAACAAGAGTAAAAAAGCGAAATTACGTTTACGTGATGGTGCTATGGTCTCTAAAGCTGATGAGAAGCGTATCAAGCACTTACTTTGCTTGTAAAAATGAAACATGCTCTGCATTTTCATTTCTAGATTAACTTCCTAAGGAGATAGCTAATGAGCTATTTCGTAATTTAATTTTTAACGAGAATACAGGATATAAAGTGCCTGTGAAATATTCGTATTTCATATTTACAAAGCCCCTGTATTGAACTAAAAGAACTAATATGCCACGTTCAGTCAATTCGGTAGCTTCAAGAGCTCGCCGCAAGAAGATTTTGAAACAAGCGCGCGGTTACTTCGGTGCGCGTTCTAAGGTTTACACGGTTGCGAAAAATGCAGTCGAAAAAGGTATGCAGTACAGCTACCGTGACCGCCGTAATAAGAAACGTACTTTCCGTCGTTTATGGATTGCACGTATTAACGCTGCAGCGCGTTTAAACTCAACAACTTACAGCAAGTTGATTTATGGTTTAACTCAAGCAGGTAATACGATGAATCGTAAAGTTTTAGCTGATTTAGCAATGAACCACCCAGCAGCATTTACTGCAGTTGTGAATTCTGTTAAAAAATAAGCTATCGCTTGAGCAAAAACAATTCAATAATTTAGACCATTATACTTGTCCTTTTTCCTTCTAAAAAACACAAAAAATAGTTCCGTAACTATGGCTATGAAACGTTTTTTTTGAATTCCTTAGAAGAAAAAATTACTGCGCATTATAATCTAACTTATTAAATTGTTTTTACTAAGATATAGAAAAAAGGGAAATGACTTCGGTTGTTTCCCTTTTTTCGTTTTGAGATTGAACACAGCATTTAAACCTTTCTTCCCTTTTATAGTCTAATTCGCTCATTCCTCATTTAAAAAGTATGAAGACCATGCGCACTACTCTATTCATCCTCCTCTTATTTCCTTTATTCCTTTTCGCCCAAGATGACTACTATTATCCTCCATTATTGGGGGATACATGGGAAACTACCGACGCAGAAGACTTAGGTTGGTGCTCGGACTCCATTCCTCCCCTACTAGATTTTATAGAAGAAACGAATGGAAAAGGCTTTATCGTTTTACACAAAGGTCGCATCGTTGTGGAGGAATATTTCGATGATTTCACCCAAGATAGTGCCTGGTATTGGGCTTCTGCAGGAAAATCCTTGATTGGATTTATGACGGGAATGGCGCAAGAAGATGGTTTATTGAATATCAGTGACGCCACTTCTGATTATCTCGGTGCAGGTTGGACGAGTATGACTGCGGCGCAAGAGGCTGCTATCACAATTAGACATCAGATGACGATGTGTACAGGTTTTGATTATAATGTGGATGATTTGAATTGTATGAGTCCCGAATGCTTAACTTATCTAAATGCGCCAGATGAAAATTGGTATTATCACAATGCGCCTTATCGATTGGTACAAGATGTTTTGGCAAATGCCTCAGGGCAAACGATTAATGCGCATACCTACACACAATTGGGCTTGACTACAGGCATATCAGGATTGTGGGTAGACCAAGTCTTTTTTAGTAAGCCTCGTAGCATGGCGCGTTTTGGATTGCTTAATTTGAGTAACGGTATCTGGAATGGAAATACAATATTGGGCGATACAGACTATTTGAATGCGATGACTTCGAGCTCACAAAATTCTAATCTTGCTTATGGCTATTTGTGGTGGCTAAATGGTAAAGAAAGTCATAAATTACCTCAGTTTAATATTACTTTATCGGGCTCTCTAATTCCGACTGCGCCAGATGATATGTATGCCGCATTGGGAAAGAATGACCAGAAAATCTATGTTGTTCCTAGTTTGGATTTGGTTGTCGTCAGAGTAGGAAATCAAGCGAATGAAGAAACACAGGCTTTATCGGGATTTGACTTTGAATTGTGGGAAAGAATAATGAATATGGTCTGTACGACAACACCTACTTTAGTAGGTTTGGAGGAAGAAAATTTTATGATTTTTCCTAATCTTGTTCAGCATTATTTTGAAGTAAAGACGGCATCTTCTTATTCCAAAATAGAGATTTATGATGCAACTGGCAAAATGGTAAAATCATTTTTAAAGAATGAAAAGTATTCCGTCTCCGATTTAGAGAAAGGTTTGTATTTTGTGCAAATTTTAAATAAAGATGAACGAATTGGAATACAAAAAATCATTATTGGTGAATAGTTTAGTGAAGCAAAGCAGTTTTGTGTTTTCTATAGTCGTGCTATTTGTATGCTGCTTAATCAGCTGCGCAAATAATACCGTAGAACAAAACGAAAAAATAGAAGAAGAGCAAGCACCAGTTCCAACATTGGTCAAAGAAGTCACTATTGACACAATTTCACAAATTCAAGATACTATCAAGTACACGAAAAATGGCGACGGCTATATCGAATTAACGTGGAAACACCTCGAAGAGGTAGATTTTGAAGAACGCTACACCGAGGAACTAGAAAATTATGTCCCCTACCCCGTTTTTAGACCTAGTGTACAGCGTCTATCAGGACAAAAGGTGGAAATACAAGGCTATGTCATCCCTGTCGAAGAGACGGGCGAAGAAAGCATTATTGTCCTCTCTGCCAATCCTTTTTCTTCTTGCTTTTTCTGTGGAATGGCTGGACCTGAGACTATTATGGATATCAAACTAGTGCGAAAATTTAAGAACAAATTCAAGCAAGATGATATCATTACTTTTCGGGGTACTATGAAGTTGAATGATAGCGATTTGTATTATTTGAATTACATACTGGAGGGTGCGGAGTTGGTTTTATGATAATAAGTAGTCGGACATAATTATTTGGATGTTAAGGTATGCCATATTTACTTTTCGCAAAATCAATGATAATTAGCTTATTAGCTGCTTTCTATAATTAAAAATATGGCATATCTAAATCAGGAATAAATTTGTCCGACTACTTAAGCCCTCCATGTAATCTATTCTTGACAATTCTCCTCTCTTTTATATTTTTTTAACGAAAAAAAGCAATATAAATAAAAAACTAATTATAAGTCACTAAAAGTCAACATTTTACAACAAAAAAATGCAAAAATCTAAAGACAATCGTCAAAATTTGTATTTTTTTTCCCCCTTTCCTCTCCCTATATTTGCATTTCTTAATTTTTTCAATTCAGGAAACCCCTAAACACATACAATTTCCAATATAAAAATTACAAATAAAGCTAAACGTGCTTGCACATGTTTAGCAGACTTTGTAATGCCTTACACTAATATCTACCTTAGCTCTACTCTAAAATCTGAGGTAGAATAAAAAACAAAAACAATGAAAACAAGTATTTACAATTTGTTAAAACCTCTTATCGCTATCTGTATCTTAGGCGGCATTGGCTTATGGTTTGTGTCTAATCAGGATGTAAGACCAGAAAGAAGAGCATCCTTAGAAGAAGAGGATGACGAACACGAAAGATACGAACGTACCGCTCCCCAAGCTCGCTGGGAAGCAGAATTTGAAATGATTAAAGACCCTGCAACGGGCAAAATACCTGCAGGCATTCGTAAACAAGAAGTAGATGCAGCTTTGAAAGTGTCATCTTACCAATTGCCAGAAAACACGGAGGACAAGACCATTCCTACGATTGATATCACTCCAAGAGGTCCCAACAACTATGGTGGTCGAACACGAGCTTTAGGTTTTGATATACGTGATGCTAATATTGTCATCTCAGGAGGTGTGACCTCTGGTATCTATCGCTCAGCAGACGGTGGTACAAGTTGGACACGCGTTACACCTGCGGGCGAAATTCACAATTTAACATGTGTAGCACAAGACCCACGTGTAGGACATCAAGATATCTGGTATGCAGGTACAGGAGAAGGGGGGTCTGGTTCTTCCGCAAGTGCTACAGGTGGTAGTTATAGAGGTCATGGTATTTTCAAATCCACTGATAATGGACTTACTTGGACAGCAATGGCTAACACCCAAACGGGTAGTTTAGAAAACTATGATGTTGCATTTGACATTGTACACCGAATGGTCGTTAATCCTGATAATGGAAATCTACTTGTTGCCGCTTCGGATATCATTACTCATTTAAATATTTCGACAAATACTTGGACTGATGTACTGGGTAGCTTGGCAAATAATGCCTACGGTGATGTGATTTATAATGCCACAGGAGATAAGTTTTATGCTGCCCTACATGGACAAGATGGTAGTGGAGGAATTCACCAATCAACAGACGGAACAACTTGGACTCAAGTAGGAACAACTGCTCAACTAAATCCAGCAGGAGACGCAGGCTTTGGCTATGATGTAGAACGTATTATTTTAGCCAATGTCGCCAATACAGATGATATTCTTGCATTTTTTGAATTGGCAGGAGGTTATGGTTTTACTTGTGGGAATGGTGGTTATACGGAAGCAGGTTTAGCACATTATGATGGTACAGCAACTTGGACTGTTCATACCGATAATATTGGCGATTGTAGTAATTCAAGTACATCTCCTAAAGTACTTGGTTTACAGGGAGGTTACAACATGGCATTAGCTACAAAACCAAATGATGCTAATCTTGTCTATTTAGCTGGTACAGAAGGGTATCGTTATAATTTGAGTACCAATGCTTATGAATTCATAGGTGGTAGTCAACAAGAAGCTAATGCGATTAACTTACACGTTGACCAGCATATATTTATGTTTGAGCCTGGCAGTAATGACATCATGTGGGCAGGAAATGATGGTGGACTTAGAAAAACAGATGTAACAGGTACTATCAAAACAACCTCAGGAGATGATAATGGCTATGACTGGACATCAAGAGTAAACGGTTACAATGGGTATCAATATTACGGTGTAGATATCGACCCAGCGAATGGTTCTAATTTTGTCGCAGGTGGTGCACAAGATAATGCCTTTACCATTCAGCCTGTAGATGCTACGGCTGATGAAGTTGGACCAACGGCTGACGGTGTTGATGTGGCTATCATTAGTGGTGGTTCAAATTTCACTACACATAACTTTTTTATGATGTGGCAGAATGGCTCAATGCTAAGATTTGAAAATGGCGCTCAAGCTACAGGAGTTATAAATCCTGCTGCTACTGACTTCGTAGGAAGTTTCTATTTGGATGCAGACAATACTAACTATATGTATTTCCCTTCAGCAAGTGGAGATTTGTATCGTACAAGAATTGCTGAGTCAATCAGTGCAACAACAACAACTGGAGACTCCTCAACAGGTTGGGAAAGTCTAACAGGCGTAAGCACTGCTGTTGGTAGTAACAAAATTTCAGCTATGGATGCGACTCGTGATAATGCTGCATCTGGATTTGTAAGTACTGATTATACGGCAAGCGACTCTAATCGCAAGTTATATTTAGGAACAGCAAATGGACTAGTATTTCGTTTAGATGACCCTGCATTTGCAGCCGCATCTACTACTCCTGTTACCATTACTCCTGCTGGTAGTTCAGGATTTGTAAGCGATATAGCTGTTAATCCAGAGGATGACAAAGAAATCTTGGTGACTTACTCTAATTATGGTGTAAACAGTGTTTATCACACAGCAGATGCAAGTGTAGCCAGTCCAACTTGGACGAATGTAGAAGGACCGACGAATAGTGCAGTCCAATTGGCTTCCGCACGTTCAGCGATGATAGTTAAGACTCCAACAACGACTGTATACTTAGTAGGAACATCTACGGGGCTTTATGCTACAGATGTTTTGAGTGGGGAAACTACAGCTTGGACGCGCCTTGGTACTACAGCAGACTTAGGTTTGGCAGTGACGGTAGAAATGCGTTTGCGTAAAAGTGATAATAAATTAGCAGTAGGTACACACGGTAATGGAATGTTTTTATTAGGATTCCCTGCTGCACTTCCAGTTGATTTGATTTCGTTCAAAGGTGAAGCAATTGATAAAGGTAATTTGTTGACTTGGGAAACAGCTTCGGAGACAAACAATGTTGGTTTTGAAGTAGAAAAATCAGCGGATAGCCGTAATTTCACTAAGGCGGGCTTTGTTGAAGGTAACCAAACCACATCTACTGCACAAGATTATTCTTTCGTAGACACCGATGTAAAAGAAGAATTGACTTACTATAGATTGAAACAATTGGATGCTGACGGTGCATTTACTTATTCAAACATCATCTCTATTTCAAATAAAAGAGGAGACGATGTCGTGCTTAATTTGTATCCTAATCCAGTCGTTAATAATTTGACTATCGAAAATGGAGAAGGACAAGTGACAATCTACAACATTACAGGAAAATTGCTTATCCAAACAAATATAACGGATAGCAAACAGGCTATCAATGTAGCTGATTTGCCTGTAGGTACTTATGTTATTCGTATTCAAAAGGCAGGAGGACAAGTTGTCTCCCGTGAATTTGTGCGTGCGAATTAAAAACTGAATTCATGTAAAAGAGTCGGACATCGCAATTGTGGTGTCCGACTTTTTTTATGTTTTACTAAGAATTTCATAAGACTTATTTGTAAACAAGTCTATAAATGGCAATTCAAACTTGAACTGAATACCCCAATTAACAGATTTATTAAGAGGAAATGGTGTTTTTTTGAAGTAGTAATTTTATAAGAAGGTGGTCGTCGTTCATTTTAATTCGTTGTACGTTCTATCCTTAATATTCTAAATAATGTACAAAGGGTTGCCTAAGGATTTATTTATTTTCCAAAAAAAAGCCTTTCTCTTATCACAATTGATAACAGAAAGGCTTTTAACATCCTAACAATCAGAAGCTTACTAATAAATCACTAACTTATCCAAATAAACAAAACCCCCTTGCTCCGCACGCAAAATGTACATTCCTTTCTCCTCTAAATTCAAATCAAGAGAATAAGTATTCGAACCCAGTTGAGCTGTTTCAATATTAGCGAAAACCTGTCGTCCCGTCACATCATAGACTTCAATCCTAAATTCCGCAGCATTGGTTGTATTAAAGTTTACTTGTAAATTACCAGTCGAACTTGGGTTTGGGAAGACTACAAGTTTAGTCTGTTCTATGGGCACAGCTATACTTACAACTTCATTAGCACAATCAGACATATTCGCTAATATCGCGGAGTATTTAGGTGCAGGAATGAGCGTTGTATCTTGCGTCATGGTTTGCAAAATACCCCAACTGCCATACTGCGAACTTAAACTCGAAATCAATGAAAAATTCATTAATTGTAGTGGCTCATCCCCTTCTTGCAATGTCCGCATGATATCATACATCTCATTGTACAAATTAAACATTGCCGTGTCGGTTTGAATATCTAAAAGTGCTTGTGCATAAGTTGGATTGACTCCAAAAGGATGCGCCGTCAAATGTTGTCCACCTTCATAAAAGACCATATCAACGCCTAATGGGTCTGCCAGTTCTGTTTTTTGAGTTTCTAACCAGAGTCTCATATTTTGCATGCCTTCACGGGCAAATGCTGCCACGTCTGCCACTGTCGTCGCAGCACCTAAGGCATCCATTTCTGCATCTGCCTCTTCGTCAAAACCAAAGTAAAAGGTCGGTGTAATCGCATCAAAACTACCTACAGGCAAATTTTCCACCATACGATTACTAACGTCTTGCCAAGAGGCTTGAACGCCTGCGACACGGGTTAAACGGTCTAACTCTCCCGTAAATGTTGTCGTCCAAATATCCAGACAATTCTGCACGTAAGGCACGACACCTTCGGGCCAATCTGTCCCCGTTTCTTCACAACCATATTTCAATAACCAATGGGTCTGACCAAATATCCAATTCCAGATTTCATTGCTGTATTCTACCGTTAAATGTCTCTCTGTCTCCAAGTCATCTCGAAACATTTCTGCCATTTGTTGAATGTAATCATTACTCGCCCGATGCGGCACACAAAGCCAGCCATTTAGGTCATAATCATTCATCAATTTGACCATCATTTCATACGGAATACCTTTATCATTTGCCCAGGTATAATTATCCATTTGCGCGCGGTCTTCCCAAGCAAAGAGTGAAGGGTCATCCCAATCTTGTCCGCCCTGTCCCCAGTTATTTGTTCGCCCCCAATCCATGAAGCGCACCGATTGAAAATTCAAGACGATGTCCAACCAAATTGGATTAAAAGGTTGGTCTTGATAAGTGGCTTCTGCTCCTGGCATTAGTACCCGAATATTACGAATTGGGTCATTAATATCAGAACTTTCTATCGTCATTTCTAAAATATTATCCGCACTCGGATTATTGAAATCAAAAGTAATGCGATGCGTGTCCGTTTGCATTAAGTTAGATTGAGCTCCCCAAAAGGATAATTCGCCCGTGCCTTCCCACAAAACGGTGTACTCGCCTGCTTCCCAACCCGCAGTATTCGCCCAAATCGTCACTACTTTCTGCTGATATGTGCTCTCAGTTATCGTCTGCGGAATATGTGTTGGATAGCCATCAGGGCGATAAGTCAGATTATCGGCTTGCTCAGAATTCCAAGGCGCATCGGGATTATTGATATCTTTGGTGTACCATTGACGGGCATTACGCATGAGGTTAACGAAGGGTAATTCGGTCCCCCAATCTGCGAGTCCGCCGAGATTCATGCCTTGTTCTAGTTTACAAGAGTCTGGTAGTTGGGCATGCGTAGCTGGAAAAATGGTAATACTCATTAATAAAATGAGCAGCATTTTTAGTAGGATATGACTATTTCTCTCTTTCATACTTCAAAAATATCAATTTTTTTTGAGAGTTTTAGGCTAATCCTTTTTAAACAATTTATCATAGACCTCCTTCTTTGCTTCTATGCGCTTACTCAGGTCATCAAATTTGTCGCTGAACTCTTTTAGTTTTTGTTCTCCGATTTCCTTACTTACTTTTAAATGCGAGACCGTTTTTTCAATAGCAATGGTTTTAGTTAAAAGTAAAATATCCACGAAAGTTGATTCATTTTTGAGCAATTCACGATAGACCAAGGTAATTATTCGACGAACATAAACCTGCTTTATAAATTTTTATTATCTTGTTTTATATTTCTATTTAGAGTCATCTTATTTTCATCTAATAAATCTTTCAAAAATGAAATTTAAGTTTTTAAGCCTGTTATTACTCGTAGGATTGGTCTTTGCGTCTTGTGCAAAGAAAGACGCTTTCAATAAAGACGATAAATGGGAAGACAAGGAATGTATTTACTTGCTTTTTCCGCAAACATGGACAATGCCTGATGATAGTTCTATCACATTGGCAGACAAGGAGGATGCTGCCATAAAAGATTGGTACATCGCTAATCCTGATGTAGAAGAAAAACCTGAATTAGC
>CALDUB010000446.1 GCA_937923465.1 uncultured Saprospiraceae bacterium
ACGCTGCGAGATATGCTGATTGGTAGTACGCCTGTAGGTTGGATGCTCGATATTAATTATTTGCTCATTATTGGGCTGACTGTTCCTATCACTTTTTTCTTTCGAAAACACATCCAAAAACTCCGCAAAACAATGTTTATGTTTGATGCGATTGGAATTGGATTGTTTACCATTTTAGGATTAGAAAAGACCTTAGCTTTTGGTTTACATCCTGCTGTCGCGGTTATTATGGGGACCGTATCTGCCTGTTTTGGTGGTGTCGTACGCGATGTATTATGTAATGTTGTGCCTTTGATTTTTCGAGGAACAGTCTACGCGACGGCTTGTTGGACGGGCGCTATTTTGTATTTATTACTCCGAGAAATGGCTTTAGAATACGAAGTGGCAATGATTATTACGATTATCTTTATTATCATTATTCGTATTTTAGCAGTACGTCGCAAATGGCGTTTGCCTGAGATGAGATAGGGGGATTTACGAGGTATGACTATTTTGACTTAGATGAGACTTGGGGACTTTTAGTTTTTTGTGAGAAAAAAGCTAGGTCTAATTCTTAGTTGTTTTCCCAAACTCACCCAAAATGATTTGCGAATGTGTACGCTTTTACGCATCAATATGAGCACCAAAGAGATAGCTTCTCTCCTTAATATTTCCACCCGTGGAGTGGAACAAAGCCGCTATCGTCTGAAAAAGCGCTTAGAACTTAGTAATGAAGATGACCTAATAAAATACATTTCTGCTTTTCAGTAAAGTAATAAAATGCAAGTAAAACCTAGGATTTCGCAATAAAAAACGGGATGTAGTAGTATTGTCGTAGCGTAAAATGACTGAAAATCGAGTATGAAAGTAGATATTTGGATTATAAATAAAACACAAGTATTTATTGTTGGACAATTTAGAAAATAGAACTCCTCAAATAAGGTCTATATATCTAAAATCTAACATCTTTTTTTACTCTAAATAATAATATCATTAGTCATGAAGAAAAATTTACTCTTTTCCTTACTGTTTATTTTTAGCGCATTGAGCATTACTGCGCAAACAACTATCCTTGATTTTGAAGCGGAAGCAACAACGACAGATTTTCAATATTTTGGAAGTACACTCGAAGGTGCGCTAACAACTGTTATTGCTAACCCAGATGCATCTGGTATCAATACAAGTTCAATGGTCTGTGAATTTATCAAGCCTGCAGATTCGCAAGTTTGGGCAGGTGGATTTTCTAATCCAAACCCAACTACTGCTGTTGACTTTACTTCTGACAATCAAATCTGTGTGAAAGTATGGTCTGCTCAGACAGGTAACTTAGCTGTTAAATTAGAAAACGGTACACAAGCAAACTGGATTTTAACACAAGACATCACAGAGACAAACACTTGGGTGAACCTTTGTTTTGATGCAAACCTACCTTCTATCGAAGACCCATTTGCACCGGCTGCAGGTGGTGTTTACGAAACAATGGTTGTGTTTTTTGACTTTGGTACAGCGTACACTGTTGATAACACTTACTACCTTGATGATGTAGTGACACAACAAGCAAATACTGAACCTGTGGACATTACTTTCAATGTGGACATGAACGGATATGCAGGTACATTTACAACTGCTTACGTTTCTGGTACATTTAACGAATGGTCTGGCGATGCAAATCCAATGGAAGATACAGATGGTGACGGTGTTTGGACGACTACTGTTACAGGTATCAACTCTGGTGCACATGAATACAAATTCCAAGTGGATGCATGGACAGACCAAGAAATGTTTAACGGAAATGAAACATGTACGATTACTGATGCATCTGGTGATTTCACAAATCGTCGTTTAACAGCATCTGCTAATGAAGAATTAGCAACAGTATGTTTCAACAGCTGCTACGCATGTGGTGAGGCAGTTAACTTAACTATCGAATTAGGAACAAGTGGTATCACTGTAAGCCCAGAAGGTATCTTCATCGCAGGTGGTGGAAACTTTGGCGGCCCAGGTGATAATGCATTGACTGACCCAGACGGTGACGGTATTTATTCTGCTACTTTTGAGCGTCCAATCGGCTTTTCATCTTTCTACACTTTCACTAATGGTGCATGTGCTGATTATTCTTGTAAGGAAGACATCGCAGGACAAGATTGTGCTGATGCAGACAACTTCAATGACCGTTTCTTCGGTGAGTTGACAGAAGATTTAACTATCTCTACTTGTTTTGGTGAGTGTACAACTGATGCATCATCATGTGCTGTAGCAACTGCAAACAACATCACTTTCCAAGCAGATATGAATTCTTATGCGGATGCTTTTACTACAGCTTTCGTTTCAGGTTCATTTAATGGCTGGTCAGGAAATGCAAACCCGATGACGGATGCAGATGGTGACGGTATTTGGGAAGTAACACTACAGTTACCTTCAGGACCACACGAGTATAAAATTCAGTTGGATGAGTGGGCTGTTCAAGAAGAGTTTGAAGCAGGTTTAGACTGTACAATGGAGACAGACTTCATCAACCGTTTTATCGAAGTATCAGGTGATGCAACGGCTTGTTTCGTATGGAATACTTGTAACTCTTGTTTTGTTAGCGCAAGCGACTTAACCACAGATAACAGCATCTTTACTGCTGTACCTACTCTAGTACAAAACTCAACTGTAGTAACTTTTGGTGATAACTTCACTTCAGCAAAAGACCTTACAGTAATCAATATGCTTGGACAACAAGTTGCTACGGCTAACTTGGAAACAGGTGTACGTAGCTACACATTGGCTTTAGACAATTTAGAAAATGGTCTATACTTCATCAATGTATCTACAGAAGGTAAGCAACAAACTCAACGTATCGTTGTAAGTCACTAATTACCTAAAATAACGATTATCATAAATCGTTATCCCCGTAGAGACGCGGCACCGCCACGTCTAACCACACGGTCTAACCGCCGCGTCTCTACATTTTTTCCAGTAAAATTATTCGTAAAAGCACAAATAGGAAGAAGGACTTGCACCTTCATTTCCCTGCTATACTTATATCCGAAATAACGAAAATCACTAAATAAACAATTAACTTATGCAACAAAAATATATACTGTTTTTCTGTTTTCTGTTGTCAGCATTCGCGATGAATGCTCAGATAAAAGTAAGCGGAACAGTAATAGAAACAGATAATGAACCGTTGATTGGTGTGACTATCTTTGAAAAAGGCGAAGCGAATGGAACGTCGACTGATTTGGATGGAAAATATGAATTAACTGTCAAAGATGCCGATGCTGTATTGGTATTCTCTTATACAGGTTTTTCTACATCTGAAATTCCTGTAAATGGACAAACTCTACTTGACGTTAATTTAGAGGAAGATGTCGCTAACTTGGATGAAGTTATTGTCGTTGGTTATGGTACACAGAAGAAAAAGGT
>CALDUB010000447.1 GCA_937923465.1 uncultured Saprospiraceae bacterium
ATTTGGGATTTTTTCATGAATTCATTCGTCCCTTTTCATGAATTCATATTTCATATTTAATACTTCATATTTACAGAAATGCAACAACGACCAATAATTTTCTTCGACCTCGAAACAACTGGTGTTAGCACGACTAACGACCGTATTATTCAAATCGGTGCGATAAAAGTACTTCCTGACGGTACGGAAGAAGTGAAGAACGTACTTATCAATCCTACGATTCCTATTCCTGCGAGTGCAAGTGCCATTCATGGTGTTTATGATAAGGATGTTGCAAAGGCGCCTACTTTTCATCAAGTTAGTAAGAGCTTTGCTGCTTGGTTATCAGGTAGTGATTTGGCGGGGTACAATTCTGATAATTTTGATGTGCCTATGCTCATAGCTGAGTTTGACCGCGTTGGTATTGCTTTTCCTGAGCCAGAAACGAAGCTAGTTGATGTATACAAAATCGAACGTTTAGTTAATGGACATACTCTGGGCGATACTTACAAAAGATATATGGGCGAAGAATTAGACGGTGCGCACGATGCCCTTGTTGATATTTATGCAACCATGAAGATTTTCCAAAAGCAATTGGAGCAGAATCCTGATTTACCCGTCGACGCAGCAGATATTGATGCACTTTGTCAAGGTGATAATAAACGGGTCGATTATGCGGGGAAATTGTATGAGAAAAACGGTGATATTTATTGGAAATTTGGAAAGCACCGTGATGCGAAATTGAAGGATACAGTTAGTTATTGTAATTGGGTTTTGAAGTCAGATTTTCCTGCGGATACTAAGAATTGGATTCGAAAGGTGATTGGGGCGTAAATTTTACCAAATAAAAAACATAGTTTTTTATTTGTCATTCTGACCAGAGGGAAGAATCTGAGTACGGTGCCTCTCTTCCCAGATTCCTCCCTACGGTCGGAATAGCCTGTCCCGTATCGCGGGAACAAAGAAAATTTCTTTGAAATTTACTTTGGTAAAAAAACTCTAAAACCTAAAATCTCGCGCCAAAAACTGCAATCGCTTCTTCCCATTCCAACTATTCTCCTCTACTTTAAATGCCATATCAAAAGGCTCCTGCCGATGAACTTGCGGATAATCTTCTCCGCGTCCAAAAGCGATACCATACCATGAAGGCGCTTTTTCTTCTTGCTTTAATGCCAGTTTCAAATGATTGTTCTTCAATAATTTTGAGTAGCCATTATCATAAACACCTTTCGTTGCGAATAGCGGATTGTGATTACCTGGACCGAAGGGCGCGAACTGCTTTAGTATCTTCCAGAAAGTAGAATTAATGTCTTTAAATTCTACATAAGAATTAATCCGTAGCTCTGGTTCGAGCATCTTCTTATCAATATTCTCTTTGACATAAGCTTCGAATTTATCTTGAAAAATTGACACATTTTCTTCTGCCATAGTCAATCCTGCCGCAAAATTATGTCCACCAAAATTATCCAATACATCTGCACAACTTTCAATCGCTGCGTGAATATTAAATCCACGGATAGAACGCGCAGAACCCACAACTTTCCCATTACTCTCCGTCAACATAATCGCAGGACGATGAAAGGTCTCGGTCATGCGCGATGCAGCAATTCCCAATACGCCTTTATGCCAATCACTTTTGTACAAAACGATAGATTTCCTTTCTTCAAAATCTGGAATATTTCGGAATATTTCTTTTCCTTCTTCTGCGATTTGCTTGTCAAATTCTTTGCGTTGGGTATTGTAATTTTCGAGTGTGCGGGCGAGGTCATAGGCTACAAATTTCTCTTCGGCGAGTAATAATCTTACTGCCGTTTTTGCACTATCTAATCGTCCAACGGCATTTATCATCGGTCCTAATCCAAAGACAATATCACTAATACTCATCGGAATTGTCCGCTTGCTTTTTTCTATCAATGCTTGCAAACCTAAACGTGGTGTCCGATTTAATTTCTTCATTCCATAATATGCCAAGACACGATTTTCTCCCCGCATTTCGACAATATCACAACTAATACTAATCACCACAAAATCCAATAAATCCATAGTCTCATGCTCCGCTAATCCTTCTTTCAATGACCAAGCTTGCGCCAATTTAAAAGCAATACCACAGCCACTCAATTCTTTGTATGGGTATTCGCAATGCGATTGTTTGGGGTCTAAAATAGCAACTGCCGCAGGTAATTCTTTGCCTGGTAAATGGTGGTCACAGATAATAAAATCAATTCCTAATTCCTTGGCACGCGCCACTTGTTTGACTGCCTTGATACCACAATCTACTGCGATGATTAGCGTCATTCCATTTTGCTTGGCGTAGTCAACACCTTGTGCGGACACTCCGTAACCTTCCTTGTAACGGTCTGGAATGTAATAGTCTAATTTGTCATGATGATTTTTGAAAAAGGAATATAATAGCGCGACTGATGTTGTACCGTCCACATCATAGTCTCCGTAGATTAAGACTTTCTCTTTATTGATAATCGCTTGTTCTATCCGCTTAATCGCGGCGTCCATCCCGTGCATCAAAAAAGGGTCGTGTAAATCGCTTAGCTTTGGACGAAAGAAAGCGTGTGCTTCGTCATAAGTTGTGATACCGCGTTGCACTAAAAGACGGCAAAGGATTGGATTAATTTTCAGAGATGCGTGTAGTTCTTCAACGATTTTTTCGTCGGCAGGGATTAGTGTCCAGCTTGGATTCATCTTGGGTATGTTTTGTTGTGTGTAGCCTTGTTTGGGATGAAGATAAGAATAAATATGAAAATACTGGAATTTGGGTAGAATTTGAATTCATTTACAAAGCCCCCAACCCCTGAAGGGGCGAATATTCGGATAGGATTAGAATTCGATTTCTAATTTCAAAAAATTCTAATTAAAAAACGAAATATGTTCCCCTTCAGGGGTTAGGGGCTTTAGAAAACGGCTTTTTTAACGCCAAACGCCCTCCCCGCAATCAAAAGATATACGAAAAGGGCGCTTGTTATTTTCTTTGTCTCGACTTATAAAGTCGAATTTATGGTCAACTAATTTAGCGTGGTATGCTAATATTATTTTTAATATTTTGAATGAGTGCAGGAGAGACTTTGCGACGCGTCAATTTACTTTTAATGAAGTCGCGGAAGGATTTTTCTTTGCTTAATACTGCCATATAACCGGGCGTGGTTTGAATCTCGCGGAGGAGTTGTGTTTCTTGTTCTTTACTCAACTCCCCATCTAAGTACATATTCACTCTTTTGAATAGCTCCTGAAGATTTTTCTGATTTTTCATAACCGTGCATTTTTTGAGAAAAACCAATCTGTCAGACAGGAGCGGGAGTCATCGAAGACTCTTGATGTCAATGGGCTGTAGCCCGCCGCACGACAATCTATCGCCCACGTTTGGACGGAAGATATACTGATATGTCGATTAGCTATTTTCATACTGCTCGTCTGTGAAGACTGGATTTCTTAATTAAAACTATTAGTTCTTTCGGCTTTTGTGCCGTATATTAAAAAAAGCGGATTTCGAGACGACTGTGCAGATATTTATGTCTGCCCAATCGCGCTCGAAACCCGCTATACATTACTTATTACGTTTGTCCTCGATACCGTATTTTTCAACGGCATAAGACTCTAATTTTCCTTTAAGCATATTCCGCGCACGGAATATACGAGAACGAACGGTACCGATTGGCACATTGATGATTTTTGAGATTTCTTCGTAAGTGAAGTCCTCGATATCATTCAACAAGATGACGACACGGAAATCTACTGGCAATGAATCCATTGCGGCAGTAATCTCGTCTCCCATCATTGCGGAAAACATATCATCTCGTAAATCAAGCGAACTTGAATACGGAGAATCATTATCTTCATTGTGGAAAGTTACGATTTCTTCGTAATCCACTTGTTGCGGGCGATTCTTACGCTTACGGTAGTCGTTGATGAATACGTTTTTCAAGATTCTAAACAACCATGCTTTCGCATTACTGTTTTCTTGATAACTTAGCGCGGACTTGTATGCACGTAAGTAGGCTTCCTGTACCAAATCGTTGGCGTCCGTTTCATTTCCTACTAAGTAGTAGGCAAAATTGTACAGTGCGTCAATTTGAGGCAGGAACTCCCGCTCGAAAATTTCGGTCTTGCGG
>CALDUB010000448.1 GCA_937923465.1 uncultured Saprospiraceae bacterium
ACTCATCAGGTGACTTTGAGTCGAATGTCGTCAACTTAGTGGCAGCATACTGTTTTGTAGTTGCCAAGAATGTATGATAGAAAAGCGGATTTGGCGGATGATGCGGATTAGGGCGGATTTTTTGTTAACACTTGTTCAAAATCCGCTTTAATTCGCCAAATCCGCATCATCTGCCTTTCAATCATGTATTCTTTGAATATTATCGTTAGAAAGTTCTAACAAATCGCTTCCTAAGTTGACGACATTCGACTTTGAGTCACCTGATGAGTATGCTTCCTGATAATTCACCAACTAATTTCATAAAAATCTATTTTTTTTGGTTAGAAACATTTAAAATTCTACACGCAACCCTCCCGTGTAGATAATCGACTGCGGATAAGTTCCGTAATCAATTCCTTGCGAAATCGCGCTAGCTCCCTCGCTATTTACCTCGGGGTCGTAGCCTTTATATTTTGTAAATGTGAGCAGATTTTGTCCGCTAAACCATAGGGCGAATGATTTTAGGCGTAAACGTTCCGTCAATGTGCTAGGTAGTCGGTAAGTGAAAGTGACGTTTCTCAATTTGACAAATGAACCGTCTTCAATAAAGCGGCTGCTGATACGACTGTTTTGTTCTGGGTCACTGAATACAGCACGTGGGACGCGTGTAATATCCCCTGGATTTTGCCAGCGTGTCAAGACATCTGCACTTGCATTTCCTACAGAAAACATGCCTTCAGTTTCGATACGCGTAGCATTGAATACGTCGTTTCCGATACTTCCTTGAAAGAGAAAATCTAATTCGAATGGACCAAAGGTTAGATTATTACCAAAACCCAAAATCATATCTGGATTGGCATCTCCGATGATTACTCGGTCTTCTTCTGTTATTTCTCCGTCTTCATTTACATCTCTAAAAACCAGATTACCGTCGTCTGGGTCAACACCCAAACTTTCGTATCCATAAAAACTACCCAGAGGCAAACCTTCACGTACGATGACGGAAAAACCGCGTTCGGGAATATCTCCTGCAAAAATGACTTGGTCTGGTCCGCCGATGTCGAGGACTTTATTGCGATTTGCTGATATATTGAAATTTGTTGACCAAGCTAGTTTCGGTTTGCTTAGATTGTATGTTCGTAAGCTTAATTCCCAGCCTTGATTTTCGATTTCTCCTAAATTCTGAATACCGCTTGAAAAGCCCGTACTACGGGGCAAATCTGCGTTAATCAATAAATCTGAAGTTCTTTTGTAATAATAATCTGCGGTTATGTTGACTTTAAAATCGAAAAGAGCGATGTCCAATCCTCCATTATATTGAGTCGTTGTCTCCCATTTCAAGTCATTATTGCCAATGGTAGCTGGTCGAGTGCCCGGTACGATGTTGTTGCTAAAGTTGTAATTTGAACCCGTGCTATACAAGCCATAAGAGGAAAAGTCACCGATATTTTGATTACCTGTCGCGCCCACACTCATACGTAATTTTAAGTCGCTAATAGACTTCGCATCAGCCAAAAACTCTTCTTTTGATATTCTCCAACCTACAGATAAAGAAGGGAAATAACCGAAACGATTGTCCGCACCAAAACGAGAAGACCCGTCTGTCCGAAAGCTCAAATCAGCTAAATAACGGTCTGAGAACTTGTAAGAAACACGTCCTAAATAAGAGAATAAAGCCCACTGAGAAGCCGACGAACTTGCGTCAATTTTACGACTTCCCGCATTTAGAGTAGCAACTGTTCCGTTAGGAAATCCTTCTGAACGCGCGAAGGTATTCTGATAGCCCGACTCTTGTAAAGTGATACCTCCTAAGACTGAGAAATCATGTTTGCCAATAGCCTTTTGATAAGTAAGCGTATTTTCTGACAACCATACCAATTCTTGATTGGTGCTTGTCGTCGCATAGCCTTCCAAACTACGTCCAAATTGAGTCCTAAAAGGGTCGAGGAAGTAGTCATTTTTATTATAATAAGTCTCGGTACCAAATGAGGTGCGGAAAGTTAAATCGTTCAAAATATCGAACTCTAAAAAAAGATTACCGACTAGACGCGTAGTCTTAGACACATCATCAGGCGCTTCGATATTTGCAACTGGATTTTCCCAAGCTTGCAAAGGATTGACGGTATAAGTACCGTCTTCATTGTAAATACCAATAATCGGAGGAGAAGAAAGTGCGCCTAAAATAACACCGCCTTGATTAACCCGACTGTTATCAGGCACATTATTGAAAGCAACTCGCGATACGGATAAATTACTACCAAAACGGACGCCTCGTCTAATTTCTGAATTTAAGTTTAACCGAAAATTTGTTCTTTTGAAATCTGACTCTTTGACGATTCCGTTTTGTTTTTGCTGACCTGCTGAGACGAAGTAAGTCATCTTTTCGCTTCCGCCAGATAAAGAAAACTGCAAATTAGAAGTTAAAGCATCGCGGTATATCTCGTCTTGCCAGTCTGTGTCTGCATCATAGTCCTCTGCATTCAAAACTGGTGCTTGCCCTGCATTAACGTAAGACTCGTTGATGTATTCCACATATTCCGCCGCGTTTAATACATCTAAAGTGCGCCCTACTCTACTTCGTCCGATGTTTGTATTTATGCTAATTTTTGACTCCCCTGCTCTTCCTTTTTTAGTGGTAATCAAAACAACTCCATTCGCAGCACGCGCACCATAGATTGCTGACGCCGAAGCATCTTTCATAATTTCAATAGAGCCAACATCTGCGGGGTCTATACCTTCGGTACTCAATACAGGCACGCCGTCTATCACGTAAAGTGGCTCATTGCCCGCAGTCAAAGAAGTTGCCCCTCGGATACGCACAGAAAGTGAACTACCTGGCTTGCCAGAATACTGTGTCACTTGTACGCCTGCCGCCTGTCCTTGCAGGGCATTTTCGAGGCGAGTAAAAGGTTTTTTGTCCAAATCTTCCGTAGCTATGGAAGTGACAGAACCAGTGATGTCGCGGCGTTGTTTGGTACCGTAACCGACGACGACTACATCATCTAAAAGGACGCTATTACTACCCAGTACTACATCAATTTCAGTACGACTTTCTACTGCGATTTCCTGCGTTGTCATTCCTGTATAACTAAAAACCAAAATAGCATCGGCATTCAGTTTTGATAAACTATACGCTCCGTCCAAGTCTGTTACCGTTCCTGTGTTTTCTCCTTTTATCAAAACAGAAACACCAATCAATTCTTCTCCGTCTGTATCTGTTACTTTTCCTGTAACACTTTGTGCCGAGATATTTAAAGAGCTAATTATCATTATTGTAAAAATGACAATTGCCTTTATGGCAGATAAATCCAGTCTTGTTTTTTTCATTCTTTTATCTTTACTACAGTAAAAAATCGTTCATAATGAGAAGTGAAATAGGAATAACTCTTCTGCATAATTTCTATGTGAAGTAAAGGGAATGAAAAAGGTTTTTTGAATCAATGTAGTGAAAAAGTGGACGAATGTGGAAGGTATATTTTTTAAACGACTGATAATCAGCTATTTAATTTTCAAACTATAATTAAAAAAGTGGAAGTATTAAAGATATAAAAAATTGGAAACATCTATATTTTGGCAATAAAATTCCTAAAACGGACTATTTGGATTGAAATGTACGTAATATTTTTTGAGATATAAGCTAATACAGTCCCTTCGGGACTATTTTTATTTTTTAGACATCTATACGTAACATCATTTTGAAAAAGCACCAATCTTCATCACTTCCGCCTCAAAGCTTTCACGCGGTACGTTCGCGTTATTTTTTATTTTAACTCGATAATTATAAACCGTATTGACAGAGTAGCGTAGTAGTTTAGCAATTTGAGAACTCTCTTTTATACCCAAACGAATAAAAGCAAATATGCGTAACTCCGTATTCATTTTGCCATTCCGCAATTGTATCTTTCCTTCCTCCGTCAATAAGAGATTAAAATCTTTGACGAAATCAGGATATATCTCTAAAAAAGTATTGTCAAAATTTTCGTAGAAATTCTTAATCTCTTCATCAACGATTTTCCGTGATTTT
>CALDUB010000449.1 GCA_937923465.1 uncultured Saprospiraceae bacterium
AACATCAACAGACACATCTTGTGGTGATGCTAATGGAACAGCAACGGCTTCTGCTACTGGCGGAACGGGTACAGTTTCTTACGCATGGAGTAATGGCGCGACGACAAGTTCAATCAACGGATTAGCTGCCGGTTCTTACTCTGTAACTGCTACGGATGCAAATAACTGTACAGCTACTACTTCTGTAAGTATTGCAGGAAGTACAGGTATCTTTGCTCTAATGGCGAATTCACAAGACACATCTTGTGGAGATGATAATGGTATAGCAAGTGCTGATGTTGGTGGCTTACCGGGTGTAATTATTACTTATACATGGAGCAATGGAGACTCTGGTGACCTTATCAGTGGATTAGCCGCTGGTTCTTACACAGTAACAGCTACTGACGCAAATAATTGTTCAGAAACGACATCGGTAAGTGTTGCAAGTAGTGCAAGTATCGCGGTAAATGCGACATCAACAGACACATCTTGTGGCGATGACAACGGAACAGCAACAGCTTCTGCTACTGGCGGAACGGGTGCAGTTTCTTACGCATGGAATAATGGTGCAACGACAAGTTCAATCAGCGGATTAGCTGCGGGTTCTTACTCGGTAACAGCTACTGACGCAAATAACTGTTCAGCGACGAGTTCAGTAAGTATTGCAGGAAGTTCTACTGTCTCTGTAACAGCTGAATCTACTATAGAATCTTGTGCAGGAAATGACGGAACAGCTACTGCTGCTGTCTCTGGAGCAACTGGCGCAGTAACTTACGCATGGAGCAACAGCGCAACGACAGCAAGTATTTCTGGTTTAACGGCTGGAACTTACTCTGTAACTGTAATGGACGCTAATGGATGTGAAGCAACTGCCTCTACTGTACTGACTGCCGAAACAGACTGTGACCCTTACTGTGTTTCTTCTGGTGAATCAACTCAGTATGAGTGGATTGATAATGTTCATGTAGAAGGTACGGATAACCTAAGTGGTGATAATGGTGGATATGCTAATTTCACTAACATCGTTTTCCAAGGTACATCAGGATTTAATAATATCACTTTGACACCTGGTTTCTCTGGTAATAATTACCGCGAATACTGGCGTGTATGGATTGATTTTAATCAAGATGGTGACTTTAACGACTCAGGTGAATTAGTTTTACAACGTAACTCACCTTACGCTTTCAATGATTACTTCTACATTCCGACAAGTGCTTTATCTGGTCAAACACGGATGCGTGTTTCTATGAAATTCGGTAGCTATGCTCATCCTTGCGAAGTTTTTGCAGAAGGTGAAGTAGAAGATTACACGATTGACATTAGCATTTGTGATAATCTAACTGACGGAGGAGAAATCGGAGACGATGAAACTCTTTGTCCTGATAATAACGACCCAGCAGAAATGGTAGATGTTGTTTCGCCTTCAGGCGGAAGCGGTACGATTGAGTATGTTTGGTTAATGAATACAAACACATCTAATCCTCCACCAGCAGCAGGTTGGTCTGAAATTGCAGGTAGCAATGCGCCTACTTACGACCCAGGTGCTATCTCTCAAACAACTTGGTACATCAGATGTGCAAGAAGAGCGGGATGTACTG
This sequence comes from uncultured Saprospiraceae bacterium, assembly GCA_937923465.1. Taxonomy (GTDB): domain Bacteria; phylum Bacteroidota; class Bacteroidia; order Chitinophagales; family Saprospiraceae; genus JAHDCG01. Next base: position 1,578 of record CALDUB010000449.1, read on the forward strand.
AATACTGGGGCGAGTCAAATGTTATTGAAAAAACATTTGTTCCGAGTTGTGATGGTCCTGAATACTGCGAGTCAGCAGGTTTGAGTACTGATTATGAGTGGATTAAACGCGTTAAATTAAATAACGTTAACAACTACTCTGGTGATGACGGCGGATATGGTGACTATACTAACTTGGTAGTTAACTTAAATCCTGGTCAATATAAAACTATTATTTTACGCCCAGGCTTCTCAGTAAGTTCTTACCGTGAATACTGGAGAGTATGGGTTGATTGGAATCAAGATGGTGATTTTGATGATGCTGGTGAATTAGAAGGACAAGGTAGTGGCTTTGGTACGATGTACGGAACCGTAAGCGTGCCTTGGAACGTAGCATCTGGTCAGACACGTATGCGTGTTAGCATGAAATATGGAGGCTATGCAACTTCTTGTGAAGTTTTCGGAGAAGGTGAAGTCGAAGACTACACTATTAATGTTGGCGGTGCTGGTTCTAACTCTGTTATCAATGGTAATACAGATTTAGCCGAGCAGCGTGAAGATAAGACGGAACTTACGAGTGAAGTTACAGCTCCTCAATTTGAAGGAATTAATGTAAAAGCATATCCAAATCCAGCGGTTGATGTATTGAATGTTAATTATCAAATTCAAACGGAAGGTGATGCAACTATGACTATTATGGATGTAACAGGAAAAGTAGTTTACCAAGAATCTATCAGTAATGATGATGCAGGTAAACAGCGTGCTGTTATTCAAGTGAGTCAATTTGCAAAAGGAGCTTACTTCTTGAAAATCAATAGTAACCGTAATAGCAAGACCGTAAAGTTCTTTAAATTTTAAGAATTAAACGGTAGTTTAACTATACAGCTCTTTTATTTGAGGTCTTTCCATTATTGGGAAGACCTCTTTTTTGTACTGTACTTTTAAATGACTCCTAACGACATAAAAAAATCCCGAACGTCCAATTAGGAAATTCGGGATAATGTTAATCAAGTCTATTGATTTTATTCAACGATAAATTCTTTTATAATTAAATTTTTATCAGAAGTTACTTTAATAAAGTAAAGTCCTGCAAGAAAGTCTGAAATAGATAATCTTAAATTATTAGTTCCGCTTTCTGTAATGTAATCTTTTGCAAAGATGCGTTGACCTATTTGATTCAAGATTTCAATTTGTAAATCTCCTTCCTTTTGAGAAACAAATTGCAGATTGATTGCGTCACCAGAATTCGGATTTGGAAAAAGGAGCAAGTCCGTAAATTCTCTTACTACCGAAATAGAAATAACATTTGAATATTCAAAAGAACCATCAAAATCTACTTGTTTTAACCTGTAAAACGACTTGTCGAGATATGGTTCTTTATCCGTAAATCTATAACCTTGTTGAATTTCGGTCGTACCGCTGCCTTCAACAAAACCAATTGCCTTCCAATCATTTCCAGAAGAATACTTTTCAATATAGAAACCTTTGTTGTTAATTTCTAATGCCGTCGACCAACTTAGATTAACTATTCCTTTATCATAACTTCCTGAAAAACTAAGCAATTCAATCGGTAAAACTGCTTCAACAACTACACTTGTATTACCTTCACAACCATTCACATCAGTAGCCGTAACCCCATAAGTGGCGGGTACTAAACCTGTAATAGTCGCGGTCATTCCACCATTATCCCAAGAATAATCATACGCAGCAGTTCCTCCTGTTGCCGATGCAGTAGCTGTACCGTCTGTCCCACTTGAGAGAGTAGAAGAACCAGTAAGAGATAAACTAATGTTCTCCTGACCGACTATTGCGCTTGTTGTACCTTGACATCCATTACCATCTGTAACTGTGACAGAATAGGAAGCAGGCGAAAGTCCGGAAAGCATTGCAGTAGAACCAGAAGTACTCCAACCATAAGAATAAGCTCCCGTTCCACCAGTGACTGATACCATAGCAGTTCCGTTATCAGCTGTACATATTGCATCTGTCACAGAAATGGACGGAGAGAGCGTAATTACGTTTTGATTAACGACGGCATTTGCGGTACCCATGCAGCCATTCGCATCAGTCGCTGTAACAGTATATGTGTCTGCCGTCAGTCCAGATATTAATGCCGTGGAGCCAGAGTTGCTCCACGAATAACTATATACAGCTGTTCCTCCTGTTGCCGAAGCCGTAGCTGTTCCGTCATTAGCAGTACAGATTTCATCAGTAACCATAGTTGTGACGTTTAGAATTACCGAACTTTGATTAACTGAAATACTTGATATTCCCATGCAGCCAGCTTCGTCCGATGCAGTTACACTATAGGTGCCTGCAGGTAAATTCGTAATAGTAGAACCCGAATTTCCATTACTCCAAGCATAAGAAATTATTCCTGTTCCTCCGCTTCCGCTTAGAGACGCCGTTGCTGTTCCGTCGGCAGCGGTACAAGTTTCAACTGTAGAACTCAGCGATACGACGAGGGATGTTCCGCCCGTAAAAGAGAGAGAGGAAATTTTATTGGATTTAGATGAAGTTTCGTTTACCATTATTTTTCCCTCGGAAGCATTCATTGAAAAAGCAGGCAAGAAAAAGATGGAAAACAAAAAGAAAATGTAATTTTTTCGCATAATTTTTTTAGTTAATAATCAGACTTGTTTACAAATAACTAACACGTATATAAAAGTATCTTTATTCCGCTATTTTCCTCTAAAAAACACTTCAATAGAGGGACTATTCAAAATTTTAAAAAAAAACTATCGAAAAAATATAAATTTCATATACGTATTCCTTATTTACAAACAAGTCTATCAAAGTGAAAGCAATATGATTAAGTACGCTCATTCTAAATGAGTAACTCATTGGTGCAAAAAAAAGACTACTTCTAATTTAAAAATTGTCTGCTCATACCAGATGTTTGTCTCCTCGTATCTTTTTAGTTTATCTTATTCTTTTATCTAAAACGATAGACAACTAAGCATTTACCTAGAGACTTAGAAACATGCCTATCCGCCTTTCTGATTTTAGAGCTTGTCTGAAAAAAATATCATATAAAATGAATAGTCCTGAAAAAAATTGACACAATTAAGAGACAGATTTGAAATTAGAAGACTACCACTGAAAACAATTTTTCACGAAGAGTAGATACATAATGAATCCCTAAAAGTTAATATTAGCCCGTCCGTTCTTTTAAGACGGGCAAGTATTTTTCCTGTTTTAGGATTTTTGATATCTTGTGATAAATCATTGATTTTCATCGATTTAGAATTTTGGTATTAACCCATTTCATGACAATTCAATTTTACTATAAATTATATTATGTTAAGTAAAATAATTCAAAAATTGTATTGTCCCAAAAAGACCGGACTACTAATAGTGGATTTAGATTAAAAAAGGACAGAAACGACCTTACTATGGTAATCGGACAAAAAAGGAAATAATACGGACATATTTTGCATCTTCAGCGTCCATGGATGAGTTAACAGAGATTTATGGAATATTAGGTAGCAACACAGTAGCATCATGGCTCAAAAAAATGGAAATTTGCGTCCACGTAACTTTTCAAATATAGAAGTCATGAACAAGCCACACTCTCCTACTGATGAAAAAGAGTACCGTAAGAAGCGCTATAAATCTGATGAACAAATGCGTCTCGGAGAATTAGAATTTGATTTAGATACAACGCAGCAAAGAGTACATTTTTATCAGTATTCATTGAGCATTATCAATGATTTAGCAAAGGAACTGACAGGCTAGCGTTCCTAAGCTTTATTCTTCCTCACTGTCTAATTCTTGTACCATCTGGGCAATAGAATGAATTTCTAAAGCTGAGTTGAGTACTTTGTTCCATGCAAAACGCTTCGTATTTTCTCTAATCTCTTTACTTTTCAGACGTTCAAATTCTTTAATAAAGTAAACTTGAAAAGTAGGATTTATCCAGTAGCAAAAGGCAATAGCCAAATCTTTGTGCGCATAAGTGCCTCCATGTCTCCCCTGCTTACTAATCAGACCGACGGCACCCGTCTCATCAATAAATTTTTTAGGAGTGATATTCGACCTTACATCAGCAGCTTCCATTCTAAAGGTCACCATATAGTCACCTTTAAAATTTTCGTTGTGTACAGTTTCCCAAGCTTCTAAGAATTGCAAGGTTTTCTGATTTTGTAACCAAGCACCAATCAATACAGATGGTCTTTTATCTGATTGTCCTTTTGCAATGTCAGTCAATGAGATGTAATCCTTCTCATTAATTTCTATTTTAACACCTTGTACTTCAAAATTTTGTGCTTTCTTTTTTCCCATATCCTATTACAAATTGTGCGTGTGGTTTGTAAATCATAGTTTTAAAGATATCTACTCACTGTAACTCATCTTTATAATACTCCTGCGCAGCACTGAGTAATAAATCTTTCATAGACATGCGTTTGTCTAAGCACAAAATTTTTAATGACCGGTGCAAGCCCTCTGGCACATCTACAGTGACGCGTCGAGTTGGTTCTTTGATTTTGGCAGCTTCTCTTCTTATTTCAGTTACCGCTTTCTCTTCATCGAGATTAATGACCGCTATTGTTTTTGTTCTATTTATAACAGGTTTTTTGAGACCTGATAGGTTTGATAAGTTTGCCTGTCTTTTTGCCATAATATTTTTTTTAGTAATTTGTAATCTTCGCTCCCCTACCCTACTACTGTGCTGTAATGTTTTCTACAAGCTCTAGTACTTCTTTTGTTAGCTCAAACATTTCTTTTTTTGCCTTTGGGTCATCATACTCATACGCGCCCATTCCATCCACTGCTGCACTTTTATATACAACACGCTTTTTTAATGTCGTTTTTAATAAGCCTGCATCTTGCTCCGCAAGTAAACCATGGATTTCCCTATCCAATTTTACCCGGTCATTATATTGATTGAGAATAAAATAGGCAGGAATTGTATCTCTAAATTCTAATGCTTGCTCGTAACGTGCAAAAAATAATTTCAACGTTCTGAAATCATGTGCAGACGGAAGCATCGGAATAAGCAAAATATCTGAAGCCAATATGATACGTGTAGCAATATCCGTTAAACTTGGTGTACCATCAATGATGATAAAGTCATTCGTTTCTGAAAATTTCTTAACAGATTTACTTAAGCCTTTATCAGTGACAGATACCACCATTATTTCTGGCAAATCCTCACTACGAGCATCAAACCACTCCATGGAATTTTGATTGGTATCTGTATCTATAATACATACTTTGTATTCTAAATGAGCAAGACATACTGCCAAGTTTTGTGCAATTGTAGTTTTACCTACGCCTCCTTTTAGATTTGAAACGCCTATGGTCATAGTAAATTGAGTAATGAGAGGAAAGATATACTCATGAATTGGATTGACCTATTTTGTTTGCACAACAAGAAATATCATGCACCAGAATTTCGTCCAGTATTCAATATGTTTTCCTCAACAGTTGTTTAATAATAATATTGTAAAATGCAAACATACACCCTTTTACTGCAAAGTACAAATACACAATGCAATAAATTTACATTTACACATTGCAGTAAATGTGTGATATTAACCAAGTTTGGTCTCTCGAAATTCTTCTGCACTCATTTTCTTAGCTTCCAAGCGATTATGCCATGCATCTGGACGGTCTTTTTGTAGTTTCTTCTTACGTTTTTGTAATGATTCCATAATTGTAGCAAAGTGGTCTCCTTGTTCAAAAACTTTTAATTTCAAAAACCAATTAACAAAGGCACCAACATCTCCCTTACCTTTTAACTTAAAAATTCGCAGACATTCTTCAATCCACATATCTTCAAAACCCTCAGCTTCGCTACTTTTTAATCGAGGCAGTATTTGTTTTAATGCTATCCCTTCATTTACACCGTATTCTACCAGTATTTCATAGGCCTTCAAACGGGCAAAGGATAGATTGTCAATAGATAATTTAGGTACAATTACCTTCGGACGGTCTTTGTCTTTCAAAAAGAACTCAATAGATACAACCTTTCTACCTGCACGTTGAAAATCCATTCGGACATCTACACTCGTCTTTTCATTAATCTCCTTTACCACTACATCTAAAACCCTTTTGCGCAGATTACGAAAGTCTTTATAACTATCACTTATGTCCAATAATGCCTTGAAATCTTCAATAGGATAGGAAAGGTGGCTTTCACGCTCATGACGTGCCATTCTGTTTAAATGTGCCCTAAAAACCTGTAGTAATCTAATAGAAAAGCCTGATTTGAGAGGTAATATCTCATTCAAATCAATTCTTGTATATTCTTTGAGTTGCAATAGGAAGGGTCTCAATTTTTCAGAAAACATAAACTCTAGACAAACTTCATTAGACTCATTAAGAATGGGAATAATACTCTGAAACCAGCTGATGTAACCACTAAATGGCTTTCCATCGATTAATATGTCAGACTCAAATTCTAAGCCTTTTCGGACAATGCGTTTTTTAAAGGATTTCATTTCCTCATAAAGACCTCCCCATTTTGTTCCCTCTGTTTTTAGCAGTTGCTCTAGTTCTTTTACGCTCACAACTTGCTCGTGAAACCGGTCTGAACGCGGGTCTATTTTACTGATTAAGTAGAGTACTATTTTTTGCTCTCGGGGGAGTAGTTTATATTTTGCCCCGTAGATAAGTGTGTTCTCAATGCGAGCGACTAAGTCACTGCTCAAAGTATCTTTGGTATTCATAGAGTAAAAGTATAGAGATAATAGTGTACGTCAAAAAAAAAGATGTACACTATTCTATAAAAATATAGATATTACCCTGTTTACGTACACAATGGAAGAAATACAACCCTGTTTATGTACACAATGAGCTAAAATTTCTCCTCTTATATCTGTCTTCTTTGCTTCGTAAAGATAGAATCAAGCTAAATTTGACATTATAATTATTCTTTTTTAACCTGAAATAGAGTGATAAAGGAATTCATAGATTTAAACCCTGAAAATGTACACGATAGAGTATTAAAACCCTGTTCATGTACACGATTCCCTGTTTACGTACACGACCTACCCTGTTCATGTACACAATAAACCCTGTTTACGTACACGATCTACCCTGTTTATGTACACGATAGAAAAAAAAAGCATACCGCTTTTCAATTGTAAAAAACTGATAATCAATATTTTACAAAGATACTAATATAATAATTAATAAGCTCTAAAGATATAAAGTAGTACTAAAAGTAACTAAAACTTAAAAAGTCTTAAAATAAGGTTTAGGACTTTTTATAAAAAAAAGAAGAACCCTGAATGCGTACACAATAGAATTCGTCATTTTTTCTCAATCACATTTCACGGGATTTGTCAAATAACCACAAAAATAAAATATATTTCAGCCCTGTTTATGTACACAATTCATTTAACAGCGATAAGCATAATTTAATTATTTTAACTAGTTAGTCAAATACTGCAATGACCATTGCAGTATTGCAGTTTCGCTTTAGTCAAGACCATAATGGAGTTCTATTTTACACATATACTGCAATGATTAATTACACATTTATACATTTGTGTTAAAAATAAAGATTAGTTAATCGAAAAGTATCATGAACATATACTGCAATGTGTATTTGTGTAAAATTTAGGCTATTATTTTTAATTGATTATTTTTATTTAGAGCGCTTTTAAGCATTAATAGATTTTTATTTTATAATGTATGGAACAAGTGATTTTTTTAGCTTAAAATATCTCTATTTAACTTTTAAATTCATTTGGAGAGTATTTTTAATCCTTAGAAACAAAATTAGCTAGATTTAAATTAATTATTTGCATAGTTGCAGTATATGTGCTTATACACAAATACACTTTTGTGTATAAATTAAAAGCTTTCGTGAACTAATAATTTCAGGAAACACACATAATTGCAGTATATGTGTTAATGATTAATGCAGTAAATGTGGCAAAGTTAAGCTTTCACAATCAATTAGATAATATTCTGTTTAAATAGAGTAGGGGAGCAAGTCAAAATAAAAAAGCTCTTTACAATTTTATGTAAAGAGCTTTTTCTGCTAAAAATCAGAAAGAATTAATGTGTATCTAATTTTTGTACAATGAACTCACCTATCTTTTGTCCTTGCTCCACTCCAAAGTCAATAGCTGGTCGGTAATGAATACCACCATAAAGACGACTAATCGCGGCCTCTTCAGAAGCATGATAAAATGAGTTGAAATTACGAACAGGCAAACCATAAGCCTCTTCTGTATCATCAATAAAAGAATAGTTGTCTCCAAATAGTTCCGTTAAGGTCACGGCAGATGCACGCGATATGACACTATGACCGCTAGTATGCTCTGGAAATGGGGGCGTCTGTAAGAGAGGGCGCCAGTTTTCATCAATACTTTCATTAATCACAGTTTCTGGACGCACTAGATTAGAACGGTATTTCTCATCCCAACAAGCAATAAATGCATCCATTAGAGCAATACTAACACGTGTATATGCTTCTGTCGTTTGCATCATATCAGCATTTTCCTTTTGACAAACTATCTTGGTAATACCCATCCAGTGTCCACCTGGTGTTATCTTTTTTGTAGCAAACATAACATGTCCTCGGTGAGTAGAGACATAAGGATTACAGTCCCAAAATTTTGCAATAGCCTTACGTTCTTCCAAATCCTTGGCATCAGCCGTTTGCAGAGCATTATAAACCTCCATTGTTTCCTTGTAAAATTGACTATCGGGATTTAAGCTAAACTCAGTAGGCGGTTTAGGTGAAAATTGGTTTGCACTTTTTAAAACCATGAGGCGAATCTCTCGCCAATGAGGTTCGATACCATCCATATAGTCCGGTGGCGTCGGTTTCCACATCTCTTGGTCATCTGTAATACTATACTTAGGATAAGTACGGGTTTGCTTATACATGTCGCTGTCTGCCCAGGCGAGAATAGATTTTGCCAACTCATCACCATAAGTGATAGAACGTTTATAAACATCCTCTGGCATATTGATTTTTTCAAACTCTTTGTAGCACTTTTGCTGATAGTCCTCTACTTTATCCTCAGAGAAAATCAGAGCCTTACCTACTGTAGTAAACGCTTGCATACTCGCCAAAGGAAAGCAATACTCCTCACCAGCTACTGGCTGTGGTAGTTCTTTTAGTTCATTTAATTGACCAACCAGAGTTTTATACTCTGAATAGTCATGTCTCAAACCTTCATAAGCCGCAATGCTAGCATAACTATATATACGAGCAGCAACTGGAGGTGAAAATATATCATGAACAATAACATCCGTCAACTGCTGCATAGATGCATGCATGTCGTTGGCTTTCTTTGCTTCGACTTTCCAGTTTGGATTCTCTTGCTTACAGCTCGTTATAGCTAAAAAGACTAAAAGAATGAAAGTACTAATCTTTAATGTTCTAATCATCAATGAATATGTATTGAAGTTGTTTTAAATTTTAAATAAGGAGTTTGAAATAAGTTCTTGTTGTTTTTATACTTCACTCTTTTGAACACTCGACTCTCTAACTATCAGATTTAACTCAAAGCTTTTTTGAAATACTTCTCCATTTGAAGAAGAGGCTTTATTAAAAAAATCAAAAGCCAATTGTCCCATGGCAAAACCGTTTTGCTCAATAGTCGTAAGGCGAGGACGAATGTAGTTAGACATTTTAGCATTACTAAAGCCTACAAGCCCCAAATCATCAGGTATAGAGATATTATTTTCTTTTGCATACTCAATCACACCTATTGCTACATCGTCTGTTACTGCAAAGATAGCATCTGGAGGATTTGGCAGTTCAAATAATTTAGCTGTAGCATTAAAACCTTTTTCGATAGCTAAATCTGGGTTATCTATGTCATTTAATATAATGTAATCCTCATTTATATCTATTTTTGCTTGATGAAGGGCAGCGATATATCCTCTTTTTCGTTCTGTACCGATAGATTTATCATCTACACTACCAATATGTGCTATTTTTTTGTACCCATTGTCTAATAAATGCTGAACAGCTTTGTGTGCAGCATTATAATCATTAGTCAATACATAGTTCCCTTTATAGTTATCATACATCCTATCTATAACTACAACAGGAATTCTTTTGTGCAAGATAGGAATAATGTTTTCCTCAAAATTACTATTTCGAGCAGGGGCTATAATAATTCCACTTACTCCTTGGTCCATAAACTGGTTAAGTATCTTTTTTTCTTTTTTCTCATCCTGTAGAGACTCTCCAACTATTATTAAGGAGTTGTGCAGGTGCGCTTTAGACATTATTCCTTTTAAGACAGTTGCAAAGAAATAATGATTGATGATGGGTAAGATGACACCTACTAAAGGGACAGTATTGTTTCTTCTTAGAGAAATAGCTAGAGAATTAGGACGGTATTCTAACTGACGAGCTAATTCTAGGATTTCTCTCTTAGTTTCGTCATTAATATCTGCCTTATTATTTAATGCTCTAGATACAGTTGTAATTGATACGCCCAATCTATCTGCAATGTCTTTAAGTTTTGTTCTTTTGCTCAAATTTTAGGTTTTTTTTTATACGAAATGCAAATTTAGGTAAAATCTAACTTACCGTAAACGTTTACGGTAATTACCGTAAAAAAAAATATTGAATGCTATTTTTTTTATAAGGAATTTATCTTAAGTTTACAGTGATAAGTCGAAATTAAAATTTAAAATCTGAAGAAAAATTAACTTTTAACGCTCTCTTCAAAACATTAAATTCAAAATGAAAAAACTAATAAGCAAGCTCAGTTTTACTGTGATCCTTATGTTATCTTTTGCTGTTTTCTCCTTCGCGCAGAAAACAATAACAGGTATCGTAACAGATGCAGAGAATAATGAGTCCCTCATCGGCGCTTCTGTTATTGCTAAAGGAGCATCAACAGGAACAATTACTGACATCGACGGTAGCTATTCTGTGAAAATACCAGCAGGCGTAGAGTCTCTTGAATTTTCATACACTGGTTACGAGACTCAAGTAATCGCTATTACAGGAGATGTCCTGAACGTTGCCCTAAGTGCAGGAGCAACATTAGACGAAATCGTTGTCGTCGGTTATGGTGCCGTAAGAAAACGTGATGTAACAGGTTCAGTTGCTTCTTTGAAAGAAGAAGACTTCAACCAAGGTGTTGTTATTTCTGCTGACCAATTACTTCAAGGTCGTGTACCAGGTGTAAACATCACTAACAATAGTGGTCAGCCAGGTGGTCAAGCTACGGTAAAAATCCGTGGTAACAACTCTATTCGTTCTGGAGCAAATCCTTTATATGTAGTAGATGGTGTACCATTGGACGGACGGACTGCAAAAGCAGGTCTTGTTTCAAATGACGTTGTTGGAAATATTGCAAATTCAAACCCTTTGAATTTCCTTAATCCAAGTGACATTGCTTCTATCGAAGTATTAAAGGATGCATCTTCTGCTGCTATTTACGGATCGAGAGGTTCGAATGGTGTTATCTTGATAACAACAAAGAAAGCAAGAAAAGGAGAATTAGATGTTAACTTTAATGCAACAGTAGGTTCAAGTACTATCTTAAACAAGTATGACATCTTAACTGGAGATGAATACCGTACAGCTCTTAGAGATTACGGAATCACAACTGGTGACGGTGGAGCTTCTTCAGATGCTTTTGACGCAATTCTTCAAGCAGGTACTACTCAACAGTACAACTTCTCAGTTGGTACAGGTGGTGAAGACCACAGAGTAAGATTTTCTGCTGGTTACCAAGATGTAGAAGGTATTGTTAAAGAATCAGGTATCAAGAGATATACAGCTACATTAAACTCTAGCTTTGACATGTTAAATGACAATGCTGGTGTAGATGTGTTTTTGACATCTTCTCATGCTACGGAAAACATTGCTCCGATTTCTACAAATGCTGGTTTTACAGGAAACTTGGTAGGTCAGGCATTACAGTGGAATCCAACTATTCCATTGATGACTGGTGATGAGTTCACAACAGGTGTTAATAACACAGGTGTTGGTGCAACGACTATCAATCCTCTTCAGTACTTAGCTGCATATGATGAAGTTGCAAACACAACTAACATTTTAGCAAGTGTTTCTCCTTTCGTAAAAATTACGAAGGACTTGACATACCGTTACAGATTTGGTGTAAACTATGGTACTGGTACTACTAGAGGTAGTATCTCTAAAGATATCAACATTGAAGGTATCCAAGGTTTAGGTCTTGCAGGTCTTTCAAACAATCAATTGTTAACTACTGTGAATGTTCACACGCTTAACTACAATACTGATTTGTCTGACAACATTACTATGAATTTGTTAGCAGGTTACGAATATCAAAAATTTGATTTCAAAGGTTTTGCTTTTGCAGGAATTGGATTTGATGATGTACCAGCTGGATTTGATTTATCAAATGTATTACAGAACTCAAACAACGACAACAGAAGTGTATCTTCTTTTGCTGAACCAATTAATGAGTTGCAATCTTACTTTGCAAGAGCAGCATTTGGTATCGGAGAAAGATTTGATGTTACAGCTACAGTAAGAGCCGATGGTTCTACTAAGTTTGGTGCGAACAACAGTTACGGTATCTTCCCTTCATTTGCAGGACGTTGGAATATCATCAACGAAGGTTTCCTAGAGGACAACGATTTGTTTGATGACTTAGCATTGAGAGCAGGATGGGGTAAAACAGGTAACCAAGAGTTTCCTGCAGGTTCATCTCAAGATAGATTTGGTTTAGACACAAATGGTGGTATTTCTCAAGAAAACATCGGTAACCCAGATTTACAGTGGGAAGAGTCTTCTACGTTTAACGTAGGTTTAGACTTTGCTATTTTGGATTACAAACTTTCTGGTTCTATCGAATATTACAACAGAACGACTGATAATTTATTATTAGACCCATTCGTACAAGAGCCTGGCCCACCGATTAGAGCTTGGAAAAATATCGACGGAGAGTTGGTAAATACTGGTGTAGAGGTTGGACTTAATGGTGTTATCGTTGAACAAAGTGCTTTAAGAGTAACTCTTGGTGCTAACGTATCTTTCTTACAGAATGAGTTGAGAAACTACGACGGTCCAGATATCCTTACGGGTAACTTATTTGGTCAAGGTTCTTCTGGAGCTTTCGTTCAAAAGCACGTAGACGGTAAACCATTGAATACTTACTTTGTTAGAGATTTCCAAGGTTTGGATGAGACTGGAGCGAGCATTTATGCAAACGACGGTGCACTTATTGAGGCAGGAGACCCGAATGCAGACGTAATCTTAGGTGTAACATTCGGTATCCAAGCAGGTGACTTGAACTTTGGTATGAACTGGAATGGCGCTTATGGACACATGTTGTACAACAACACTGCAATGTCTGTTATTCCAATTACTAACTTAGGTAACAGAAACGTTGATGCTAACTTAATCGGTGGTACTCCATTAGAAAGTACAGCAAATCCAATTTCGTCTTCTTCAAGATATTTGGAAAGCGGAAACTTTACTAAATTAGCGAATGCTACTTTATCTTACTCTTTTGGAAAAATTAGCTCTTTAAGAGATGTTAGAATTTCTTTGACAGGACAGAACTTATTAATCATCACTGATTATACAGGTTTTGACCCAGAGGTAAATACTGTAAACTTGAGAAATGGTGTTCCATCTTCAGGTATTGAGTACATTCCTTTCCCATCGGCAAGAACTATCTTGTTCGGTGTTAACGCATCATTCTAATAAAATCCTTCTTTGGCTGTTTCTCTTATATAGTTGAGAGGAACAGCCAAAAATACATAAATTTTAAATAATGAAAAAATATCTTTTTTTATTCTTTATCGCTTTATCAGTAGGTTCATGTACGGACTTAACGGAAGAGCTCCGCGAGGATCTTCCAGAAACTGAAAAGCCTGATCCAACTGCATTATTGCAGAGTGTTTATAGTTCAATGATTTTGCCTTACCAAGACCAGTCTAGACTTTGGGCTGCTCAAGAGCATACTGGTGATGCAGTACTAGGACCCACTCGTGGTGGTGACTGGGATGATAACGGTATCTGGAGAAGTCTTCACAACCACTCTTGGGATGCAGACCACGATTTCTTACGTGGTACATTCAGTGAGTTACTTCAAATCGTTTTTGCAACTACTAACTTGTTACAATTTGAGCCTACTGCTGATGTAGCAGCACAATCTCGTATGATTAGAGCTTTTGCAGTTAGTTCTGTGTTAGACGGTTGGGGACAAGTACCTTACAGACAAGAGGGAACTTCTCTTTTAGAAGATGCAAGTGTATTAAGTTCACAAGAAGCAATTGATTTAATTCTTTCTGAGGTGGATGCTATCATGGCTGATTTGCCAGCTGCACCAGTAAATCGTGCAAACAAAGATGCTGCTAAAGTTTTGAAGATGAAAACTCTTCTAAACAAAGGTATGTACCTTAATAGAGCTGCACCGACTTTTGATGCTGGTGATATGAATGCTGTAATTGCTCTTGCTGATGAAATCATCAACAGTGGCAGCTACTCTTTGGCTACTAACTACTACGATAACTTCGCACCTAACAATGATGCAATCTCTACAGAAAACATCTGGACTGCTGAAAACGTAGGTGGTGTAAATGGTGGAGCAGGTAATAGCGTAAGATCAAGATGGTTCTGTTCTTTACACTATAACCAAAACCCTTCTGGATGGAATGGTTTTGCTACTTTAGGTGATTTCTACTCTGCGTTTGATGATGATGACCTTCGTAAAGGTGCAGAATACGCAGGTATGACAGAAGTATCTGGTATCAGAGCAGGTTTCCTTGTTGGACAACAAGTTGACCAAGAAGGTAATGCATTGGAAGACAGAAATGGTAATCCATTAGCATTTACTCCAGAGGTTGCATTGTCTGAGACTGGTTCTAACCTAGAAGTAACAGGTATCCGTGTTGTTAAGTACCCAATTGATTATAACAATGGTGACAACGTTGATAACGATTATGTTTACTACCGTTATGCTGACGTTCTTATGATGAAAGCTGAGGCATTGATGAGAAATGGTGACTCTGCTGGAGCATTAGCTATTGTTAATGAAATCAGAGCTTCACGTGGTACTTCTGCATTATCTTCTATCGATGCAGACATCATGATTGCAGAAAGAGGTAGAGAATTTTACTGGGAAGGTTTCAGAAGAACTGATTTACTTCGTTTTGGTAAGTTCTTAGATGCATGGCAAGAAAAAGGTGGTGCTTCAGGTTCGGAAAGATTAGTTTTCCCGATTCCTTCAGGTTCATTGGCTTCAAACCCTAACCTAAAGCAAAACGACGGTTACTAAACCAAGTTTACTTTAAGTTTTAAGTTTAAGTGGTTTGTCAAATGTAATAATTGATAGACTACTCATGACATCTTAATGAATAAGCAGCTTCATTGTGGATGAAAATCCATAATGAAGTTGTTTATTTTTTAAGCACTTCTATCGATAAGAATTTTAGATTTTATCCTCTTCTCTTTCTCTATTTTCTTCGTGCTTAACCAATTTTTACTGTTAAATAGTTTAAAAATCAAAAATGTTTTTGAGAAAGCTGCCTATACTTTTTGCATTTTTATTTCTCCTCTTCCTAACAAGTTGTCAAGAGGAATCCAATAAAGATTATCTATTTTCTGTTGTCTCATCCGATAAGTCTAATATTGAGTTTTCTAATGACTTACCTATCGAAATAGATTTAAATATTTTCAACTACATGTATTACTACAACGGTGGCGGTGTCGCTGTTGGAGATTTGAACAATGATGATTTAATTGATATTATTCTTTCTTCTAACCTAGAGAAAGAAGCGGTTTATATCAATAAGGGAAATTTACAATTTGAGGATGTCAGTGCTGTCTCAAAAGTGGATGGTGGCGAAAAAAGCTGGACAACAGGCGTTGCTTTGGCAGATATAAATCAAGATGGATTTTTAGATATCTATCTCTCACAAGTGGGAGATTATCGAGAACTTGATTCTAACAACAAATTATTCATCTGTCAAGGTTTAGATGAAAATAACAATCCTCTATACAAAGAAGAGGCTGAAAAATATGGTCTAGACTTTAAAGGGTTTAGTACGCAAGCGGGATTTTTTGATTACGATTTAGATGGTGATTTAGACCTTTTCTTAATGAATCACTCTTTGCATCACAATGGTACATTTGGGCAGAGAAAAGAATTTTTAGGTACTTACGACCTCAAGTCTGGCGACAGACTCTACCGAAATGATAATAACTCTTTTGTTGATGTAACGAAAGAATCTGGTATTCATAGCAATGTTATTGGATACGGACTTGGATTGGCATTTGGTGATTTGAATAATGACGGCTATCCAGATATTTATGTGGGAAATGATTTCCACGAAAACGATTATCTCTACATCAATCAAGGTGACGGGACATTTATAGACAAGGCTGAAAGCCAAGTAAAACATACGAGTCGATTCTCAATGGGAGTCGATATTGCAGATGTAAACGCGGACGGATATCAAGATATCGTCTCACTTGATATGCTACCCGAAGACCCATTTATTCTGAAATCTTCAGAAGGGGAGGATGCATTAGGTATTTTCAATTTTAAGTTAGGTTATGGCTACAATCACCAATACGCCAAAAATGCTTTACAACTCAATCAAGGAAACGGTACTTTTAAAGAGATAGCATCTTACGCAGGTGTTCATGCGACAGATTGGTCTTGGTCGCCCTTGTTATTTGATTTTGATATGGACGGTCAGAAAGACTTGTTTATTTCTAATGGTATTCCTAAAAGGATGAATGACATTGACTATATTAATTTTATCTCTGGTCATGATATTCAATACAAAATACAGACGAATCATTTAGAGAAAAATGATTTAAGTGCACTAGAAAAAATACCAGAAATCAAACTACCTAATAAATTTTACTTAGGAGGGAACGATAGTAAATTCGAGGACCTGAAGGATATTATTCAAAATCAGGACATCAGTTATTCTAATAGTGCAGCCTATGCCGATTTTGATAATGATGGAGATTTTGATTTGATTTGTAATAATATAAATCAAAAGGCATTTTTGTATGAAAACAACTCGAAAGGCAAGGAAAGTGTACGCATAAAATTAAAAGGAAGTAAAGCCAATCCAGACGGTATTGGTTCAAAGATTATTTCTTACTACAAAGGACAAGCGAAAGTTCAAGAATATTATTCTACCAGAGGTTTTCAATCTTCTATGTTAGCTCAAATTATTATTCCAAAAGCAGATTTGGACTCGGTTCAACTTATCTGGAATACTGGAGAAACAGAAACGAAAGCTTATACAGAAGGAGAAGGCAGTGCCGTATCATTTGAGTATTCAAATAGCCTTCCAAAGCATACATTCACAAACGAGATTCAGGATATTGACTTAGAGGATATTACAGAAGCATCTGGTGTTTCTCATAGTCACAAAGAGAATCCTTTTATTGAGTTTAATCGGGAGCCACTTATTCCATTTAGTAATTCGACGGACGGACCAGCCTTGGCAGTCGGGGACATTAATAATGATGGATTAGATGACTTTTTCACAGGCTCTGCAAAGCGTAAGAGAAACAAACTCTATATTCAACAGTCTAACGGGACGTTTATCGAAAAAGCTTTACAAGGAGCTGAAAAGGATAGTATTTATGAAGAGGTTGATGCGGTTTTTGCGGATTTGGATGGGGATGGTTTTAAAGAACTCATCATCGCGACTGGAGGAAATGAATACCGACTAAATAGCGAATTTACAAAACCTATTCTTTACAAAAACAATCAAGGTAATTTAGTTCGAAATGTAGACGCTTTTGAAAAATTTCATACAACGGCATCTTGTGTTGTTGCAGAGGATATGGACAATGACGGAGACATTGATTTGTTCTTCGGTGGACGTGCGACACCTTGGGATTATGGGATAATACCACAGAGCTTTTTACTCGAAAATGATGGCAAAGGTAACTTTACGGATGTCAGTGAAAAGTGGTTGTCAGGTTTAAGTCGTATTGGTTTTGTACGAGATGCAGAATGGGCGGATATGAATGGAGACAACATCAAAGACTTGGTGATTGCACTAGAGTGGGAAGGTATCAAAGTTCTTTATAATGACTATTCGACATTTGAAGAAGGAAACCTTACGGAATTGAAAGGCTGGTGGAATAATTTGGTAGTGGAAGATGTGGACGATGATGGAGATTTAGATGTTTTTGCGGGTAATTTAGGAGAAAATTCTCGCCTTAAGTTAAGTGATAATCAAACCGTCAAAATGTACTTTAACGATTTTGATGACAATGAAAAGAAGGAACAAATTCTCAGTTATTATGTAGATGGCAAGGAGATACCTTTTAATAGCTTTGCCGAACTCGAAAAGCAGATGCCTGCTCTCAAAAAGAAGTATCTATACGCGAAAGACTTTGCGCGCGCAGACATTGCAGATATTTTTGGAAAGGAGAAAATGGCAAAGGCAACTGTGTTTGAAGCGAATTATTTTAAAAGCAGTTTGTTTTTGAATGATGGTAAAGGCAATTTTAGCCTTGCTGACTTACCAATCGATATGCAATATACTTCTTACTGTGCGGGTTGGTTTGGCGATGTGAATGGAGACGGAAAAACGGATTTGGTTCCAGGAGGTAACTTCTACAATTGTAATGTACAAATGGGTAGATATGATGCTGAAAACGGTTCCGTTTTGTTAAATAATGGAGAGAATAAATTTACGTATCTCAATATGAAAAATTCCCCGTTAAAAGGGCAAGTAAAATATATAAAACCTATTACTATCAAGGACCAGAAAGCAATTATTGTTGCTCAGAATAATGGTCCTTTGAAAATTTTAAAAGTCGCTCAATAGATAAATTGGTAAACCTACTTTTATTATTGAACCTTAAAATCGCTTAGGTGCTGTACAAAACTACATATTACATCTGTTTCTTCGTCTTTCTCTTTTCTTTTTCTGCTTGTCAGAAGGAAACAAAGGACGAGGTCCATCCTGTGGAATACACAGGGGCTACTTTATTTACGGAGTTGGAAAAGGAAGAATCAGGCTTGGATTTTACAAATAACATTGTCAATACAGCAGATTTCAATATTTTCAATTATCGAAATTATTATAATGGGGGAGGAGTTGCGATTGGTGATATAAATAATGATGGCTTATCAGATGTGTATCTGACTGCCAATCTTGGAGAGAATAAATTGTTCTTAAATAAGGGCAATTTGCAATTTGAAGATATTTCGGAATCAGCAGGAATTACCCTGTCAGAGAAGTGGAGTACAGGCGTGACGATGATTGATATTAATGCAGATGGATTACTGGATATTTATGTGTGTAATGCAGGGGCAAAAAAAGGGACAGACCAAAAGAATTCCTTGTTTATCAATCAAGGGAATAACACATTTATAGACGAAGCCAATATTTATCAGTTAGACCAAAACGACTATTCTACGCACGCTGCTTTTTTCGATTATGACTTAGATGGTGACCTTGATGTGTATTTATTAAACAATAGTTTTATTCCCGTCAATACGCTTAATTACAGCAATAAAAGAGATTTACGCGCGGAAGATTGGCCCGTGGCTGATTTTCTAAAAGGCGGGGGAGACCGACTGCTTAGAAATGACAAAGGTGTGTTTACTGATGTGAGTGAAGCAGCTGGTATTTACGGTAGTTTGATAGGTTTTGGTTTGGGGGCAACGATTGGCGATGTCAATAATGATAATCTACCTGATATCTATGTATCTAATGATTTTTTCGAGAGAGATTATCTTTATATCAATCAAGGAGATGGTACGTTTTCTGAGGAATTAGAGAAACGCATTAACCACATTTCTCACTCGTCTATGGGGGCAGATATGGCAGATATCAATAATGACGGAAGCCCAGAGATTTTCGTGACGGATATGTTGCCAGATGATGAATATAGATTAAAAACAACGACGACTTTTGATAACATCAACATCAAAAAAATAAAGACCCAAAATGGTTTTTACAATCAATACATGCACAATACGATGCAGTTGAATAGCGGGTCAGGAGAATTTAAAGAAATAGCATTTTACGCAGATGTAGCGGCTTCTGATTGGAGTTGGGGCGCGTTGATGTTTGACGGCGATAACGATGGCTTTAATGATTTATTCGTTTGTAACGGAATTTTAAATGATGTCATCGACCAAGATTTTATTGATTTTTTCGCCAATGATATTATTCAAAAAATGGTATTAAGTGGCACAAAGGGAAAAGTAGATTCTATCATCTCTCGGATGCCTTCTCAACCTCTTGTCAATAAGTTTTACAGAAATAATGGTAATCTAAGATTTGAAGAGCAATCACAAAAAACTGGTTTTAACAAAGCGACTTTTTCTAATGGTGCTGCTTACGGTGATTTAGATAATGATGGTGATTTGGACTTAGTCGTCAACAATGTCAATCAACCCGCTCAACTCTTTAAAAATAATAGCAAAAACGCCTTTGCTGGCATTACGCTTAGTTATAAAGGACAGAATAAATTTGCGGTAGGTTCAAAGGTTTACGTGCATCAAGAGAGTTCCATTTTCTTCAAGGAATTAATTCCGTCGAGAGGTTTTCAGTCGTCGATAGACTATAAAATGGTGTTTGGTTTGGGACAGAATGAGCAAGTAGATTCTGTCGTAGTTGTCTGGCCAAATCAAAAGTATCAGACATTTAAAAACGTTTCAGCAGGAACATACAATTCATTAGTCTACGACTCCAACAAAACCTATAAAGGACAGAATACTAATAAAGCTATAAAACCACTATTTACGCGTGTGAAACATGACTTTCAAGCACACGAAGAAGATGATTATATAGATTTTTACTACGAAAGAAATATCCCTACAGAGATATCAAAAGAAGGACCTTGCGTTGCCAAAGGTGATTTTGACGGAGACGGATTAGAAGATTTATACATTGGTGGTGCGACGAATCAAACGCCTATTTTATATCGAAATACAGGAGAAAAATACGTCCCTCAGCAAGTCGAATACTTCGCAAAATTTAAAGCATTTGAAGATACCGAAGCAGTATTTTTTGACGCAGACGGTGACGGCGACCAAGATTTGATAGTAGGTAGTGGAGGAAATAATGTCACTTACAACAAAAGAGCTTTTCGAGATAGATTGTATATCAATACGAATGGCAAATTTGAAATTAACTTTAATGCCTTACCAAAAGTTGCTTTAAATACTTCAAAAATTATCCCTTTTGATATTGACAATGACGGTGATTTAGATTTGTTTGTAGGCAAGCGTTCTCTGCCCGGAGAGTATGGTGTTAGTCCCGGTAGTTATATCTATGCCAATGACGGCAAAGGGCAATTTTTTGATGTAACGAAAGAGGTTGTTCCTGAATTGTCTCTGGCGGGAATGGTGACAGATGCTGTTTGGGCGGACATATTACCAAATGAAGGTAAAGAGTTAATATTAGTAGGGGAGTGGATGTCTCCTAAGATTTTATCTTTTGACGGTAGAAAATTCAATATCATTCCTTCTAAGTTGGACGAATACTCAGGTTGGTGGCAATCCGTCACTTCAATAGACATTGATAAGGACGGCAACAATGATTTAGTTCTTGGAAATATCGGAGAAAATTTCTCCTTAAAAGCGAGTCAAGAATCTCCGCTATTCCTATGGATTAATGACTTTGATGATAACGGTGCGGTTGAAAAATTGATTACTACAAGAAAAGACGGCAAAGACAGGACTGTATTTGTAAAAAGAGATTTGACAGACCAAATGCCAGGTTTAAAGAAGAAAAACCTTTTACACTCTGAGTTCGCAACAAAAGGTTTAGTGGATTTATTTAGCAAAGAAATTATAGAGCGCTCGGTCGTCAAGAAAGCCAACTATATGAGTTCTATTATCGTGATGAATGACGGTAATGGTAATTTTGAAATCAAGAAATTAAATCCTGAAGCACAATTATCTTCGATTAATGTCTTACACAATTATGATGTCAATAAGGACGGTTTTGAAGACTTAATAGTAGGCGGAAATAATGAATATTTATTACCTCAGTTTTCATCGATTGATGCTTGTTCAGGCAAGATTTTATTGAATGACAATGGCAAAGGATTTAAAGTAATAGAAGGTCTGTCATCCGGATTAGATAATGCGGGCGTTGTCCGAAATATTGAAATGATTGATTACAAAGGAGAACCACATGTGCTGTTTTTGATTAATGATAAGGCGCCTGAATTGTATAAGTTGAGTGCAGAGTAATTAAGTATAGAAGTAGGTACAAACGAAACCACTAAAAACAAATAATCATGAAATACAATTTACTATTAATTGTCTTGCTTCTTGTCTCTTGTAATAAGAACACCAATTCAGAATCACCTCCTGAAACAGTAACTACAGAAGTCGTGAAATTTAAGACTTTCCCAACTCCAGATGAGCTGTACCCCGACTTATTTATTGCGGTACAAATGGGAGACGTTTTTCCAGATAGCAAGACATTTGTAGATTGCACAGCTAAATTTCCTGCTGATAAAATCAACGCAAATTATCAAGCAGCTTTAAAAAATGAAAATTTTGAGTGGTCGAACTTCGTAAAAGAAAACTTCGAAATTCCACCTTCTATTTCTTCTGATTTTAAGTCTGACCCAACAAAATCGGCAGCAGAACATGTCACTTCTTTGTGGCCCATTTTGACTAGAAAAGCAGATAAAGCTAGTGAATTGAGTACTTTAATTCCTTTACCTAAAGATTATGTCGTGCCTGGCGGTCGCTTTAGAGAAGTCTATTATTGGGATAGTTATTTTACTATGTTGGGTTTGGTGGAAGACGGAGAATTTGAGATGATTGAGAACATCCTAGATAATTTTGCGCATTTGATTAACACCATTGGACATATCCCTAATGGAAATAGAGTTTACTACCAAACACGCTCACAACCACCGTTTTTCTCGCAAATGGTCAAACTATTAGCAGATGAAAAAGGAGAAGAGGTTTATAAACAATATGCAGATGCACTGAAAAAAGAGTATCAATTTTGGATGAATCGCGCTGGAAATAGTCCTCCTGCTTTTGAGCACACAGTTGTAACTGAAACAGGTGTTCTTAATCGCTATTACGACAAAGGAGACAATCCAAGGCAAGAGTCTTACAAAGAGGATTACAATCTCGTGCAAGAGAACAAAGGAGGAGAGAAAATGTATCGAGATTTGAGGTCGGGCGCAGAGTCTGGTTGGGATTATAGCTCAAGATGGTTTGCTGACGGTCAGAATATGGGGACTATCGAAACGACAGATATTTTGCCTTTAGATTTGAATGCTTTGCTATATGGATTAGAAGATATTTTAGTGAAATTAGAAGCAAAGGATTCTGATTTTTCCAAGACTCTAACTGCAAGTATGGCAAACAGAAAAGCTTTCATTTCTACAATGTGTAAAAGTGAAGACGGCTCATTTGAAGATTACAACTGGACGACACAAAAACTCTGTGGTAAAAAGTCATTAGCGATGATGTATCCATTATATTTTAAAATGGTGAGTCAAGAAGAAGCAGATGCCGTGGCAGACTACGTTAAGGCAAATTTCTTGAAACCAGGAGGCGTTGTCTCAACTATATACAATACAGGACAGCAGTGGGATGCTCCCAACGGTTGGGCGCCATTACAATGGATGACAGTAATTGGATTAGATAATTATGGTCACAAAGACTTGGCAAAAACTATTGCTTCTCGTTGGATTGCTATCAATGAAAAAGTATATAAATCTACAGGCAAGTTTGTAGAAAAATATAATGTTGAAGACTTAAGCTTAGAAGCTGGCGGCGGCGAATATCCCGTACAAGACGGATTTGGCTGGAGTAATGGCGTCTATCTTGGTCTAAAAGCCTATTTAACTGACAACCACAAGTAAAACGTATTTCAATTTAAAATGAGCGAAAATATAAAACGAATTTGGTGGAAAGAAGAAGTCATTTACCAAATTTACCCAAAGAGTTTTAAGGATAGTGACGGAGACGGAATCGGGGACTTGCCTGGTATTATTTCCAAGCTAGATTACCTCAAAGATTTAGGAGTTGACATAATTTGGCTTTCTCCCATTTATGCTTCTCCAAATGACGACAATGGTTATGATATCAGTGATTATCGAGCGATTCATCCGGACTATGGAACGATGGAAGACTTTGATAGATTGCTGGCGGGTTTGCACGCAAGAGGCATGAAACTCATCATGGATTTGGTGGTAAATCATACTTCTGATGAGCATGAATGGTTTGAAGAATCAAAAAAATCGAAAGACAATCCTTATCGAGATTACTACATCTGGAAAAAGGGTGTTAACGGTGGACCGCCAAATAATTGGAAATCGTTTTTCGGTGGTAGTGCTTGGAAATATGATGCGACAACAGACGAATATTTCCTGCACCTCTTTACGCAGAAGCAAGCAGACCTAAATTGGGAAAATCCAGCTGTTAGAGAAAATATATGTGATACGCTCCGATTTTGGTTAGACAAAGGAATCAATGGTTTTAGAATGGATGTTATTCCATTAATTTCCAAGCGTTTAGACTTTGCTAGCACAGATTTAGAATATCTTAATGATGTGATAGCGCAGGTTTATTCGAATGGACCTAAAGTGCACGAATACATCAATGAAATGTATGAAAAAGCATTGAAAGACTACGATATCATGACAGTGGGAGAGGGTCCTGGTATTTCAACGGATGTAGGTCTCAAATATGTGGGAGAAGACAGAAGAGAATTGAATATGATTTTCCATTTGGACCATATGTTTTTGGGGCATGGGCAGAAGGGTAAGTTTGACCCCGAAGAATATGGATGGGCTGATATAAAAAGAATTTTCAAGGATTGGTATGAGGCGATGGAAGACTCTGGTTGGGTGAGTATCTTTTTAGATAATCATGACTTTCCGAGATTGGTGTCGAGGTTTGGGAATGACAAAGAGTATAGAGTCGAAAGCGCGAAACTTTTGTCTTTAATGGTCTTTACTTTACGCGGCACACCTTGCGTTTATCAGGGTTCAGAACTTGGTATGTCTAATGTGCACTTTGACTCATTAGAAGATTATCGAGATGTGGAAACGCTAAATTACTTTAATGAATTTAGCAAAGAAGGAATGACAGAAGAGGATTTTTTACCTCTAGTACACGAGCATGGACGCGATAATGTCCGGACTCCGATGCAATGGGATAGCTCTAAAAATGCAGGCTTCACAGAAGGAACGCCTTGGATAGCAGTCAATCCTAATTACAAAGAGATAAATGCTGAAAAGGTCTTAGCGGACCCAGAGTCTATTTATTTTTGGTACCAGAAAATAATGACTTACCGAAAAGAAAACAAGACTTTGGTTTATGGCGATTGGAATGTCGTAGAGCAAAAAAGCAAAGATATTTACGTTTACGAGCGATTTGATGAGGACAATCACTTTTACATTCTCCTCAATCATTCAAATAGTACTCAAAAATTTGAATTAGACTTAAGTACACACAATTTAGAACTACACAATATTGATAATGAAACGCTAACAATATTGCAACCATGGGAAGCAAGATTGTATAAAAGGAAATAGTTAAAATGGTTTGAGTCGCTTCTAACTGCTCAAACCATTTTAGCTGACCAAAGATTAAAACCAACCAACCGTTCACCATTTAAAAAACAAAACATGGCATTTAACCTTGGAACTTTAGACATAAGTATCATTGTCGTTTATCTCGTTGCTGTTATTCTGCTCGGCTTTTATTTTGGAAGTAAGCACGAAGACGCAGAGGATTATTTTTTGGCGGGTCGAAATTTGACTTGGCCAATCATTGGTTTCTCTCTTTTTGCCTCTAATATGTCCAGTAATAGTCTTGTAGGACTAGCTGGTGCAGGGTATAAAGATGGCTTTTCGGTTTATAGCTATGAATGGATGGCTGTTGTTATTTTGATAATATTTGCGGTGTTCTTTCTGCCGTTTTATCTCAAAAATAGGATTTTTACCATACCCGAGTATTTGGAAAAAAGATATAGTTATGTCGTGAGGGCTTATACTTCTTTTATCGCAGTGACATTGAATATCTTGGTAGATATTGCCGCAACTCTATATGCGGGTGGATTGGTAATTAACCTAATCTTCCCAGGTTTTGAACTCTGGCAAATCATTGTTGGATTAGCGATTATTGCTGGTATTTACACAATTACAGGTGGATTAAGCTCTGTGATGTATACAGATGCTGTCCAAGCTGTGATTTTAATTTTTGGCTCTACGATGATTACCATTTTTGCTTACAATGCAATTGGTGGCTGGGATGCTGTTTATGCGATTACCGACGCCTCTCACTTTGATATTATGAAACCGATAGATGACGAAAAAATGCCGTATCCCTCGGTCTTTACCGGGGTCCTCTTGATTGGTTTTTACTTTTGGGGAACGAACCAATACATTACGCAGCGGACGCTTGCTGCCAAAGATATTCGTCAGGGGCAATGGGGAGCTATATTTGCTGGATTTTTGAAATTGAGCATTTTGTTTATCATGATTTTTCCTGGGGCATTCGCCAGAGTATTGTATCCAGATATGACGGATATGGACATGGTTTATCCGACGATGGTTTTTGATTTGTTACCTCCTGGTTTATTAGGGATAGTTTTGGCGGGTTTAATTGCCGCTATGATGTCCAGTTTAGATTCGGGGTTAAATTCTGTTTCGACTTTGATTACTATGGACTTTGTCCAAAAGGTAAAGCCAGACATGACCTCTAAACAATTAATGACAACGGGTAGAATCATAACCTTAATTGTCATGGTCATTGCTATCTTGTGGGCACCACAGATTGGTAACTTTGAGAAGTTATGGGATTATCTACAGAATACATTAGCATGGTTCTGTCCGCCGATAGTCGCGCTGTTTGTTATGGGATTATTCTCTAAGAAAGTAAACAATATGGGCGCGATTGCTTCTATTATTGTTGGCTTTTCGATAACAGTTTTCTTGATTGGTTCTAAGATGACCGATGTACAATTGGATTTACCAAACTTCCTTTATGTTGCTACTATTCACTTCCTGATTTGCTGTGTTGTTTTATATGTTTTCAGTCTCTTTGGAGAATCAAAAACAGATGCAGAATTGGCGAAAGTAGTTTGGACAAGAGCAGAATTTGAAAACGAGACAGTTTCGTTAAGAGATTTAGCTTGGTATAAAAACTATCGCTACCAAGGTATCGGTTTATTGATACTCGTAGCTTTGATTTTGCTGATGTATTAATACGTTTTGTGAATTAAGGCCCGACTTGAATAGCTTCAAGTCGGGCTTTCTAATTAATCAAAATTGCTCTTCATTGTCTTCTATAATTGGGCTTGAATAAATTTGACTTTGTTTTTTATTTTGATTAATTCGGTAATTGAAAGAGAGGACAAATGCTCGTGATTGCCATAAAAAATTATCTTCCGAGTAAAAAGTTTCATCTTCGGAAAAAGAACGACGGCGGCGAGAATTGAAAATATCACTAATATTTAAAGTAATTGTCCCGTTATTTTTCATCAAATCTACACTGATAGCAAAATCTAAAGCTATAATTGCCCTATTTACTCCTTGGGTCGTTGCCCGAGGGGCAGAATAACTAAGTGTCAATTGGGAGTTTAATTTTTCCCAAAAGGTAAAATGAGAAATCGTCTTTGACTGAAAAGAGAAAGATTTGCCCCCTACATAAATTTCCTGTCCTTGATACTGGTAGGTTCCCTCCGAAAGAGAATGGAAAACATTCATGTCACCGTTTAACTTCCACCAATTGGCGAGGGAAAGAGAATAAGTCAATTCGAGACCATAATTTCTCTTGATATCTAAGTTTTCAGCTTGGGTTATGGTTGTTTCGGGAAATCGTTCGTCTATCCTTTGAATTCTTTTGATGACGTCATCTGTTTTACGGAAATAAGCAATAGCACTTAGTGTCCCTTTTTTCCAGTATCTGATATATCCAAGCTCAAAGGCGTGGGTAAATTCAGGGCGAATATTGGGGTTGCCCCTCCAAATGTTCCTGCGGTCTCTGAGGGTGAAAAATGGTGTTAAATCCAGAAAGTCTGGACGTTCGGTTCTGCGGCTGTAACTTAATTGAATACCACTTTGATTCTCAAAATCATAGCCGACAAATGCACTTGGGAAGAAATTTGCATATTGACTGGTTTTGGTCTTGTCTCCAAGTCCTAATCCTGATGTTATATTTGAATGCTCCACCCGCATACCTACCTGATAGGAAAATTGCATGACTTTACTCCCAAAATCAGCATAAATGCCGTGGATGATTTCATGGTACTCGAAGTTGCTGGTAAAATTGGAATCAGGAATTTCAAGACTATTAATTATCTCACTTACTTTATAATTATCCATTATCGTCCGAAAAGTACTTTGAAATCCTCCTTCAAATTTTGAATCTTTTCCAAAAGGAAGAATGTAATCGGATTTAGCAATAATCAGATTATTATTGGATTCATTTTGGGTTATTTGATTTAAGCCAACTGTATCTAAGGGCATATATTCTCCGTCAAAATATGCCTCATCGTAAACAGAAATTTCATCTTCCTGTTCTCTTTCGTATCTGATTTCAGAGGTCAGTTGATGTTCTTTATTTGAGAATGTTCTCTTGTATCTTAGAAAACTATTCAAATTACTTTCGTCTCCTGTTTCATTTTCTAGCCGTTCGGTGATGAGGTGAATATTGTTAGTCGAGTTGTAAGCATCTCTATAAACAAGGTTAGAAGTATTTTTATCTTTGCCTTTCCGATAGGAAAAAGAGGTTGTCAATGTTTTTCTAGGATTGATAGAATATTCTGCACCGATTTTACAGTTAATTGGTTTTCCGCTACGCAGATGTATTCTGTCTAAATTAGAAAATAGCGTACTGTCGGGATTCCCGAGATTAAAAAATCTATTTCTATAGCTGCCCGTTCCAGGGCGGTTGATATACCAAATACCTGAAGCTGCAAAAAGATTTAGTTTATTTTTCTGGTAATTCATACTTACCCCAACACCAAAATTGTCAGGATGCCCTATATTAGAATTTACTGACCCATTTAGTCCACTTGCATTATTTTCTTTCATAATAATATTGACAATACCAGCCATTCCTTCTGCCTCATACCTCGCAGATGGATTGGTGATGATTTCAATACGTTCAATGGCACTTGCTTGAATTTGTCGCAACCCATCAGAATTTTTGCCGTTGATGAGCAAAGAGGTTTGCCCATCTACTAAAATGCGAACGCCACCACTACTTCTTAAACTAACATTGCCGTTGATGTCCACCCATATTCCAGGTACATTTTTTAAAATATCCTCTGCGGTACCTCCTTGACTAACCAAATCTTTACCAACATTAAAAACACGCTTATCCAAACTCATCATTACAGAACTTTTTTCTGCTCTTACTTCTACTGCACCTAACATTTTTGGATTTGACATCATTTCAATTATACCCAAATACAGTATATCGCTGCTTTCAGGCATTTCGCTGTTGTCAATAATAATAGGATTATAGGTGATGTATTCTATTTTAAGAAAATAGTTTTTCTGCTTAGTTTTTATAGAAAAATAACCATTTTTATCAGAGAATTCTTCTGAAATGATAGTACTGTCTTTAGAGGAGAAGAGTGCGATTGATGCATATTCCAAAGGCATTTGTGTTTCCTTATCTACGACTTTGCCTGTCACGGTTGTTTGGGGAGAGGTGGAGTTTACATCTATTCCATATTTAATGTTATTTTCATTTTGAGAGCTCACCGAAGTTACAAAAGATAGAAGAACAAAAAAAAGGATGAAGTTTTCTTTCATTGTGATTATTGAATTGAATTCGCTCAAAATCGATGTTGAAACAGAAAACAAAAGACCAAAAAACAAATAGAATTATACTCCGCTTCACAGCAAAAATCATGCTACTTCTTGGTATTCTAGAGCCAAAATAATCTCTATTGACTTTCGAGAGGTTGGAATTTAAGTGGTTAGGTTGGGACTACTTAGGGAGGGTAAAAGAATAACTTATAACAGATGTTGAGAGTCATTTTGTTCTTATTTTTGCTTTTAAAGCACGAGTTATCTTAATATAATGACTGTTTTAAAAGTGAAAAATAAAGCCTGTCCCGCATTCCTATTGGGAGGCAAAAGAAACTCAAAAGCGTTATAAGTGGTAGTGGGTGAAAACGACTGATGCGTCTCTTTTACTCACAAGGTGACTTTCCTTACGGGCACGTGAGTATCCACCGTTTTGACCCATTACTATAAGTTATTCTTTGAGCGTTCCTTACTTATGACTTTTGCCATAAAATGAGTTTTTTACTATCGTCTTTTGAAAAAACAGAGTAGCTGTCTGGTACTGCATCATAAGAACTAAAATAAGTTACTAATCGTGTTCCTTTTGGCATCAAATCAAGTTGTTCTTTTACATAGGATGTATAGACTTTATATAATTTTATTTCTACTAATACACTATCATCTATTTTATCTACTGGAACAATATTTTCATAAAACGGGTTGTAGAAATAAAATGCTTCGTATTGTTGAAAGTCAATTTCTAATATATTAGCATGTAAAAACTCTATGTTGGGTAAAGTCCCGTTTTCTATTACTGTCCTAGCTATATCATATAAATGTTTCCTTTGCTCTACTCCCGTAAAATATCCAGAAGTACAGGAGGCTCCAATCATACAAAACTTGCCTGCACCAGAACCAATATCCAATACTTTTGTGCCCGAATACTGTACTAAATATTGTGCTGCCTCTTTTGCGATTTCAATAGGAGTGAAATGAGTAAAAGATAAATCACTGATAGCTTTTGGATACAGGGTATCGTCAAACTCCGAGTCAGCAACATCTACTCCTTTCTGTAATTGATTAAAAACCATATAATTTTATGTGAATTTTACTTTATTAAATACTGTTTCATGGAGCCTACTTTTAGAGTCATCCTGTTTTTAAAAGGAGTTCCGATGCCGACATAAAATCAATTCTGGTTAAAATAATATCCGTTTGCCTTCGTCAGACCTAAATAGAGGATAATTTACACTTATTCTTTCACCATTCCTAATTCTACTTTAGGACTCTTGGGTTTTCCGTTCTGACTTGCTTTTTTTACCTCTTCTTTTCTGCGTTTGCTTGCGTGAGTAAAAGGGCTTGCCTACAAAAGAAGCAAAAGAGCATTCCCGATTAAAATACGGAACAGGCTAAAAACGCACATTTTTGACATCCATGAACAAAAGAGAATTCAGAAGCAAT
>CALDUB010000450.1 GCA_937923465.1 uncultured Saprospiraceae bacterium
AGTAGTAAGTCAAGCTAATTGTGATATGTTCGCGTGTGAGTATTTTTTGTCTGCTTTGGCTTTAGAAATCGACTATAGCCGTAGCTACATGAGAATTTTTAAAGTGAAAGCAGGCGAGAAATTATCCACGCCAACTTATCATAATTTGTTTGACTTACTACTCAGGTTGGTATCGGTCACTTTGCCTAAAAAAGAGTGACACAATTAAGATTTAGCGTAAAAATAGACAAAAGTTAGTGCCCGATATCTTTTTTTTTAGCCCTGAAAAGGTATCGGGCACTGATTTTTGTTTGAGATACTGTTAATCCTCCAAGTTGTATCTTAGATTTAACTAAAGTGACCGATACCGACCTGAGTAGTTACAAAAAAAGCACCTGTTTCCTTAAAGGAAAACAGGTGTTTTTTCGTTTATGAACGGTAATAATCAAAAAAAAAATCGCTTTTCTCTTTGAAATTCAAATTATAGATATAAATTTGTTTACCATTTTAAACTTGATATCAGAACTAAATTCATGAAACCTAACGAAAACAATACGCTCCTTTTCATAAGAAATGCCTATTCAGGTAAGTTTTCCTCTATCTTCAATTCTTTTATTATAAATAATATTAGTCAACAGATTTCTCGCTTTTGACAGCAAGAATCTGGTCTGATTAATCCTCAATAAAAAAGCAGTTTCTTATTACTATTTACCTTTTGTAAAGAAATATTAAGTAACTATTTTAAATAACATTTTTTGAGAATTCCTCCCAAAAAATGAATGAAACCATTTTTCTAAATTTTTCAATTAAGACAATATGAAAATATTTACAACTATTATTGCGATGCTATTTGTAGCGCAATCTTTTGCTTTTGTAACAGCAACAACACCGACTTCGGTATTTGCTCAGACTGAAGGCATCGACGGACTAGATGAACTGCCAAACGCAGCGACTAGCTTGACAATCAATGATTTCTTAGACCTAACTCCTAATAAATATAAGGAAATGACAGGTGAGAAATTAGGACTAAAAAGAACTTTCCAACTAAAAGCTGCTCAAAAAGTAGTTAAGAACAAACTCAGAAAAGAATCTGGAACGGACATACCTAAAGGTTTGTACATTGTAGGTGTTATTTTTGGTTGGGGTTGGTTACTAATGGGATTAATGGACGATTTTTCTGGTAACAACTGGTGGGTTAACTTAATCTTGACGGCTCTTTGTTTGATACCTGGTATCGTACACGGTTTCGTCAAAATGAAAGATTACTACTAGGACATAATGTTCCAAATAAAAACAAGTCGGGAAGTAGATGTAAAATCTACTTCCTGACTTATTTAAGGCTAGAGACAACTCGAAATAAGAGAATTAGAGTTTATTCTAAATAAGTACTAGTTAGCCTAAAAAACGAGTCTCCTAATCGCTCTAAGTCAAGCTAACTTAAGAAAGATATCTTAAAAAAATTAAAGATGAAAAAAAGAAAGAAAAAAGAAAGAAAGCCATTAAGTCCAACTCTAAACAAACTATGGATAGCTGCATTGTTGTTATTTCCTATAGTACTGTGGATAATGCCCGCAAACTTCTTCGAAAATTCTGATACGATACTATGCCCTTCTCGTCTTTTCTTTGATGTTGAATGTTTTGGATGTGGTATCACTCGTGCGATTATGCATTTGCATCATTTTAATTTTGAACAAGCACTTTATTTTAATGGTTTCTCTTTTGTGATGTATCCTGCATTGATAGCTGTTTGGGGTCTATGGCTTAAAACGGCTTATCAAGATTTAAAAAATCCTACTGCGACGATTAACGGCATTCCAGAAGTGAGTGTTAGTGCAAAATAGTACTTTAAAGGAAATTTCCTTATTAGAGGAAAAAAGAAAGCCCGTTGCTCTATTGAACAACGGGCTTTCTTTTTGACTTTATGCTTCTTCTAATTCTTCTTCTTTTTTACGATTACGCCACCAGACGAAGCCAACGATACCTATCAAGATATAAGGGGTTGTTAGCATAAACAAAATACCATTATTTAGCCCCTTACCTGCAGAACCTCCCTGATTAAGATTACTCTCTGCACTCATTTTACACATTGGACATTGTGCATGAGCCGTTGGTAAAGTAGTCATATTAACAGCAAAGAATAATGCTATAAATGCAAAAAATTTGATGAATCTATTTTTCATTATCTGTCGTTATTCTGTGAATTAGTAATACAAATATAAGGCGAAATCGAGTTAAAAGTTTAGTCCTGCCGTGACTTTGACAATAATAGGACTTTATCATTAGACTTGTTCCCCTTACAAATATAATGTTAACAAAAAAAGCGATAAAATAACCTCTTGTCATTCTATCGCTTTTCTGTAATACCGTATAATTAAAGCCCTTTCTAGTATTATGCAGCTTCTGGCTGTTCTATCTTTAATATTCCGAGCTTTTGCATCGCACGCTCAGAGGCTGTTTGTTCCGCAGATTTTTTGTTAAAATCATCTGCTGTTGCTACCTTTTCGCCATCTATCATGACAGCTACTTTAAAACGGTCTCTCTTTTCAAACTTGTAGCGCGCCATTAGCTTATAGCTAACCGTCTGTCCATTTTTCTGACAATGCTCCAAAAGCTGACTTTTGTAATTGTCATCAAAACTCTCCAACTCGTGGACATCCACGTAATTGTGTAAAACACGACGAATGATATAATGCTTAGTGCCGTCATATCCTTTCTCAAGATAAACTGCGCCAACTAATGCTTCGACGGCATTACCGAGCATTGAACGGCTCAAACGAGTTTGATTAAATTCAGTAAGAATTAAATCTAAGCCCATTTTTTCTCCAATCTTATTGAGAGAGGCACGTTTAACGATTTTTGAGCGCATTTTAGTTAAAAAACCTTCATCTGCGCCTGGGTATTTCTTAAAAAGGTATTCCGCGACAATAGTCCCTAATACGGCATCTCCTAAGTATTCAAGTCGCTCATTATTTTGAGGCATGAATTTCTTTTCAGACGGATTAGATTTATGCGAGAATGCCAATTTGAAAATACTTAAATTGACTGGGGTAAAACCGATAAGTGGACGCAATCTGTCACAGAGAGCTTTGTCTGCTGCGAAGAAGCGATTATAGATTTTACGGATAATTTTGATTAGAAACACGTATTACTCCTGTTCGTTAAAAAATAAAATTTCAAGACAAAAGCAATTGAGAACTTACGATTTATGAATGACGACTTACGAACGTCCTTGATATCAGACCTTAGTAAAGCGTTATAACTACGCTCCAATTGCTTTCTTCAACTACAAAACCACAAAACATCCGTGCTTTCTATCACGAAAATTCTTAATAACCCACGCAGGTTTTTAGGTTCAGCGTAATGCTGTCCCAATTTGTAGTAAAATGTTTTCCCTTAGGATGCTGTGTAGGGGAAATTTTCCGAAACTTCGCATGATGCTTTCCCGACGGGAATACACCTTTTTCATCGCGAAAAATTTAAACGGTGAAAGAGAGTTATCTCTTTCGCAAAGGCTTACGAAATATGGAGTAATAAGTCTATTCTTTATCGTAAAATTTGCTAAACGGATAGCGCTGGAGGAAGAAAGGAAATTTTGCACTATTTTCTCTATTGAGAACCTGGAAACGAATCCATGAAGCAAAATTTTCTCTATTGCACCTTTTACTAAAAAACGAACACTCCTAATTTTTGTAATACTTTTATGACTATCCTAGATAGTCTTATCATTCTCAAAACGACTGAAAACCAGTCTATATAGTTTGTTATTAGTTATTAATTATTTTGGACTTTGGACAGAAGATATTAGACCTTAGTCCCAAACACATATAAAAAAAATACAATCGTATTGCTTTAAAAATCAAATGCTTAAACAAATGACTTTTACTACATTTTGATTATTTTGTCTAAAATCTAACGTCCAACATCTTTCGTCCAAAGTCCAATAATTATTCTCTTTACTTACTAATGTAAAGTTTCAATAATTAGTAACTAATAATCAATTAAACGTACTCTTTAAAAATCACAGTAGAATTATGACCTCCAAAACCAAAACCATTATTCATAGCAGTGCGCACTTTACGCTCTTGCATTTTATTTAAGGTTAGGTTTAACTTCGGGTCAATCTCAGGGTCTACATTATGGTGATTGATAGTTGGTGGTACAAAGTTATCATTTATTGCCAATACACAAGCAATAGACTCTATCGCACCTGCTGCACCAAGCAAGTGTCCTGTCATAGATTTGGTAGAGCTGATATTTAAATCATATGCATCTTCACCAAAAACTTTTTTAATTGCTGTTAGCTCCGCGACATCTCCCAATGGAGTTGATGTCCCATGAACATTAATATAATCAATGTCTTCAGGTTTCATTCCTGCTTCGTCTAAGGCAATATTCATCACACGGATAACACCTACGCCCTCTGGGTGTGGTGCTGTAATGTGATAAGCATCTGCTGTGGCACCTGTACCGACAACTTCTGCATATATCTTTGCGCCACGCGCTTTTGCGTGTTCTAATTCTTCTAATACAAGCGTTCCTGCTCCCTCTCCCATTACAAAACCGTCACGCTCTCCGTCAAATGGACGAGAAGCTGTTTTTGGGTCGTCGTTACGACTGGATAAAGCTTTCATATTGCTAAACGCACCTATGGCAACCTTAGTTACACCAGCCTCTGCTCCTCCTGTCAAAATGATGTCATTACGACCAAGACGTATATTATCAAAGGCTACACCAATAGCATGATTACCTGTAGCACAAGCACTTACTGGTGCGAAGTTTATACCGCCAAAACCATACTTAATAGAGATATGACCTGCCGCGATGTTACTAATCATACGAGGTATCATTAGTGGGCTATAACGAGGAACTCCATTTCCTGTTGCAAACTCTTCAATATCATGTTCTAAAGAACGTAATCCTCCAATACCAGAACCAAAGATAACCCCTACCCTATTCAAATCGCAGTTTTCTGCAGTAATCTTTGCATCTTCTATTGCTTCATCAGCACTGTACAATGCATAAACACTATATAAATCTAGACGACGTGCTGCCTTTTTGTCTACTCTCAAAGAAGAGTCGAAGTCCTCCTTCAATTCGCAAGCAAACTGTGTCTTAAATTTCTCTGCGTCAAAACGAGTAATCGGAACAGCACCGCTGACTCCTTCCTTAAGGGCTTTGCGATATTCTTCCACACTATTTGCAATGGGATTAACAGTTCCCATACCTGTGATTACAACTCTTTTCATACGTTTTGGTGATGTCGGTTTTATTATATTTATATTTTATAACAGCTGATATTAAGAATATCATACTATTTTATAAGATACAAGTAAAAACAATTCTGTACTTTCTTTTAGTTGACTAGGAAGCAAAGGTAGAAATTTGTTGGGAGAATTCTGTTTTTTTTCGTCCGAAAAAGGGAAGTATTGACTTTTTGCGATGAAGTTATTTGAGAATGTTGATTGAAATTGAATATTCGAGATAAATAGTTCTCGGAATTAATTTTTAAAACCAAAAAGGGTGCATTTCCGAAGAAACGCACCCTTTCTGATTTTATGTAAAGTCAAACTTACGCTGCCGTAGCCTCAGTGAGGTAGGAAACAGCATGACCTACTGTTTGAATATTCTCTGCTTTTTCATCAGGAATTGAGATATCGAATTCTTTTTCGAATTCCATAATCAACTCAACCGTATCAAGCGAGTCAGCTCCCAAATCATTTGTGAAGCTTGCATCAGTTGTAACTTCTGACTCGTCAACGCCTAATTTGTCAACGATGATTTTGGTTACTTTTTCTGCTATACCGGACATAGTCTCTTACTTTTGTGATATGAAAATAAAAATTTTTGCAAAGAACGTTATTCCAAATCGTTTAATCAAAGGTTTTTTAGTTTTTTTTAAACACCTTTTTATTAAATCGCTAATAATCAATGCACTATAAAAATAAATTAACATTAAATGAAATTCACACGTTCTATTTATTAGACGAAAAGCAGCGAAAAAGTCTCTAAAAACGTTTATTAAAGTTTTCTTAATGCCGAAAATTAATTTACCTTCAAGGGTCTGAACTAAGCAAATCGAGCTCATTATTTCAAAAAAATTATGCAAAAAAACTGGAAAATCATACGTAGTGTCGCCAAAGAAAGTCTCCGTCTTTTTGAAGCAAAGTACAATTATCTCATTAATCCTCGCAATGAGAAAGAAGTAGAAGTGATTGTATTATCTGGCAACGATGCGGTCAATGTCATGGCAGTCACGACCAAAAATACCGTAATCATGATAAAACAATATCGTTTTGGTATTAATGATTATACAGTCGAAATACCCGGAGGATTAGTCGACGCTGGAGAAGATTTACTCATAGCAGCACAACGCGAACTCAGAGAAGAAACAGGATATTCAGGTGAAAATTGGCAATATTTAGGAAAGATTGCACAAAATCCTGTTTTTCAAGATGCTTATATTCACCATTACTTGCTGATTGATGCAGAAAAAACGCATCCTACTGAATTTGACGAGGCTGAAGATATTCAAATGATTGAAATGACACTAAACGAAGTACAAGAAGGTTTATATGAATGTGCTTTTCAGCATCCACATACAGTAAGTGCTCTTGTATTAGGTATGCGAAAGCTTGATTAGTAAATACTTAGACTCTATTCCACAAATGAACATTCGTATCTCAGATAACATCTTAAGGCAAAAAAGCGTTCTTCTTTTTCAAGAACAAAAACAAACACTTCCCTCCATAAAATTATGAAAATAAAAAGTCTCTTCCCCCTGATATTTTTCGCGACAGCATGTCTATCCATGGCGCGTTGTGCAGCATTACAACATCAGCCAAAAGTAGCAACTACAGAAAAGTCTGGTAAAAATGTAGACAAAGACGCGCGTTTGCGCAACGATATTGCAACTTATGCACGTCAGCAAATAGGCACACGTTATGTCTATGCAGGCAAAAACCCTCAAGGTTTCGATTGTTCTGGATTTGTATTTTTTGTAATGAAAAAATATGGAATATCTGTGCCTGGAAGTTCGCGTAGTCAAGAAAAATATGGAAAACATGTTTCTCCTTTAGCATCCAAGCCTGGAGATTTAATCTTTTTTAGACGCGACAAAAAAGGCGAAGTCTTTCATGTAGCTATTGTTTATTCTAATGACAAAAATGGACTACAAGTTATTCATAGTACATCCTCTCGAGGTGTCGTTTTAGATAATCTATCTAATAACTCCTACTGGAAGCCCAAAATATCAACAGCTCGAAATGTGATTTCTGGCTAGAGTCAATTAAAAGTTAGAAAGATTTTAAGATTTTTTTATCTGCAGAAAAATAGCCCCTTCTAGATTCATTATCACAACTAACTATTAATCAAAAAGATACACTACTAGTTATTTTATAAAAGTGTACATATGAGCTTTTTTATAAAAGAACAAATGTAATATTGTGTCAATATGTTAAAAGTTTGCACGTTTCTTGCATTATGTTTAGCATTTAGCCGATATTATCTATCTTTTCGAAAGCCTCTACTATTGTGGAGGCTTTTATTTTTTCATCCAATCTGTGATATTCTTCCGTAAATCTTATATCTTTTCCAGATATTGCCACTTCCTTCTCAAATTACTTACTCGACAATCATCAATAATATGAATTACAAAATAATTATAACCGACGGATACACCATGAATCCTGGAGACTTAAACTATGCATCTTTAAAGAATTTAGGAGAGGTAAAAGTTTTCGCACACAGCACTTCTATCGAAACACTAGAACGGTCTCAAAATGCACATATCTTAATTTGCAATAAAACCCAAATAACCAAAGAGGTCTTAGAAAATGCGAAGAACTTAAAGTGTATTTGTGTAACTGCCACAGGTTATAATAATGTTGATGTAAAGGCTGCAAAAGAGCGCGGTATCCCAGTTTGTAATGTCGCAGGATATAGCACAACAGCCGTCGCGCAACACGTTTTTGCAATGATGTCTGCGGTCCAAAATAGAGTTATCGCTCATAATAGTAGCGTACAAAAAGGTGATTGGAGTGCCAATAGAGACTTTTGTTATACCCTCTCTCCTATCCATGAGTTTGCAGGAAAAACGATGGGAATTTATGGTTTTGGGCGCATCGGTCAGCAGGTAGCCAAACTTGCCAATGCTTATGGTATGCGCGTCATTTCTACACACAAGCATCCCGAACGTGATGCTAATAAAGGTGCGGATTTTGTAGAATGGAATGTACTGTTGCAAGAAAGTGACTACCTAAGTCTACATGCGCCTCTCAACGTTGATAATGAAGGTATTATCAACAAATCAAATCTAGAAAAGATGAAGCCAACTGCCGTCTTAATTAATACAGGACGCGGTGGTCTTATTGATGAAAATGATTTGCGAGATGCTTTAAAAGAAGGAATAATAGCTGCTGCGACTTTAGACGTTCTATCCTCTGAGCCGCCGCCGTCTGACCATCCACTTGTGGGATTAAATAATTGCTTTGTCACACCACATATCGCATGGGCGAGTGTTGAAGCAAGGACAA
This sequence comes from uncultured Saprospiraceae bacterium, assembly GCA_937923465.1. Classification (GTDB taxonomy): domain Bacteria; phylum Bacteroidota; class Bacteroidia; order Chitinophagales; family Saprospiraceae; genus JAHDCG01. Next base: position 8,511 of record CALDUB010000450.1, read on the forward strand.
CATTATTAGAAGAGACTGTAAAAAATGTAGAGGCTTTTATAAAAGGAGAAGCAAGAAATGTAGTGAATAGACTTTATGAATGAGATTTGAGCGGCTTTAAACTTGCTCTTTTATCCTTATTTTTCGTTAAAAATACTCGCTAATAAACAACATTATCTGTGTTTTTTGCCTCAAATAAGAATAAAATAGCGACGCTTAAATCTCAC
>CALDUB010000451.1 GCA_937923465.1 uncultured Saprospiraceae bacterium
AAGCGAAAGTAGCTCAGCTGGTAGAGCACGACCTTGCCAAGGTCGGGGTCGCGAGTTCGAATCTCGTCTTTCGCTCTAAAAGCCTTCATTTTGTTGAAGGCTTTTTTTTTCACTTGCTTTATGTTTTTTTTTCATAATTAAGCATAAGCCCGGATGGTGGAACTGGTAGACACGCAGGACTTAAAATCCTGTGCCTTTTGCGGGCGTGCGGGTTCGACCCCCGCTCCGGGTACTTGGTAAAGTACCTACATTTCCTTTACAGTCTTTTGATTGTAAAGGATTTTTTTTTGCGCGAGTTTCTGTTTCTATTCTGGGCATTTATTTTGTAAGTATTATAATTGTAAGCGAAAGTCAAAGCGTTTAAGATTATAGGTTCTCTGACAAATCCTCCCGTTGCACGGGACAAACGGTGAAATGTGATTGAGAAAAAATAAGAAGCTCAAATTTCGCTTGAGTTTTGAACTCTTATTTTTTCTCAATCACTGCTTGTCCCGCAACGCGGGGGGATTTGTCAAAGAACGAGATTATAATTAACGTACTACTCAAGAAGCTTAAAAAATCCAAATCATAAAACATGAAGTTTGCTTTCAAAATAATGTTACTCCTCATTTTGGCGATTGGCTGTCAAGAAAATACGACTATATCTCTTAGCGACAAGTACGAAGCTATTACAGATTTTCAATCCATTCTCGAATTCCCTGCTAATATCAATGAAAGTAGTGGTTTAGTATTAGAAAATAACCGACTATGGACTCATAATGACGGTGGAGATGCCCCCAATTTATACCAAATAGATAAGTCAAACGGAACAATCATTTCGACTTTACACATCGCAAATGCGAATAATAACGACTGGGAAGATATGGCTGAGGATAGTTCCTATTTTTACATAGCAGACATCGGAAACAACCGTGGAAACCGCCAAGATTTAAACATCCTAAAGGTTTTAAAGCCTGTAACATCTACAGATACAAGCTATGCAGCGAGTCAGATTAACTTTTCTTATGCCGACCAAAATAGCTTCGTTTTTGCAAAAGAGATGCATGACTTTAATGCAGAAGCACTAATCACAGTAGGTGATAGCCTATTCATTTTTACAAAAAATCACATTTCACAAGATACTCGCGCCTACTCTATTCCTAAAAATCCCAATACTTACGAAATTTCATTTTCGGGTCGTTTTGATACGGAAGGTCTTATTACATCAGCAGATTTTGATGAAGAAAATAGAGTTTTAATACTCTTAGGTTACAATAATTACATGCGGGGACATGCTCCTTTTATCTGGTGTTTTTGGGACTTTGCAGCTAATGATTTTTTTGGAGGAAGACGCAAACGGTTTAATCTCAATTTTTCGGAGCAAACAGAAGGAATTACCTTTTCGGAGCCAGGTGTTATCCTTATTTCTACTGAAAAAGAGGACGGAAATGGAGGAAATATTTGGCAAATTGATTTGAGACAACGTATTCCTGATACGTGGTAATTTATTGGAAAATAACCAATTCTTTCCCTACCTTTACCCGTCGAGAAACTAAGAAAAACAGACTTAACATTTCTATGAGAAACTATAACGCGATATCGCCACAAACAATCTACAAAAATGCTCTGCCCATTTATAAAAATCGCATTGACCTGTGTAGATTAGATGAGGAAAATGAAGATTTTGCAGAAGATTTTCTATTAGACTTATTTTCGCAATCCCTTGACATTCAGTCTTCTGGAACAAAGCTATCTCAAGAAAAAATCCAACATATATATTTCGAAACGCGTAACTCTGAACGCATACAAGGCCAAAAAACATTTGGTCTAGGGTACCCGCTTATCCTTTTCTCAGGTGCCGAAAAACTAACTGTCGCTCCTCTTTTCATTTGGTCTTTAACTTTAGACCCCGACCCACATAAATCAAGTACTTGGAATTTGCGCAGTTTAGACAATAGATATACGGAAGTGAATGAGCGATTACTTCGATACCTAGAGGAGCATTATGGCTTTACTGGAAGTGAAGAAATGCGTGCACTTATTAGTACAGGAAACATAAATATTAAAACATTACACAAAATCGGAGAACGTCTAAAGAACGAACTCGGATTGACCTCTTATGGGAGTGCAGAACACATAGTGCCTGCCCCTGGTATTGACGTGATTGGCGCCCTACCAGAGAAAGGAGGATTACAGTGGTCGGGCGTTTTAGGGATTTTCCCTGCACAAGTACAGACTACTGCAAAAATGTCTGAGGCGGACTTAATCGAAGAATTAAAACCTCATATCGTGCCACAGACAGAAGATACACATCCTTTCGGCATGTTACCTCTCAATCCACATCAAGCAACGGCTTATCATGAGTTAAGGCAACAAAAAGCTGTTGTTATCGAGGGTAAAAATCATAGTGGCAAAACCCATTTACTGACTCATTTACTAACAAATATCTTGTCAAATGGTCAGAAATGTTTAGTCGTTTCGGATAGTGCCGAAGCGCTAAAAAAGACTCAAAATCGTCTTTCTAAACATGGGATATATCGCAACCATTTTTTATTAAAAGATACAAGGCATGACAAAGTAGCATTTCTAGAGATACTACGGTCAGCAGCAGGAAAAGAAGCACAGGATACCAATTTTAATGCAGCGGACTTTGATGTTTTACTTGGACAATCGCAAAGATTATTTAATAGATTAAACGCACACTACGAAGCTGTACAAGAGCCCGTTTTTGGGGAGCAAAATCGTACGGAGTTAGTCGGTCAATATCTGCGGTGTAAAAAGGATGCAGGACATGAATTGCTTCATTCCAAATTAAACGCACGTGATTTTTCTTTTACACCAGAGGAGTTTCAAAGTCTAAAGTATGGTATTTATTTGAGTCATGTTTTGTACGAAAAAATAAATACACTACACCACCCTCTCAATAATTTACATCCGCACATTTTCACAGAAAGAAGCCAAGAAAATGGTAAGGAATATATCACGCATCGTTGTGAATACTTTCTAGAGAAGTCAAATAAACTGCAAAAGGAGTTTATTAAAAATCTAGATATTTATGCAAATAGATTGCAAGAATATTATGACTTATACTTCCGCGAATTCACTTATCGACTGCGTAGTTTACAAGAAAAATTGACGGATAACGAGAAAAAATTTGGAACGCAATTTACATCCGCAAGTAAAAGTAGTCTTAAACTTCAAGGGATTTTCTCTAGTCGCCAAAAAGAGGTACTGAACCTCAGAAATGAAGTACAAGAAGAATATGCTTCTCTACAACAAGCATTTACTGACCGCAAGTATTTTGACTTTCATTTTGCGAGGAATACAAGCAGTTTTTCGGTAGAAAATATGCGTCAAAATATTTCTAATTTCACGAAGGCATTACAAGATTGGCGCAGCAGTATTCCTACTGTTTTAGAAGAAGAAGTAAAGCGCTTGTCTGCAAAAAATGCTCACCCAAAATTAAAATTTAGCACAGAGCTTATTGCTTTAGAAAAAAAGCAAGACGACCTGATAGAGGAAATTAACGGTTCCTTACTTTATGAGGAAAGCATCAACCATAAGATGCTCACTCTACAAAAGCGTCAAAAGTATTGTGAGAGTATCATTGAGCGCTTAGAGGATACATTACGTAACCTAAGAGACTTTTCTATTTTTTATAAATGGGAAAAAAATTGGTTAGCACAATCTCCTCTCTCTCAGAAGGTTATCGCAGCAATGGCAAAAACTAAACCGAATGACTGGACCTCTGCATTTGAGAGTTGGTACTTTCATCAGGCATTAGAATTTTATCGCAATGAGGACATGCCGACGAATGATAAAGAGCTATTTAAATTCGGAAGATTGCATAGAAATCTACAGGAATTATTGCCGCTTTATATTAATGACCAACAGGAAAAACGACAAAAAACTGCTTTAGCAAATCTAAAAAGAAAAGATAGAAAGACATACAATTTACTGTTTTCAAAAAATGGTAGTAAAGAAAGTCAATTCTTGCCGTTTTCGGAGATAGCAGAACGTGGATTGGGAATCATGACAGATATATTTCCAATACTTTTTACAGGTTTACAGGCTGCTAAAGATATTACATTTCAGCAGAAGGATTATTTCGATTATATCTTTTTTGTGGAGTCTAATCATCTGAAACCAGAGGATGTGAGCAGCATTGTGCCTGCGGGAAAAAGAATTTCTCTATTCACTGACCCATACTTCGAAACGGAGTTTAGTTTTGGCGACTTCTTAAAAGATAACGAAGCTCCTGCGATTAATTTAACGGGACAATTCTCGGCTTCTTCGGTCAAAACTGCCGACTCTACAGCTATCAGTACTGGAGTTACAGTTATTCATACAGAAGGACGTTTTAAAGAAAAAGCAGGTGTTAACGAAGGCGAAATCCAACAAATAGCAAAACTACTCAATCACATTCGTCCTTCAAAAGATAGAACTTTACCTTCCGTTGGTATTATTACTTTCACAAAAGCACAACGCGACGCGGTATCGAATTATCTATTAAAGATTAAGCAAAATAATAGTCCCGAAGCAGAGAAAATTCAACAGTTGGAGAGAAATGGATTGGGGGTGTTTTTTATAGAGGAAGTCATCGGGCAAAATTTTGATAGACTCATTGTTTCTCTAACCTTTGGCAGTACCTCACTGAAGGGTCGAATGGGAAAACGTATCAAGTATTTGGATAGCTCTGCTGGATTGCAAGGGATTAAATATTTGATTAGCAAGTCTTTACAAAAAACCTATATTCTAAACTCAATTCCAGAAGAAAATTTACAGGAGTTTTTAGAAAATGCAGAAAATAATGGCTCTTACTATTTATCTCATTTATTAACTTACGCAGAGTCTATCTCTCGCAAAGATTTTCAACGCGCAGAGGCACATCATGCGATGCTCTGGGAAAATGAAAAGGAAATACCTTCTAGTTCTCTATTTAGACAAGAAGCACGGCATATCCTAAAAGCATTTTTTAGACAAGGGCGTGTGCTACAAAAGTATACACAGGCAGAAACAGAAATTCCCTTGTGCGTAGCACCTATGAGTGAGGAAAAGCCTGCTTTCTGGTTACATCCTGACGGTTTTATCGCAACTACTCCTCAGACTTCTTTTGCCTGGGAACTACAACAACGTCGTCAAATAGAGGCAAAAAACATCCATTTTCAGCCTATTTGGTCTGTGAGTTGGTGGAAAAATGCTGAAATTGCCGCAGGAAAATTAGCAGCCAAAGTTATAAAAGAAGACAAAGCATAAGCATAGATAGACTTGTTTAATTGGACATTGGACAGAAGATATTAGACATTAGACTCAGTTAGGAACGCGAAAAAAATAGATTCAGAATCTGAACAGGATTTTTTGCTCCCAATTTGCACTTTGAAAATCCTTATTTAGCTAGGCTATACGCGGTTTTCAGAGCCCAAATTGAAAACAAAACTTCTCTACTCAGATTCTGAATCTATTTATACCGCGTTCCTAATTGAAAAAGGTTAGAACCAACAAAAACAAGAAGATGAAAATAAAAGGATTAAGATGGGGAGTAGTAGGGTTAATTGCTCTTGCTACCGTTATTAATTACATTGATCGTCAAGCTCTACCTGTTCTATGGCCTGACATTGCTGAAGATTTATATCCAGACAAGACGGCTGATGAACGAAAAGAGATTTACGCATTTATTTCTACTCTTTTCATTTTTTCTTATGCATTTGGTCAAACTATTTTCGGAAAAATTTTCGATAAGGTTGGAACAAGAATAGGATTTACACTGTCGATTGGCTTTTGGTCAGTAGCAACAGCATTGCATGCTTTTGCTAAAGGAGTAGTAAGTCTTAGTATCTTTCGTTCATTGTTAGGTGTTTCAGAAGCAGGAAACTGGCCAGGAGCAGCAAAAGGAAATGCAGAATGGTTTCCAACGAAGGAACGAGCCTTTGCACAAGGGATATTTAATTCGGGGGCAGCTATTGGAGGAATCGTAGCCTTTCCTGTAATCGGATTATTATCAGTCTATCTTGGTTGGCAATACATTTTTATAGTCGTAGGTTTATTGGGCTTGTTATGGCTTATTCCGTGGTGGATATTAGTAAAATCTCCACCGGCAAGTCACCCATGGATAACAGACGAAGAACGTGAGTACATTTTAACTGGACAGGAGAACCAAGATTTAGATCAAGATGGAGACTTCGACGAAGGTTATAACCCAGACACGGGTAAGATGTTAAAGCATAAAGAAAGTTGGGGTGTAATCATCGCATCTGCTGCCATTGATCCAATTTGGTGGTTGTTTATCTTTTGGATACCTATCTACCTAAATGAGGTTTATGGAATGGATGTAAAATCAATTGGATTTTATGCATGGGTACCTTATGTTGGTGCAATGTTGGGAGCTTGGTTTGGAGGGCTTTTGGCTCAGAATCGTATTAAATCAGGTTGGACAGTAAACAAAACACGTAAGTTCGTAATTACACTTGGATGTTTAATCATGTTACCTACTTTACTAGCGATGTCAAACCCAGGAGGACCAGAAACAGCTGTAATATTAATGGCAGTTATTTTATTCGGTTTCCAAACAGCGATTGGAAATGTTCAGACCTTACCAAGTGATTTTTTTGGCGGAAAGTCTGTAGGAACATTAGCAGGAATGGCAGGAACAGCGGCTAAATTAGGTGCATTTGGACTGACAGCATTGGTACCTTGGCTTACATCAGGAGGTAATTATACACCAGCTTTTATAATTGGTGCTGCATTGACATTGATAGCAATGGCAAGTATTTGGATTTTGTGTCCGAAGATTGAGCCTTTGAAGCCTAACAGCTAAATAAAATACGTTCTCTGACAAATCTCACGATTTGCCAGAGAACGATAAATCAATAAAAGAAAACTTTAAATCACTGATTTTGAATCAGTCACAACACTTTTAATCTGTCGAATTTAACCGAATTTTTATCGGAACGGCAATTAAGCAAATTTAATTATGAATAAAGGAAAGGTAGCAATTATAACAGGCGCAACTGGCGGTATCGGTTTCGCAGTAGCACAAAGATTAGGAAAAGACGGATATACTGTCATCTTAAATGGTATTCAAGATGATGAAGGAGCTAAAAGAGTTGCAGAACTTACAGCAGAAGGGATTACAGCAGAGTATTATGGATTTGATGTTACGAAGGAAGAACAAGTAACTGAGAATATCACAAAAATTGGTGAAAAGTACGGAAAGATTGATGTACTTGTAAACAATGCAGGTGGATTAGGAGGAAGGTCTCGTTTTGAGGTAATGACGACAGAATTTTACAGATTCGTCATGGCTTTAAACTTGGATTCTGTATTCTTTGCTTCAAGAGCAGCAATACCTTTTCTAAAGAAAGGACAAGACCCTACAATAATCAACTATACGTCAAATGCAGGCTGGAATGCAGGAGGACCAGGAGCTGGAATTTACGGAACATCTAAAGCTGGTGTTCATGCGATTACGAGAGCATTAGCAAAAGATTTGGCACCAGATGGTATTAGAGTAAATGCAGTATCTCCTGGTACAATTGATACTCCATTCCACAAGCAAATTAAATCAACGAAACCAGAAGTTTTTGCTTCTTGGGCGAATAACATCATGTTAGGAAGATTAGGACAGCCAGAAGATGTTGCTGGTGTTGTTTCTTTCTTAGCTAGTAAAGATGCAGCATTCTTAACAGCTGAGACTATCCAAGTTGGTGGTGGACAGGCGTTAGGAATTTAATTCTAAAAACCATTTAAAAAAGTTTAATGAGCAAATTTAAAGGAAAAGTAGCAATAGTAACAGGAGGTGCCAGAGATATTGGTAGAGCCATATCTGTTAAATTAGCAAAGGAAGGAGCAAAGGTAGTTGTGAACTATTATAACTCTAAAGCTGGAGCGAAGGAAACAGTAAAGGAAATCAAATCTTTTGGAGGAGAAGCTATTGCTGTCAAAGCTGATGTATCAAATTTAAAGGATATCAAGAAGTTAAAGAAAAAAGCAGTTAAAGCTTTTGGAAAAAAAGTTCATATCCTTGTAAATAATGCAGGCGGACTTTTTGCTCGTAAAACATTACAAGAATTTGATGAGTCTTTTTATGACTTAGTCATGAATGTAAACTTTAAGTCTACTGTTTTTGTAATGCAAGCTTTTGCACCTTTAATGGGTAAAGGTACCTCTATCATTAACCTTTCTTCTCTGGCTGCCAGAGATGGAGGAGGTGGAGGGTCTTCACTATACGCATCTTCTAAAGGGGCTACAACAACTTTTACTCGAGGAATGGCAAAAGAACTTGGACCGCAAGGAATAAGAGTCAATGCTATTTGTCCAGGTATGATTGCAACTAAGTTTCATGATGATTTCACGAAAGATGAAATCCGTAAAATTGTTGCCGGTAAAACTCCAGTAAGAAGAGAAGGTAGTGCGGATGAGGTCGCAGATTTAGTGGTTTATTTAGCATCTGAAAATAGCTCATTTGTAACAGGAGCCAATTTTGATATCAATGGTGGTTTAGCATTTTCCTAAACCCCGTTTTACATAAGTAATTTAAAATTCATACTAATTTTAGTGGTTAGAAATGATAAGGTAAGAAGTAATTCTTCTTCCCTTGTCTTTCTATACCTTTTATTCAAATTTTAATCAGTTTCGACTATGAAAAAAGTAGTAACCTTTGGAGAAATAATGCTACGTCTTACGCCTCCCGGCTACAAAAGATTTTCACAAGCAGCAGCCTTTGACGTGGTTTACGGCGGTGGAGAAAGCAATGTCGCAGTTTCTTTAGCAAATTACGGTGTACCCGTTGAGTTCGTGACGCGTTTGCCTCAGAATGATATCGGAGAATGTGCACTTATGGAAATGCGCAAACGTAATGTACAAACGCAAAATGTTTTGCGTGGTGGCGAGCGTTTAGGTATTTATTTCTTAGAAATAGGTGCTGTCAGTCGTGGTAGTAAAGTCGTTTATGACCGTGCGCACTCTAGTATGTCTACCATCCAAAAAGGGATGATTGATTGGGAAGAAGTTTTTAAAGACGCACACTGGTTTCACTGGACAGGAATTACACCTGCATTATCACAAGGTGCAGCAGATGCTTGTTTGGAAGCTATTCAAGTTGCCAATCGTATGGGCGTTACCGTTTCTACAGACTTGAATTACCGTAAGAAATTGTGGAAATATGGTAAAGAACCTCATGAGGTCATGCCTGAGTTAACAGCTGGTTGCGATATCATTCTTGGTAATGAGGAAGATGCTGAAAAGCACTTTGGATTACACCCAGAAGGTTTAGATGTAACAGCAGGTCATGAAGTAGACGCTAAGTCTTACCTATCTGTTTTACAGCAATTGCAGAAAATGTTTCCACGTGCTAAAAAAGTTATCACAACTTTACGTGGTTCTATCAGTGCCTCACATAACACTTGGTCTGGCGTATTATATGACGGCGAGACTTTGTTTGAAGCACCAACTTACCAAATCACGGATATCGTGGATAGAGTAGGGGGTGGTGATAGCTTCATGGGTGGTTTGATTTATGGATTGATGCAATATCCTGATGACGACCAGAAAGCATTAAATTTTGCTGTAGCAGCTTCTTGCTTGAAACACACTATCTACGGAGATGCTAACTTGGCTACGGTCGATGAAGTAGAGAAGTTGATGAGTGGAGATGCAAGTGGACGTGTAGCACGATAAGAAAATAAAGATTAGAAGCTGTTTGAATTCAATTCAAACAGCTTCTAAAATTTTCAATAAAATTAAGACTATGCAAAAGTCAATCGCCATCATTTGTGCTGGAGGTCCTGCCCCTGGCATAAATACTGTTATTAGTTCTGTTGCTAAAGTTTTTCTAAGAGACGGTTACCGCGTTTTAGGCGTTCATTATGGCTACAAAGGATTATTTGCGGATGAAACACCTGTTAAGGAATTTGATTTTCATCATGCTGACCGGATTTTTAGTCGCGGAGGTTCTACGCTGATAATGAGTCGCTTCAAGCCCAAACAAGAAGACTTTAAGACTGATTTTTTTCGAAAAAACAATGTTAAACTTTTAGTTACAATAGGCGGCGATGATACAGCATCTACCGCCAACCGACTTTCCAAATTTCTGAAAATTTCAGGTCTCGATACCGTTAATATTCATGTTCCTAAGACGATAGATAATGACTTGCCTCTACCAGGGCGCAATCCTACTTTTGGGTTTCATTCTGCCAAAGATGAAGGTGTGAAAATTGGTCACGCCTTATATGAAGACACTCGTACAACCGAGAGTTGGATTATTTTATCTTCCATGGGGCGTTCTGCAGGACACTTAGCATTTGGTATTGGTACAGCTTGTCATTTTCCGATGATTATCGTTCCTGAGTTTTTTGACAAAACAATACCGACTTTAGATAAGATAGTAAACCTGATGGTTTCTTGTATTCTAAAGCGATATTTACTTGGAATACACTATGGCGTTATCATCATTAGCGAAGGTGTTTTTCATGCTTTATCACAAGAAGAGATTGAAAAATCTGGAATAGAATTAACTTATGATGCGCATGGACACCCAGAATTAGGGAACGTCAGTAAAGCAGCATTATTCAATAAACTCTTACAAGCAAAATTGAGTCAAATTGGCTTGGAGATTAAATCGCGACCTAATGATATTGGTTACGAATTACGGTGTTGTCGCCCTATTGGGTTTGATTTAACACTTTGTACACTACTCGGACTCGGTGTTCACAAACTTTTTAATGAGGGAATTAACGGCTGTATTGTCAGTGCTGATGCGGCTGGTAATATTTCGCCTGTTTATTTATCTGACCATGAAGACGAAAATGGAAAGGTAAAACCTCGACTACTAGACACCGATTCTGAAATTGTAAAATTATACATCAACAATCTAGATTTCATAAAAGAGGAAGACTACCCGACAGCTCTTAAAATTGTCGAGAATCCCGAGGAATATGATTTCAATAAAATTTTAAATCGTTAGAAAATGGCAAGATTTACCAGACTGCAAGTTGCAGCAAAAATGGCAGAACAAGGAATGGTGCCCCTTTTTTACAATGCTGATGTTGAGTTATGCAAATCCATTGTTAAGGCATGCTATGACGGAGGAGCACGCTTGTTAGAATTCACTAATCGTGGTGATTATGCCCATGAAGTATTTCGGGAACTCAATAAGTATTGTGAAAGCGAACTGCCCGAAATGATACTCGGAGTAGGTTCTGTTACAGATGCAGGAGCGGCTTCTTTGTATTTACAGATTGGGGCAAATTTTGTCGTAACACCTGTATTACGCGAAGACATCGCAATAGTGTGTAATCGCAAAAAAGTATTGTGGTCACCAGGTTGTGGTACTCTTACTGAAATATGCCGTGCCGAAGAATTGGGCTGTGAAATCGTTAAGTTATTCCCTGGAGGAACTTACGGAGCTTCTTTTGTCAAGGCTATCAAAGGACCTCAACCGTGGACATCAGTAATGCCAACAGGAGGTGTAAGTCCGACTAAAGAGAACTTGTCTGAATGGTTTGCGGCAGGTGTAACATGTGTTGGTATGGGGTCTAAATTGATTACCAAAGACATCGTAGCAAACAAAGATTTTCAGACATTGAAAACTAGTGTAAAGAAAGCCTTAGCATTGATAGAAAAGTTAAGAAGCTAAGACTAGGATAAGGTATAATTATATTTATTGGTCAACCAATTCACTTCTTTCTATTAAGAAGGTTTAAAATTTGTTTTTCTTACCTCAAATCAATGTTTTTGACGTCAGATTAGTTAATAACGTTAAAAAATTTTGTTTTTCAGATATAATAATTAGTTTTGTATTGTAATTGGTTGACCAAAATATTGGTCAACCAAATATTTTAACCTTACTTTCAAAACTGTTTTTAATGAAGAAAAGTATACTTCTACAATTTCTTTTTGTTTCTTTTATATTAAATATCAATCTAGGTTGTAACGCCAGTAAAAAAGTTACGGCTACTGCAGCCGAGAAAATACCACCAAAGGTAGACCTATCACATTGGAAGGTCCAAATTCCAACGAAAAACGCAGAAGGAAAAGTTATCTCTGTTAGACCTCCCGAAATTGCAAACTATGCTAATATCGACGTTTTAAAAGAATTTATGTATCCAGACTCTACGGATGGTTCCATAGTTTTCTACGCATACCCAGCAGAGAGTACAGGTAACTCAAAGTACTCACGTACAGAGTTGAGAGAGCAAATGGTGCCTGGTAGTGACAAGACAAACTGGACATTCAAACAAGGTGGTTACATGAAAGTGACCATGTCCGTTCCAGAGGTTACCAAAGACAGTAAAGGAAAACCGCATCGTGTTATTGTAGCTCAAATTCACGGGATTTTGACCAAAGAGCAGCAGGAATATCTTGGACAAAAAGATGGAAACGCTCCTCCAATTTTAAAAATTTATTGGGATAAAGGAAAAATTAGAGTCAAGACCAAGGTTCTTAAAGACAGAAAAGCACCTGATAATGAGATATTGCACAAGGATGCTTGGGGAGATGATGAAGGTTATAATTTTTTGCGGACAGTAGGTGATGATAAATTCACTCTTGAAGTTATCGTGTCAGAGGGTAGAATGGAAATTGTTTTAGACGGTAAAGAAAGAGCAGTTTACAAAGATAAAAGCATTCAACGATGGGGTGTTTTTGAAAATTACTTCAAGACGGGTAATTACTTTAACACACGTGACGAAGGCTCTTCCGCTAAGGTGAAAATATATGATTTGGAGGTTAGTCATTGATGTCTCTCCTCAAAATGAAAGAGGCAGTCTAATCCTTATAGATTGCTTCTTTCATTTTGAATTATTTTAGTGAAAACTATTTATTCAATTCTTACTGTGGTTATGAAAAAATTACTCCTCCTTCCTTTCTTTCTCTTATTTTTCTGTTGTATTTCCTTCGGACAAATATGGTTTGAAGACTTCGACGGTTCGAATTCTACAAATCCAGTTATCCTCAATGAAGACTGTAATGATGGCGAAGATTATTGGGGAGTAGTCTGCCTATCTGGAGAGGGTTGTGGTAACGAAATAGACCCTAATTATACATACATAGGAACTTCGGGTAGTTTTCTCGGGGCATGCGATACGGACTCTGCCCCATGTGATGGA
>CALDUB010000452.1 GCA_937923465.1 uncultured Saprospiraceae bacterium
GTGGAAACGCGCTTGCATGAGGCGGCGATTGGGAAAAATCCCGAGACTTTTGCAGAAGGATTAATTACCGTACAGGGTCATGCTGCATTTAGTGGAGATGTTGTCTTTTCTTCTTCGGACACGAGCAGTCGGTCTTTGAGCGATATGAGTATTTTGGCAGAATTAGCGAATAGAAACAATTGTGAGTTACTATCTCTTGCGCCTAATTCTCGCAGCGTTTCAGCTCTTAACACCTTAGAAATCAGCAACATAAAAAATAAAGCTTCTCTAAAAGACAATCCATTAGTCTTAGAAATTAATCAAGAATTAAATGAAAATGAAGGTATTTTGCCCGTTACTTTCGACGGTGAATTCATTCTACCTTTTGGAGATTTAGAACGGACAGCTGACGGAAAAACAATCTGTAAAATCCACGATATTCCAAAGTCTGCTGTCTCAGGACGCAGTATTGGTGGCGCGATAAAAATGGCTTTCTTAAAATTAGCATTCAAAAAAGAAACAGCAAAACTGCGTTGGGTGGAATACTCAGAATCGGAACTAAGTCAGAATCCAGACGGCATTCTCAATAAAGTCGATGAAGCTAAAAATATCTTGGTTTGTATTCATGGAATAATCGGAGATACGGCGCAACAGGCGGAATTTTCACGCGCATTCTACAGCGAAAATCCAACGACAGAACAGCCGCACGATTTAGTCTTAACCTTTGATTACGAAAATCTAAATACACCAATCGAGACGATTGCTGCTAACTTCAAAAAGGCATTGGAAGATGTAGGCATTTCAGAAAAAAGCGGTAAAAAAATCACCATCCTATCCCATAGTATGGGCGGATTAGTGAGTCGTTATTTCATCGAAGTATTGAATGGTAAAAAGGTGGTTAAGCACCTCATCATGGCGGGCACTCCAAATGAAGGTTCGCGCATTGGGAAAGTGCCAAATACAAGAGATAAGATGCTGACACTCTTAGGCTTTGCGTTAAATTTTATTGGTGAAATTCCTTTTGCAGGAAAGATTGTTAAAGTACTCGACGGCTCTAAAAAAGTAACTGTTACTTTAGAACAAATGGACTGGGAAGATGACTCTAATTTCTTGAAAAATTTGGCAAAATCAGAAGACCCCGAAGTACCTTACACTATCATCGCTGGTGATATGGGCAAATTCATGAAGGAAAGCCCGAAAGCGAAAGGATTGATGAATAAAATGATAAAATTAGGCGGACGTGCCTTTTACGGAAGACAGAAAAACGATTTGGCGGTGAGTATGTCTAGTATTAAATCTGTTTCGTCTAAGCGGAAACCTAAACCTGTGAAGTTGGACGCAGTTTGTCACCACATGAATTACTTTACGGACGGAAAAGTTGAACGAGCGTTTGAAAAAGTTGAATAGTTATAGCGTTGGATAGTTGTAAAGTTGCCGCGTACACTAAAAAGCGGCAACTTTACAACTTCTACAATTTTACAACCTTACAACTCTTCTTAACCCGCTCCAATTCTTTCTTCAAATTCAAATAATTGCGCTCTGTAAACGGAACCAATGGCAAACGCACTTCGCGCGTACACATTCCTGTAATTTCCATAGCTGCTTTGATGCCACAAGGGTTATTTTCTACATACAACCAGTGGTGCACATCCAAAGTCGCCAAATGTAAACGGCTTGCTTCTGCAAAATTTCCACTTTGAGCAGCGTGTATCATATCTGCATACAACTCTGGCAAAGCATTTCCAATCACAGAAATACAACCTTCTCCACCTAGACTCATCAAAGCCACAGAAGTTGGGTCATCGCCCGACAGAACTAAGAAATCATCTGGTTTACTCTTCAATATTTTCGCCCCTTGTACGACATCACCTGATGCTTCTTTGACAGCAACAAACTTTTCATTCGCTTTTGCTAAGCGTAATATTGTCTCAGGAAGAACATTAGAAGCCGTGCGCCCTGGCACATTGTAGATGATAACGGGCAACGGACTAGCATCTGCTATGTGCATAAAATGCTGGAAAATTCCTTCTTGAGAAGGTTTGGTGTAATAAGGGCTGCTCGACATAATTGCCGCAAATCCCGTTAAATCATATTCCTTTAAACGCTGAACAACTCCTGCAGTACTATTGCCACCAAAAAGTCCCGCAACTAGAGGAACTCTACCAGCCACAATCTTTATTGTATGTGCAAAAATGGCACGACACTCATCTCTAGATAAAGTAACAGGCTCTCCTGTCGTTCCCAGAGACACTAGAAAGTCTACACCAGAAGCTATCTGCTTCTCAATAATATTTGTTAGAGCCGTAAAATCTACTTCCCCATTTCTCAAAGGTGTAACTAATGCGACTCCTGCTCCGCGTAATGCGTTTGATTCTCTCATGTGTTAAAGTTAAAAAGTTGTAAAGTTTCAGAGTTATAAAATTTGGTTTTCCGCCAAATCGTGTAAAAGTAACCTGATTTGGCGGAGAACGTAAAACTTTAGAGTTGATAAGACGAATAGTAACTGCACAACTCTAAAACTTTATAACGCTACAACTTTTAAACCTTTTCTTGTTTGTTCATTTTCTCTAAAAAAAACTGTGCTTGGTGGATAAAAGCATCTAAACTTTTGCTTTTAGTTACATCAATCATCAATTCATAACATACAGTTCTTTCCGTAAAAGGTCCAACCCGAAATTTTGCATTCGACACTGCTGCGATGTACTCTAAAGGTACAGTTTCATCCAGTGAAAGATTGATAAGAATATCAAAATCCTTAGCGATAAACTCTTGAGTCTCAACGCTTTTCTCTGGCATAAAAGCTAAATCCAAACTCTTCTGATTAAAGTTAGGAAAAGCTAAGTTATCTGTATCTTCTTTAATATTAACGAAGCCTAACAAACGGACTTTTTTGCCCTTTTTCTCCAGAGACTTCGCAAATTTCAAGACGATTTCACGATTATTTAATTCTGTCGCATCAAATAGCAAACCCACCGTTTCTGCTCTATCAAAATCGACAGAAGAACGCTTTGCACGTAAACTCTTAAGCGCTTTAGAGAATTTATAATTGTGATATTTTACCCGAAGGTCATGAATAAAACTCATGTTCTGTTTTTGGTGATTAACTTGCTATTCAAAACAGCATTTCAAAAACTATACTTTCTCCTCTTTTTCTAACTCTATGACATCATACTGCCCTATTGAGCCAAATTTTTCCAAACGATTATTAATTCGCTCTTCTGGCGTCAAAGCTTGTAATTCAACAATTTCTTTTTTCAGATGACGCTTCAAAATTTTCGCCATTTCCTCTGGTGCTGTATGTGCGCCGCCCAAAGGTTCTTTGATAATGCCGTCGACAATACCAAAATTTGTCATGTGCTCCGCCGTCAATTGCAATTGCTCTGCTGCCTGCTCTTTAAAGTCCCAACTTCTCCACAAGATTGAAGAACAACTTTCTGGAGAAATCACAGAATACCATGTATTTTCCATCATAAAGATGCGGTCACCCAAGCCAATACCAATTGCTCCACCCGATGCACCTTCGCCAATTACAACACAGACAATCGGCACGCGCAATTGCGCCATTTCAAACATATTACGAGCTATCGCCTCTGCTTGACCGCGTTCTTCCGCCTCTATACCTGGAAATGCGCCCGGAGTATCAATCAAACTAACCACAGGAAAGTTAAAACGTTCCGCTAGTTTCATCAATCGTAATGCTTTTCGATATCCTTCAGGATTTGCCATCCCAAAGTTACGATATTGACGCATTTTTGTGTTCACTCCTTTTTGGTGTCCTATGAAAACTACCGTCTGTCCATCTAGGCTTCCGATACCGCCAACAATAGCTTTATCATCTGCGAAATTACGGTCTCCATGCAGTTCTACAAACTTCTTACACATCTGCTCAATGTAATACAATGTGTAAGGACGTTCTGGGTGACGCGAAAGTTGCACTTTCTGCCAACCCGTCAAATCGCTATACAGCTCTTTGCGTGTTTGTTTTATTTTATTTTCTAACTCTTTTACCGTAGCCGAAACATCCACCTCTCCTTGTTCGCCAACTTGAGTAATTTTTTCAAGTTGTTCATAAAGTGTTTCCAAGGGTTTTTCAAAGTCGAGAAATACCATAAAAAATTTAATGTTTATGTTTCTTTTACAAAACTTCCCTAACAGTGGGGGATTTGTAAAAGAACAAGATTTGTTTTTAGAAATAGCGTTAATAAGTCCTCTGTTCTCTTTTCCTCTTTTTTATTATTTGTAGTTCTTTGACAAATTTCGTAAAAAA
Source organism: uncultured Saprospiraceae bacterium (assembly GCA_937923465.1). Lineage (GTDB taxonomy): Bacteria > Bacteroidota > Bacteroidia > Chitinophagales > Saprospiraceae > JAHDCG01. The sequence continues at coordinate 4,247 of CALDUB010000452.1, forward strand.
TGCCGAATAAAAATAAATTCGATGCTTTCCTGCATAATATATAGGGAGTCGCTTCAATCTTTATTTTTACTTTGGGGGCGCAAAATTAAGTCCTTTTCTGGTTTGAACGGTCATTTTTGTATCAATAGATTGTAAATAATTTTATTTTTATTTTTTTTCATTAAAAGCATTCTTGTAAATAAAAGGAACAAAAAATCATTTTTTTGTAACTAAACAAGAGCTCTCAGCGTATAAATACCGTCCTACAAATTTAGTGAAAATTAGGCATGAAAAAGATTTTTTGAAATTATTTCGCCTAACTATTGCAATATTAAGAAAAGGATTATACATTTGCGTCGCTTTACAAGAAAGGCATTATCGTTACTCTTAAAAACAAAGTTTACTTTTGTAGTGAAGAACATTATTTTTAGCAATAATTTTATTGGTTTAAATATATGGTTTGGTAATTCAGTTGGTTAGAATGTCTGTCCCGATTACATCGGGAGGGTCGCTATTCATGAGAATTACTTAATTATTGGTCTGGTAGTTCAGTTGGTTAGAATACCTGCCTGTCACGCAGGGGGTCGCGGGTTCGAGTCCCGTCCAGACCGCTAACTATAAAAGTTTATTTTTGTACTTATTAAAAAGTACTTTTTGCTTGATTGATTTTTAATCAATCTTGTAAAGCACTGGTCTGGTAGTTCAGTTGGTTAGAATGTCTGTCCCGATTACATCGGGAGGGTCACTACTCAAGAGAATTACTTAATCATTGGTCTGGTAGTTCAGTTGGTTAGAATACCTGCCTGTCACGCAGGGGGTCGCGGGTTCGAGTCCCGTCCAGACCGCCAACACTAAGTCCTTTTCCATTTATTTGGGAAAGGGCTTTTTTATTTTATAAACTTCCCTAAATGTTTTATACCTACATCCTTCAGAGTCAAAAAGATAGCTCCTTTTACATTGGTTATTCTTCTAATATTCAAAATAGACTTTTCAAACATAATAACGCAAAATCAGGATACACCTCGACTAAGAAGCCTTGGATTTTGGTTTATTTCGAAGAGTTCGAAACTAAAACGGAAGCGATAAAAAGGGAAAATGAAATCAAAAAGAAAAAGAGTAAAGATTTTATTCTGAATCTTATACAGGACTGGACTGGTAGTTCAGGTGGTTAGAAGACCTGTCCCGAAATACTTTTCGGGAGGGTCGCGGGTTCGAGTCCTTCCGAATATATTCGGAACCATACACTAAGTCCTTTTCCATTTATTTGGGAAAGGACTTTTTTATTTTAGCATGACTTGCTAAGAATATATGATTGAAATGCGGATGATACCTTTAGGTTTGTACCTATTCAAAAGAGAGTAGAATTTATCAAAAGATATTTAAGGATAATTGATAGATAACAAATACTTTGCAGAGTAAAACTACTCTTGCTATATGACTATTGGTGAACTATGGATGATTCGGATTCGACGGATTAACGCGGATTCTTTTAGAGCGTTTACTGTTCCCTTTCATTAAAATAGAAAATCCGCGTAACTACTCAGGTTGGTATCGGTCACTTTGCCTAAAAAAGAGTGAGATAATTAAGATTTGGCGTAAGAATAGACAAAAGTTAGTGCCCGATACCTGTTTTAAGCTATGAGTGAGGTATCGGGCACTGATTTTTGTTTGAGATACTGTTAATTCTCCAAGTTGCATCTTGGATTTAACTAAAGTGACCGATACCCGAGTAGTTACAAATCCGCGTCCTATCCGCGTAAATCCTCTAAATCCGCGTTCCAATAAAGTATTCTTGGCAAATAGATTAGAAATATTCCTTCAAAGGCTCCTCTCCTCCCCATGTCCCCTCCGACCGATACGGCTGAAAACGCGAAAACATTTCTTCCTTATACCAATCCAATTTTTTCGTCTTTTCAATCGCGACTCGGTGTTCCTTTCCCTCATAAGCAAACTTCATCAATGAAGCCTTATCTTTCCAAATACTAAAAGTCGCCATTTGAATAATAGGAAGCTCACCAATCCCTTTTGTGTAAATCAAACCTTCGTTGCCATGCAACGAAAGGTGAGAGGTCGGGACGTATTTCCAGAAAGAATATAATTTTCTGACACGAATAGTCGCGCGTGTGATAACTGCTAAAAGAGGATTATTCGCATCCAGATGACCACTTGGCTCAAATGGATTTTTCTGTGACCACTCCCCTTTCGCTACGATGCTTTTTAAATATAAAGTCCAAATTTCTTCCGTATGCTCTTTATAAAGTTGCGAAAGTTTGCTCTCCCGATGAAAAATATCCGCATCTGCCTCACTATCCCAAACCGTCAACAAAGTATAAGTACTCCAATCTGGAAATGGGTTAAAGCCTTTCCCTTTACCACTTCCCATTAATTTATAAAACTTCAATCCCTTTACACCACTTAGATGCTGATGCGCATATTGCATCATCCCAAATCCCCACAACTTGTTGCGGAAGCCAGCGTATTTAAAAAAGGAAATTGTCGTGATGCTTTCTTTCATGTTATTCTCAATTTATGTACTTTTAAACCCTTATTGAGGTGGATTGTTTTGAAGTTGATACCATAATGAAAAGAATGTATAATACCCTAATACCATTTAAAATAGCTTCTTAGTTCTATTTTAATATTTTTGTATTCTTAAATTTTAAATATAAAGTACTGAAAAAGAAAAGCCTCTTGCAAAATTAATTTGCAAGAGGCTTTCCAGTATGACATATCTCAAAGATATGTCATATTTTCTTTGAATAATCCTAAAATTTCATAGCCTGATATGCCATATTTTAAAAATATGGCATATCAGGCAAAGCTTAAGCAACTGGTGCTCCAACCAATTCATGCTTCATCAAGTACTCCGCAATCTGCACAGCATTCGTAGCTGCACCTTTACGTAGATTATCAGAAACGACAAACATATTTAAGCCATTATCTAAGCTCTCGTCACGACGAATACGTCCCACAAAAACCTCATCTCTGTTTTTCGCAAAACGTGGCATTGGATAAACATTATTTGCAGGGTCATCTTGTAAAATGATACCGTCACCGTCTGCCATCATTTGCTTGATGTCTGCGATTTCAAAAGGTTTCTCTGTTTCGATATTAATGCTTTCAGAGTGACCTCCATGTACAGGTACGCGAACTGCAGTTGCTGTTACACGAATGTTTTCGTCGCCTAAAATTTTACGCGTTTCGTGAACCAACTTCATTTCCTCTTTAGTATAATCATTATCCAAAAAGACATCGCAATGTGGTAAACAATTCTCAAAAATCGGATAGTGATATGCCATATCTTCTTTATCCATTTCATGACCTTGGCGTTCCATATCGTACTGACGTACTGCATTTACACCTGTACCTGTAAAGGATTGGTAAGTTGAAATAACTAAGCGTTTAATGCCATATTTTGCATGAATTGGCTTCAATGCCACCACCATTTGAATAGTCGAACAGTTTGGATTCGCAATGATTTTGTCCTCTGCGGTCAATTCATTTGCATTCACCTCTGGCGTAATTAACTTCTTAGTTGGGTCCATACGCCAAGCAGACGAGTTGTCAATGACAGTCGTTCCAACTTCCGCAAATTTAGGCGCCCACTCCAAAGAGGTGCTACCACCTGCTGAGAAAATCGCAATATCAGGACGCATGTTGATAGCATCTTGCATGCCAACGACCTTATATTTATTGCCCTTAAATTCAATTTCTTTACCCACCGAACGCGCTGACGCGACAGGGATTAATTCTGTGACTGGGAAGTTTCTCTCAGTTAAAACCTCTAACATCACGCCACCTACGAGACCAGTTACTCCAACTACTGCTACTTTCATGCTGTTAAAATTGTATATTATTATCTATTGTTTTGCACTTTAATATGTGCGGTATTTGTTTAATGCTTGAAAAATTGTGCCGAAAAAGCTCTGCCTCTTTGCGTACTATACGTTCAATTTTACGTATTCCCACCAACATTATCCCAATTTCCCCTCCTCAAAGGTAAACATTCCCGTTTTTCCATTTAACTTTACGTCAAATTTATTAACGAAACCATTAATACATTAGTTGCTTTAGTTTTCGTAAATACTTTTTGAGTAACCGATACTCAAACACAGAAAATAGCTATGAAAAATATCATTCTCCTACTCTTCGCTTGCTTTCCAATTTTTGCTTTTGCTCAGTTGCAAGATGACTTTTCAGATGGTAATTTTACCGATAATCCAACATGGGTAGGTAACACTGACCGCTATATAGTCAATGCAGATGGAGAACTACAATTAAACCATCTAGATGCCTCTGGCACTACCGTTTCTTACCTTTCAGTAGCTGCTAATACTGCTAATCTTACCAATTGGGAATTTAAGGTTCGCCTAGAGTTTTCCCCTTCTGCTAGCAATTTCTCTCGCATTTATTTGAATAGTGATAATCCTGATGTAACGGCTGATGTAAATGGTTATTATGTAAAAATTGGTGGTATTTCAGGCACAGATGATGCCATTGAACTATGGCGACAAGACGGAAACTCAGATGAGTTATTGATTAGTGGAACTGCAGGTGGTGCAGGTTCAGACCCTGTTGAAGCACGGATACGTGTAGAGCGAGATGCTGCTGCAAATTGGGTATTGTTAGTAGATTACACTGGCGGTACAGATTATGTGAGTGAAGGTGGCGCAAATGATGCGACGTATAATATGGGCGGTTATTTTGGATTTTGGTGCAGCTATACTGCGACACGAAAAGATAAATTATTTTTGGATGATTTATTGATTGAACCGCTCTTCATAGATATGCAAGCGCCTGCATTATTGACGGTTACACCTGAAAATAATACAACGGTTGCTCTTGCCTTTGATGAACCAATTATTGGTTTTGATTTCGGAGATTTTACAATTAATACTGGTATTTCAGTAACTGCGGCGGAAGTAGATATGACAAATCCAGCCTTAATTCGCTTAACCGTCAATCCTGCTTTCCAAAATTCTCAAAACTATACCGTTACCGCAACGAATGTGGCAGATGCCGCAGGTAATATTTTGACAGAGGCTAGCGGAAGTTTCGATTTCTTACAAGCGGAGTCTGCTGCTCCAGGTGATATTATCATTACGGAGCTTATGTCTGACCCAACGCCTGTCATCGGTTTACCCAATGCAGAATATGTAGAAATCTACAATCGTAGCGATAAAATCATTGACCTAAACACACTATTCATCGATAGCGGCGGTTCGCCAGAGGCTTTAATAGGTGAGTTAATTTTGCCTGGCGAATATGTAATTATTTGTGATGCTGGTTTTGCGAGTGATTTTACACAGTTTGGGAAGGTGGCTTCTACATCTGATATGCCAGGTCTGACTAATGGTGGCGATATTATAACTATTGAAGACAATGCGGGTGTGACTCTCGATTATGTCAACTATGATATTGGCTGGTTTGTAGACTTTGAAAAATCATTAGGTGGTTGGTCTCTCGAACGCATCGGTGCGCAGGCAGATTCTAATTGCTCTGGCAACTGGCGAGGTTCAGATAATGCGAGTGGTGGTACTCCAGGTGCACAAAATTCAATTAATGGTCAGTTTACTGATACGACTGCGCCACAGTTGGTTTCGGTGGCAGCGACGAATGCCTCTTCTATTTTGGTTACCTTCTCAAAAGCTGTCAACGCTAATGAAGCAACCGAGGAATTAAATTATACCATTGATAATGGGTTAACTGTTCTTTCTGCTAATCAAAATTCAGATAATACCTTAGTTGTCTTGCTTTTGAGTGGAGAATTGCAAAGCGGAACAACTTACAATCTGACGGTCAGTAATGCGATTAGCGACTGCCTAGGCAACATGGCAGAAAACGACGAAACGCGTATTTTTGGTTTGGCAGAAGAAATGGAACCTTTAGACGTGGTAATTAATGAAATTCTATTTAATCCTAGTTCGGGTGGCGTAGACTACGTTGAGTTTTACAATCGTTCAGAGAAAATTTTCAACTTCTCAAGTTTCTCTACTACACCTTTCGCATTCTTGCCAGGTGAGCATATCGTTATTACTGAAAATCCACTTATTGTTCTACTTAATTACAATGTAGAAAATCCACAGAACCTTTTCTTAGGTGATTTACCAAGTTTAAATAATGATGAAGGAGAAATTGTACTCACAGTAGGCGGCATTACAATTGACAGCTTTGCTTATTCAGAAGACCAACATTACGAATTATTAAACGACGTAAATGGTGTTGCTTTAGAACGTATTAATCCAGAAGGCGCTACTAATGAAGACGGCAATTGGACCTCCGCAGCAGCGAATAGAGGCTATGGTACTCCAACAGCTCAAAACTCTCAATTTTCAGATACAGAATTTGTTGAGAATGGAGAATTTTTCCAAATCGGGACGCCACGTGTTTCTCCTGACTCTGACGGGTTTGAAGATGTACTCTTGATAAATTACAAGTTTGACGAGGTTGGATATGTTGGTAATATTAAAATTTTCGACAATCAAGGTCGACTAGTTAAAACAATGATTAACAATGAATTGCTAAGCGTATCGGGTGTTTTAACTTGGGACGGCTCAACTAATGACAAATCAAAAGCACGTGTTGGTATTTATGTTTTTTGGGCAGAAATCTTTCGTCCTGACGGGACAGTAGTCATGCAAAAAGAGGCGATAGTCGTTGCAGGGCAGTTGAATTAAAACTACATGAATCTTGGCACTCACGTACCAAGCTGAAGACTGTCGTACCGGTGGCACTAAAATATATATAATAGTGCCACCGGCACGACAGCCTTCAGCCTTGTACGTAAGTGCAAGGATTTCCACATTAGACTACCATTATTCACATCCAATACAGATTTTTCGCCCTATAAAATACATCTCATAAACTCACAACCATTTGAAAAAATCACTCCTTTTCTTACTCCTGTGTTGTGCTCAAATAGTATCCGCACAGCAATTCAAATTCAGCAATTTCTCCGTCGCAGAGGGACTAGCACAGTCGCAGGTTTATGCCGTAGCAGAAGATGAGAATGGATATATGTGGTTTGGTACAAGAGGTGGCGGATTGAGTCGTTTTGACGGTAAGAATTTCAAAAACTTCTCGACACGAGACAGCCTGGCAAACAACTATATCACCGTTTTACATACTGCTCAAAATGGAGATTTATTAATAGGAACCAGTAAAGGTTTAACTATTTTTGATGGTGTCAAATTCACAAATTTAGAATTAGCCAAAGGTGAAAGCACCACGGTAGCAGCCATACATCAAGAAGAAAACGGAAGGATATGGTTGGGCACTGATAGAGGCATTTTTCATTATAGTAATGAGGAATTTTCACACTTTTCGAAAAAGAAAAGTCTGCCTGAGAAAAACACCGTCACATTTTTTAAAGACAGTCGAAATGCACTATGGGCAGGAGGCGATTATGGCGTCCTGCACATCCAATCTGACGATAATATCACAGTATTTAAAAATCGCCGTAACGAACTGAATTCCAACCAAGTACGCAGTATCAACGAAGACAAATCTGGTCGCGTCTGGGTCGGTACTTATGGCGGTGGTTTGAATATTTTTTCTAATGGAAAATGGTCAAGATTACTGCGCAGAGACGGGCTATCTAGCAATCGTGTGCTCTGCCTTTACCGCGATAAACAAGATGCCATGTGGGTCGGCACACAAGACACAGGTATCAGCATTTACTCCCCTCCAGACAGCACTTTTAGCTATTTGACAGAAGCCGATGGACTTGCCAATTCTCACATTCGCAATATCACAAATGACTCTTGGGGAAATATCTGGATTGGCACTTCGGGCGGTGGTGTCAGTCGCTATTTTGGACAACAATTCACGCATTATGACAAGTCTAATGGTCTAGCGGGTAAATACGTTTACGCACTTGCACAAGATACTGCTCAGCAGATTTGGTTATCTGCTTCTAAACGTGGTGTGACGCGATTTGATAAGGAATTTTTTCATCATTACGGACGCGACGATGGCTTTACAGAGATGAAAACGAAAGCCCTTTTGTGCGATTCGCGTGGGCGGGTATGGATAGGAACCGAGGGACGTGGTGTTGCCGTTTATGACTCGACGGGATTTCACTTTTATGAGGGTTCGGATGGACTGGGAGGTAGTTGGATTCGAGCATTGAAAGAAGATAAAGCTGGTAATATTTGGATTGGAACAGCGGGCGGCGGTATCACGAAAGCAAGCCAAGCCTTAGGTGATACTACGGGTTTAAAATTTGATTTTCATACCTTTTGGGAGAAAAATGGACTATCCGAAAAACGGATTAATGATTTACATATCGACACATTAGGACGGGTCTGGTATGCGACGCGAAGTAGCGGCATTGGTTATATCTCGCCAGATAGTACCGTTGTTAATTTTGGTCGTATGGAAGGTCTACCCTATTTAAATGTAAGGACATTGGCGGAGGATAGTACTGGCGTTTTGTGGATTGGAACGGCAGGAAATGGCGTTCTAAAACTCCCCATTTATGCCGATACTTTTGGCTTTCAAAAACTATTGGTGCAGCCTAATCTGACAAGTGACAATGTATATCTTTTAGGTTTTGATAAAGAGGAAAATCTATATGTCGGCTCGGAAGTTGGTATTGATAAAATTGGACTAGACGCCGAGCGTAACTTCAAGACAATCAAGCACTTTGGACAATCTGAGGGCTTTGTAGGAATTGAAACTTGCCAGAATGCTGTCTTATGCGATACGGAAGGAAACATGTGGTTCGGAACAATAAATGGGCTGACAAAATACAACCCAAAACGTGAACGTAGCAATCCCATTCCTCCCAAAATTTTATTGACAGAGACGCGCTTATTTTATGAGCCTTTGAGCCAAACAAAGTATAGAGATTCGCTGACGAAAGAAGGAAGTTTAAAAAAAGGTTTTGGGCTGCCCTATCGGGAAAATAATCTGGGTTTTGAGTTTATTGGTATCAATCAATCTAATCCTGAAAAAGTACGCTATCAGTGGCAATTGGAAGGTTTTGAAAAGGAGCGTTCGCCCTTTTCGACCAATACCAATGCGACTTACGCTAACCTACCAGCGGGAAACTATAAATTCCAAGTTTGGGCAGAAAATGAAGACGGTGTTATCTGTGATAATCCTGCTCAAACAAGTTTTACTATCCTTAAACCATTCTGGCAAGAATGGTGGTTTATTGCCTCCATTATCGGTGGTATCTTGGCGATTATTGCTTTGGTTTTTCGAATTCGGGTCAATCAAATTCGTGCCCGCGCTCGCACAGAACGCGCTCGCTTAGAAATGGAAAACAACATGCTGCAACTGGAACAAAAAGCTTTGCAATTACAGATGAATCCTCATTTCATTTTCAATGCCTTAGCCAGTATTCAGAGTCTCATATCTAAACAAGACCACAAAACGGCGCGCTACTATCTAGCCAAATTCGGGAAATTAATGCGGGCAATTTTAGAAAATTCACGAAGCGAAAATATCACCTTAACCGAAGAAACCGAACTCTTAGAAAACTACCTCGCCTTAGAGCGTTTTAGTCGTGGAAATTCATTTGATTATGAAATCAATATCGCTGATAATTGCGATGCAGAGGAGATAGAAATTCCGCCAATGCTACTCCAACCTTTTGTCGAAAACGCAATCATTCACGGCGTCGCTAATTCGAAAGAGCGCGGTATCATCAAGCTGAAATTTTCACAGCCGAATGGTCAACTCCGTTGCGAAATTGAAGATAATGGTATAGGTCGTGAACGTGCTGCTCAGATTAAAAATAGCTTTGACGAAACGCATAAATCGGTAGCATTAGAGGTGACGCGAGAGCGTTTGGAGATGTTGCATCCTGGTAAGCGGAGTTTTTGGGTAGAGGATTTGGAGCAGGGGACGCGGGTTGTTTTGGTGATTTGAGGGAACTTATTTCTAACAAAACAGATTACTCTTATATAAACAAGTAAAACCCAAGCTCATGAAACTCGAAAATTACAATCAACAACAGAACCATCTCCCCTCCGAAGGTAAGCACATCATTGCTCAAACTGACGCAGAAACAATCACGGTCTACCAAGCTTTTAATCCTAAAATTTCGCGCTATGCCGTCGATAACCAACGATTTGGTGGCAATCATTATTCAACTACGCGCATGACTTGGATTAAGCCCAATTTCATGTGGATGATGTACCGCGCAGGCTGGGCGACGAAGCCAAATCAAGAACGCATTTTAGCCATCAAAATCACTCTCGACGGTTTTCGAACGATATTACGGCAGGCGGTTCATTCTTCTTTCATTGCGGAAGTATATGAAAATAGAGAAGTATGGAAAGCGCAACTGGGCAATTCTAATGTCCGTTTGCAATGGGACCCCGACCATAATCCAACAGGCGAAAAATTGACACGAAAAGCAATTCAGTTAGGGCTACGTGGTGATGCTTTTCATAAATTTAATGAAGAGTGGATTACCGAAATTGAAGATATTACAAACTTTGTCGCGGAGCAAAGAGAAAATGCGCAGGGTGATTTTCAGAACCTGAAAGTACCTTTTGAACGAGTCCTTTCTTTTGCAAAATATCCAGACATTGTAAAAAAAATTGGTCTGTCTGAATAGGTTTTAAGTGCGTAACATTAAAAAACAAAAATCATGTCTTATATAATGGTCGATATCGAATCTGACGGACCTATTCCAGGCGATTACTCCATGATATCTTTCGGTGCAGTCATCGTTGACGAATCGTTAGACAAAACCTTTTATGGTCAAATAAAACCCATTTCCGAAAAATGGATACCAGAAGCATTAGCAGTCTCAGGGCATAGTCGTGAGGAGACTTTGACTTTTGGCGAACCAGCACAAGTGATGTCTGACTTTAAGGATTGGCTTATCGAAAATAGCAAAGGAAGACCATTTTTTATCAGTGATAATAATGGTTTTGATTGGATGTTTGTCTGCTGGTACTTTCATCATTTCTTGGGCGAAAACCCTTTTGGTCACTCTTCTCAAAATATGGGAAGTATGTATAAGGGATTGGTCAAAGATGCCTTTAAAAATTTTAAACACCTACGGGAGACTAAGCATACACACCACCCCGTCGATGATGCACGCGGAAATGCAGAGGCGTTATGGAAAATGAAAAAGGACTTAGGAATGGGGATTTCTTTAAAATAAAATCTAATATCTAAAACACTGTTTTCGTTTAAGTAATGGCAAAACACTTGACATAAAATAACAATATAAAGCAGGTTGCTCTGTCACAAAAACCTATAAAAAAATAAGGAAAGACTCCTTCTATTCTCAAAAAAACGCTGTTTTAAGTTTTATCAGCATAGTCTTTGAACGTACCTAACTTGCCACTCCCCTTCTTATTTTCATGTTTCTGTCATCTATGAATATCATTACAAAAAGAATATTATTTGTCATATCCTTACTTGGACTATTTAGTCCATTATCTGCCTCTACCTCAATAATAGATAGTCTTAACCACGCCATCAAAATAGCTCCTGAAGATACGACAAAAGTCCATCTATTATTAGATTTATGTTGGCAATTGCATCGTGTTGATGTGCCTAAGATAGAAGAAGTAGCAAATCAAAGTTTAGTTTTATCACAAAAACTAGATTTTAAACAAGGAATAGGAGAAAGTTATAATTACCTATCTTGGGTTAATCTCTCCCGTGGAGATTATGATGAAGCCCTCAAGTTTTCTTTTATTGCAATTGAGATTGCAGAAAAATCCGATAACGAGAAACTACTTAATTCTTCTTACAATGATATAGCTAGTATTTATGCTAAAACAGGAAGACCTGATGAAGCATTAGTTATATTGCAAAAACTCGCGGATAGATATAAAGAGGCTGGTGATTTGGGAGCTATTTCTATTAGCTATCTTAATATGGCATTGTTGTTAAAAGAAAATAAAAATAATGCAGAAGCTCGAAGATATTTTTTACAAGCCTTAGATGCTACAGAAAAGAGCAATCAAGATATGTTAAAATCTGCTGTTCATCTAGAGATTGCAGGAATGTACTATAGTGAAGGAAATATTGAAGATGCAAAACAAAATTATTCGCAGGCTTTTGACATTGCAGATAAAAGCGAAGATATCTGGGTGTCGGCCCTGTCTACTTTAGGTTTAAGCAGTATCAATCTAGACACAGGAAATAAAGAACTTGCCTTGGCTCAAGCGAGAGAAGCAGTTAAGTTGACTGAACAAATAGGAGATAATTCTGCATTGGTAAGCGCTAAGAGTAAATTGGCTGAAATTCTCAATAAAATAGAAAAATATGAAGAGTCATTGCGCATAAATTTCTTCATTGTTGAACTTGCTGAAAAAAACAACTTAGTATCAGAGCGATTGCATGCTTATTTAGACCTGAGTAAAACTTACCAACAGATTGAAGACTATGAAAATGCTTTCTTATTCTCAGAGAAATATCATGCTCTACAGGACAGTACTTTTTCTAAAGAAAAGGCAAAAAATATCTTAGACTTAGAAAAAAAATATCAATCTGATTTAAAAGATAAAGAAAATACTGTTTTAAAGCTACAGCAAAAAGAACAAGAGCTACAAATCAAGCAAAATACTACATTTAATAAAGCTTTACTACTCATCTTATTTTTGCTGGCTATTGTTAGTTTATTAGCTTATCGTAGGTATAAAGATAAGATTTTGGCTCACAAAGTACTGGAAGAAAAAGTCAATGAACGTACGGAAGAATTACGTTTGATGAATCAAAACTTAGCTACGTCAAATAAGGAATTAGAGCGCTTTGCCTATATTGCTTCGCATGATTTGCGCGAGCCACTTCGAAATATTAGTGGTTTTGCTGGACTTTTGAAAAAAGAACTAAAACCCAAACCTGGGTCTACTATTGAAGAATACTTGTCTTTTATATCCAATAACACTAATCAACTCAGTGCACTTATCCAAGATATTTTAGCCTTTTCAAAGCTTAATCAAGAAATTGACCAGACAACTATTGTTGACCCTAATATCATCATCAACGACATCAACAATAGTTTAGCGCATACTATCAAAGAAAAAAAGGTGAAAATTTTTATCAAAGATACTTTGCCTATGCTCAAAAGTAGTGGACAACAGATTCATTTCCTCTTCAAAAATTTGATAGAAAATGGCATCAAATATAATAATAGCTCTTATCCTCGAATTGACATCATTTGTAATGATTTAGGAAACAAATATGAGTTTTTTGTTAAAGACAATGGTATAGGAATTAATCCTGATTATTCTGCCAAAATTTTTGAAATGTTTACTAGACTACATGACCGTGAAAAATTTAATGGAACGGGTCTTGGTCTTTCTTTATGTAAGAAAGTCGTTGAAAACCACGGAGGTGATATTCGCGTAGAAAGTATAGAAGAAAAAGGGAGTACTTTTATTTTCACATTACCTAAATATCAATTGGAAGCAAGCGGGAGAAACCGTGAATCCTTAGAGACAAACTTGACGGTACAAGTCTAAGGAACGCGAAAAAAATAGATGCAGAATCTGAACAGGATTTTTTGCTCCTTTACCCACCCGTCCGCAAGCGGTTCACTACGTTAAAATGATTTACTAAATCATTTTTGCTACGCACCACTCTGTAATTTCAAACAATGAGTACTTGAAAGTGCGACAAAAAGCTGTCACAGAATCCTTAAATGAAGCGAGATAAAGTCTGTAAAATTTAATAATATTCCACTTTAAATTTTATCAGCATGGTTTTTGAATTATGATAATTACTTGAGAGAGTCTTTTGAGAGAACAAAACATAATTTGACACGCTTGTCCACTTCTTATCATTCTATGAATATTGTCGCAAAAAAAATTTTACTCGTCTTTTTTACCATTGGTCTCTTTTGTCCAAGGTCTGCTTCTGCATCAGGATTAGACAGTCTTTATCAAGTATTAAGTACAGCCCAAGAAGATACCGCAAAAGTAAAAACCTTACTCAATATTTGCTGGCGACTTCATCGTACAGATATTCCAAAAACAGAAGAATTTGCCCAACAGAGTCTGACGCTCTCAAAAAAATTAGATTATCAACGCGGTATCGGAGAAAGCTATACTTACATATCATGGGTTTATTTTTCTAATGGAGATAACGACACTGCTCTCTCCTATTCGAATAAAGCAGCTATCATTGGCGAAAAAATAAAAGATGCAGTATTAAGTGGCGTCGCTTACAATGATATCGCAATGATTTACTCTGAAACAGGACGCCCTGACGAAGCTTTAGCCATTTGGCAAAAAACTATCAATATAGAAATAGAAGCTAATCGATACGATAATATTCCTGTTACGTATTTGAATATGGCTGGCTTGCTCGAAGAAAATAACAATAGTAAAGAAGCTCGAAAATACTATATAAAAGCGCTAGAGGCTTCGGAAAAAACAAAAAACACTATGGTTATTTCTGCCGTTCATTTGGGCGTTGCGGAAATGTATGAGGCGGAAGGAAATATAGCACAGGCAAAGGATAATTATACAAAAGCTCTATCAATTGCAGAAAAAGATAATGATTTAGAAATTTCTGTTTTGGCAACTTTGGGACTGAGCAGCATAAATGTTATCAGAGGAAATAAAAAAGTAGCACTCGAACAAGCTGAAACTGCGGTAAAATTGGCTAAAACGATTGGAGATGCTTACTCTACGATAATAGCTTGCGCAAAATTGGCGACGATACAACGCGCGACAAAAGAGTACGACAAGTCATTAAATACCAGTTTTAAAGTAATTGAACTTGCAGAAAAACACAATATGACTCCAGACCGTATCGAAGCTTATAGGGAAATCAGCAAGACTTACAGCGAAGTCAATAATTATAAGCAGGCTTACAAATTTTCTGAAAAGTATCACGACTTGAGAGACAGTACCTTCATAGAAGAAAAGGCAAACAATATTTTAAGTTTAGAAAAGAAATACCACTCGGATTTAAAAGATAAAGAAAATACTGTTTTAAGACTACAGCAAGAGGAACAAATACTACAAATCAACCAAAATAGAATTATCAACAAAGCTCTATTTTTCATCCTTTTTCTTTTGGGAATAGTAGGTTTTTTAGCTTATCGTCGATATTGGGATAAAATCTATGCCCATAATTTACTGGAAGATAAAGTTAATGAACGTACTGAGGAACTGCGCTTGATGAATAAAAATTTAGAGAAATCAAATAAAGAACTGGAGAGATTCGCTTATATTGCTTCTCATGATTTGCGGGAGCCACTGCGTAATATTAGCGGATTTGCAGAGTTACTAAAAAGAGAATTGAAACCACAAGCAAACTCGAATATCAGCGAATATTTATCCTTTATCACAGACAATACAAAACAACTAAGCACACTAATTCAAGATATATTGACTTACTCAAAGGTTAATGATAAAAGTGAAGTACTGACTGCCATAAATCCTAATACGGTTATCGACGATATCAATAAAAGTCTGGCGCATACGATAAAAGAGAAAAAGGTGAAAATATTTGTCAAAGATAATTTACCTATACTCAAAAGCAGTGGGCAACAGGTTTATTTTCTTTTTAAAAACCTGATAGAAAACGGTATCAAATACAACAATAATTCTTTCCCTCGTATTGATATTGTCTGTAATGATTTAGGCGATAGATATGAATTTTTAGTCAAAGATAATGGTATTGGTATTGACCCTGAATACTCTGCAAAAGTCTTTGAAATGTTTACACGTTTACACGACCGCAATTATTTAAAAGGTACAGGATTAGGTTTGTCTTTATGTAGAAAAATCGTAGAAAATCACGGTGGAACAATCAAAGTAAAGAGCACTGAAAATAAGGGCAGTTCTTTTATTTTTACTTGGTCTAAGAAGTTTTCGGAAGATATTTCGGAAGATACACAAATGATAGATGAGCAATTAACGACTCCTGTTTAGCTTCAATCTTATCCAAAAAAGAAGGCAACACACAAAACTAAAGTCTTGCATGTTGCCCCCAAAAATATTCTAAAATACTGCTTATTCTTAAAAGTAATTCAAGTAGATTAATCCACTTTCACAACTCCTAGCGTCACTTTTCTATCTGCCGAACTCAAGTGTAAATAATACACTCCATTCGTTAGATTTTTCAAAGAAAACTGCGTGCTATATGTATCGTCTTCCGTCAAAATACGCTCTTCATGGATACGCCCTAAAACGTCCACAATTTGTACCTTCACTTCCGCATCTTTCGACATTTCAATATCTAAATTAATCACATCATCCGTCGGATTTGGATATGCATTCACATCCAAAAAGCGTACATTTTCTCCTGGGTCAAATGTTGGGAGATTTGGACGGAAGTTATTGATAATCAAGATAGTTTTTGTGATAGTATCCCGACAAAATTCATTAGAAGCAACCAAGCTCGCCATGTATTCTGTTTGTTCCATATCCTCATCAAAAGGATAAGAAAACTGTGGATTTTGCTCCGTACTTGTCGAGTTATTCGCATCGCCAAATGACCATTCCCAAGCAGTTGGTGTTGGTAATGTTACGTCAATAAATTGAACAATGTCGCTCGAATTCACTTGTAATGTATCTGTCTCCGAAAGTCCTGAATTCACTAAGAAATTCACTGCAAAAGGCTCTGGTGCGATTTCTATTTCAAAGTTCATTTCATGGACACAATTCGTCGCATCTGTAACGGTCAATGAATAGCTACCAGCAGACAATCCTAAGATGTCTTCTTCAAAACTACCATTCGACCAAGCAAAGTCATAAGGCGCTAATCCACCCGTCGTCGTTACATCAATCAAACCATCATTTTCTGTCTTACAACCTGCACGCTGAATGAAAGCATCCGCTGCAATTGGCGTTGGTTGTGAAACTGATTGTTCAATGCTCTGTGTACAGCCGTTGTCGTCTGTGACAGTTGCCATGTAAGTTCCTTCTGCCAGATTTTCAACTATTGAAGTCGTTGCACCGTTATCCCAATTGTATATGTAGTCTGGCGTGCCGCCAGTCACTTCCAATGCAATTGAAATATTGTCTGTGTTACCACAATCTGTTCCTCCTTGGACTGCGATAATTACAATCTCGTCAGGAGATAGCACCGTTTCTGTTTCAATTAATTGACAGTCATTATCATCCGTTATCGTCACGGTATATTCTCCTCCTGATAAATTACCTAAGTCTTCAGTCGTTTCCGCATTTGACCATAAATAAGCGTAAGTATTGCCCGCATCTAATGTTCCTCCTGAAACAGTCACTTCAATCGCACCATTTTCACTATCAAAACAAGAAGCAGGTATTGCATCCAGCGCACCAACTATTGGTGTCGGCTGAGAGATGAAGTATGTCTCAACACCTTCACATCCGTCTGCATCTGTAATGGTCACTGTATAATCTTGCGCCGCTAAACCAGTTACTAAGTCCGTCATTTCGCCATTACTCCACAAGTAATCAAAAGGCGCCGTACCACTACCGACAACTTGAACTAAGATAAGTCCGTCTTCTTCGCCAAAACAAGAAATATTTTCCTGCGTTTCAGATAAAACCAAACTACCCGTTTGTGTTATTGTAGCACTCTCAACAGATGTACAACCATTATCATCTTCGGCTGTCAATGTGTAATCGCCAGCCATTAAATCATTGATTGTCAAACTTGTTTCTCCATTTGACCACATTAAGTTGTAGTCTCCTGTCGCACTTGTACCGCCTGTTACTGTTGCTGTAATAGAACCGACTGTTGCACCACCACAGGTAATATTTGTTTCGTCAAATGTTATCAAAAGTGGAAGCGGTGCTGTAACTTCATAACTCATCTCTGCTGTACAATTGTTCTCGTCTGTAACGGTCACAAAGTAAGTATCAGGTGATAGATTTATGATGTCTTCTGTCGTTTCGCTGTTTGACCAGATGTACTCATAATCACCCGTTCCACCTGTGGTAGAAAGGAAAATAGTACCGTTTGTCTCATCCCAACATTCAGGATTTTCGATAACATCTACAGTCAATGCAAGTACACTTGGTGTCGCGACGGTAGCCGTTTGTGTTGTTTCACAACCGTTATCATCGGTAGCTGTCACCATGTATACACCTGATGCTAAGTCACTGATATTCTGAGTCAGAGCTTCATTTGACCACACAAAATCAAACGGCGATTGCCCGTTATTTGTGGTGATATTAATTGAACCGTTTTCATCGCCATTACAAGCAACGCCCATAGGTGTTGCAACTAAGCTAAATTCTGCTGGTTCAGTAATTTCCGCACTGGTATTGATTGAAAATCCAGTATCATCCGTCACTGTTACGGTATAAACACCAGCTTCTAAGTCACTAATAGTTTCAGTTGTTTCGTCGTTACTCCAAAGGATAGTAAATGGCATAGTCCCTCCTTCTATTTCTAAAGAGATACTACCGTTGTCCAAACCAAAACAAGTAATCTGAGTCGCCGTTGGTATAACTGACATCCCGCCTGGAGAGGTCACTGAAACCGTTTCTGTAAATTCACATTCGTTGTCGTCCGTAATCGTCACAGAGTAAGTGCCTGGAAGGATATTTTCTAAGTCTTCCGTTATCTCCTCATTAGACCAAAAGAAGCTGTAAGGCTCTGTTCCACCCATTACCGTCAAGTCAATGCTACCGTCTGCCGTTGTCGGCTGAGAAGCTTGCATCGTAGTCGTACTTGCGGTTAATGCTGTTGGTTCGTCAATCGTATAAGTTTCGATAAATTCACACTCACCACCGTCAGAAATAGTGACGCTGTACTCCCCTGCTGTTAACTGAGAAATGTTTTGTGTCGTCGCTTCATTTGACCATAGGTATGTGTATGTTCCGCCTCCACCTTGTGGCGCGAGATTGATGCTACCTGTATTGTCTCCATTACAATTTACGTCAATGGTAGTCTCTATTGCGCTAATTAAACTAGCAGGAACGACAGTAAATGTCTCGCTGTAAGTACAATCATTTTCATCCGTAATCGTTACAGAATAATCCCCTGCGATGAGGTCTGTAATGCTCGCAGTTGTTGCCTCATTTGACCATAAATAAGTGTATATGCCAGTTCCTCCTGTTGGTACTAATGTGATACTACCACTCATCGGATTATCACATAAGACATTGTTTATCAATTCATTGTAAACTAGTGCTTCTGGTTGTGTGATGTCAAATGAACTACTCGTCATCAATCCGTCTGCATCTGTTGCCGTTACATTATAGGTACCCGCTTCGAGTGCGTCAATTGTTGCTGTTGCGCCAATTGATGTGCCTGGATTTGCGGCATTTTCCCAGTTGTATGTATACTCTTCTACTCCTCCCGATGCATTGACAGTTAAGGAACCGTCCGCGCCTTCAGGACAAGAAACATTTTGCGAAGCTGTCAAGGTAATTGACAAAACATTCGGGTCAGTCAAGGTGTAAGTTGTTAAGGCATCTGTTGCCACACATCCGTTTGCATCCGTGACTGTTAGGTCGTAATTGCCTGCGCCAATATCATTCAAACTTGATGTTGAATAAATATCTGTGCCGTCTGACCAATTGAAAGTATAAGGAGATTCACCACCACTCGGTGCTGTCAAGATGCTACCGTCATTCCCGCCTACGGTGGTCGGATTGGTAACTTGTGCATTAATCGTGAATTCGGTTGGTTCGCCAATCGTAATTGGATTACTTACCGTTACTATTCCTGCATCATCTGTTGCTGTTAAGGTATAAGTTCCTGCGGGCAAATCAATTAATGGATTTGTTGAACCACCATTTGACCATGCAAAAGTATAAGGTTCTGTACCACCGCCAATAGTTGCAGTAATTTGTCCTGTTTCCTCTCCAAAACAAGCAATGTCTTGTATGATATTCAATGCAATATCCAATGCGCCAGGCTCATTCACCGTGTAAGAAGCCGTAAATGTACAGCCGTTTGCATCAGTGACTAATACCGTGTAAGTTCCAACAGACAAGTCAGAAATATCTTCTGTATCTGCCATAAATACATCACCGTCAGACCATGCAAATGTAAACTCTTCTGTACCACCTGTTATTGTCAAATCTATTGCTCCGTCCGTTACACCAGCAGCAGTAACATTCATGACTTCCGCAGTACCTGCAAGAGCTGGATATTCTGGAATATTAAAGTCAAAAACTGCGACACAACTATTAGCATCTGTCACTTCGACCTGATAATTTCCTGCTGGTAAATTCATCACATCTTCGGTCAAAGCAACTGTTGAATTGTCAGCTGTATTTGTCCAAATGAATGAGTAATCAGGTGTGCCGCCAGTTACATCTATTTCGATTGTGCCGTCTGCACTTCCTGCACATACGCCTGATGCAGAGCCAGTTACAGAAATTTCTATTGGCGCAGCATTGATAGTATAAGTGCCTACGAAAGGACAATCATTATCTGTCGAAATAGTTACTGTATAATCGCCTGCGGCTAAATCTGAAACTGTTGCCGTTGTTGGCCCATGTGCCCATGCATAAGTGAAATCACCTGTGCCATTCGTTGGACTTAAAGCGATAATACCTGTTTCGTCAGAACAATCAATTTGTGTGATAATTGCATTGTCTGTGAGGAAATTCGGAGGATTAACGGTGTACGTCAATGAGTTAAACTCAATGCCATTATCATCTGTAATCATCACAGTGTAATCCCCTGCTGGTACATTTATCAAGTCTTCTGTCATTGCGCCATTTGACCATAAAATAGTATAAGGTTCAACTCCCCCAGAAGGTGTAATGTCAATCGCTCCGTCGTCCGTTCCTTCACATGAGACATCTGTGATACTTTCTAAAACAATACTTATTTGCCCTGGAGCAGTTAGCGTGTATTGCTCTGTGAATGTACAGCCATTTGCATCAGTGATAGTCACTATATAGTTTCCAGCAGCT
>CALDUB010000453.1 GCA_937923465.1 uncultured Saprospiraceae bacterium
AGGTATCACTGCCGAAGATGTCGACTTTATCATTTTTGCTACTTTGAGTCCTGACTACTATTTTCCAGGTTGTGGCGTCCTTTTGCAACGTGAATTGGGCATTACGAAAACGGAAATACCTGCTTTAGACATTCGTCAGCAATGTTCTGGTTTTGTGTATGGATTGAGTGTCGCAGACCAATTCATCAAGACAGGAATGTACAAAAATATTCTTCTCGTCGGGTCAGAAATGCACTCTATGGGATTGGACTTTAGTACACGCGGTAGGGGAGTGACGGTTATTTTTGGTGACGGTGCTGGTGCGGCAATACTACAGCCGACGCAAGAAGAAGGCAAAGGAATTTTAACAACGAAAATTCACTCTGACGGTACCTATGCTGAGAAATTAGCGATGTTGAACCCTGGTTCACACGGTGGCTACCATCTTGATAAACAAGGAGTTGATTATGATTTTGGTTATGATAAGGACATCGAATACGGTGAAATTTTCATGACGCACGACATGATTGATAATGCAGCGAATTATCCTCAAATGGAAGGACAGGCAGTCTTTAAAATGGCTGTGCAGAAATTTCCAGAGGTGATTGGTGAAGCATTGGCTGCAACTGGCTTGACTAAGGATGATTTGGATATGTTTATTCCGCATCAAGCGAATTTGCGGATTAGCCAGTTTGTCCAGAAGCGTTTGGGTTTGAAAGATGAGCAGGTTTGGAATAACATCCAAAAGTATGGAAATACGACTGCTGCTTCTATTCCAATTGCATTGACGGAGGCTTGGGAAGCAGGGAAGATTAAAGACGGTGATTTGGTTTGTTTGGCTGCTTTTGGTAGTGGTTTTACTTGGGGGAGTGCTTTGATTCGGTGGTAGGAATTTATGCCCTGATTTGTGAGAAATCCAGAACCTTTAATTAGAGGTTCTGGATTTTTTTTTGCCGCCTATTATGCAAATAAAAGATTTCCCACTAACCTATTTTCAAAATTAATGTTCAAAATCATAAAATATACCAACATGAAGAACTTAATTTTGTACTCCTTACTTTTTCTATGGTTCAATCCAACGACCATTGCTCAATCTTTAGAAGAATTTAGTGGATTGTCTGGGACTGAAACAGCGCTGTATAATTCCGTACTAACCAATGAAGGAATCATCTATTTTATCAGTGAACTTCCGAGTAATAGATTGGTGAAAATAGATTGGTCAGGTAACATAATCAATGATGTAATGCTGCCATTTACTGATAGCCTTTACTTCAATGGTCAATTGATAGCTGATGAAGATAAAATTTATTTAGTTGGCACGCAACGCTTGTATCCTAATGCTTCTGGAACTAAATAATGCTGAAATCTGGGCATCTCAAAGGCGAGCAATAGTAGAATTGAATTCAGATTTAACGATTATTGAGACACAGCTTTTTGACATTATACCATTTGGTGCAGGAGAAGTTGTTGGAACAAGTGGAGCCTATGTTGGAACTTCTTATCCTTCGTCAATGATTATAGAGGATGAAAAATTGAGAGCGGTTTGGTCATATGCAATTTTTGATACAGCATCTCCTACCTCTGAAATTATTGGAAATGTTTATCAATATGAGCAAATTGACTTAATCAGTAATGAAACTGAAGTGCAGCCTTTACAAGATGCTACTTTTTTATTGGATGTATTGTATAATGAAGAAGATTTTTGGGTTTATGGAGAGATTGCAGATACCATTATAGGTAATGTTGCATTCAATCAGCGTCCTGTTGGACACTACAGTAATGGAGGCGAAAAATTAAATACTTATTTCTTTGATGAAGCTGGTTCGGGGGCATTTAGTGATGGAAGTATTGGAACTATTCGGGATGGATTATTTTATTCGGCTTATTATGGAAAAAGTGTAGACATAGAAGGATGTGAAGAAGATAATACAGTAATTGACCTTAGAGATGCTGATTTTAATTTGTTGAAGCGTGTAAAACTCCCTGATTGCGATTTATTTGCAAGAGGTAAAAACTCTTTTGCTTTTACTTCAACAGGGGACTTTTATTTTTATGGTCTTGGAGGAGATAATCTTGGAATCTATAAATTTGACTCTGAATTGAATGTATTATGTAGTGAGCTCATTTCATTGCCCAATGAAGTTCCTATTTCTCTTAAAATTACTCCTGATGATGGTGTTATTATTGAGACTCAGAATGATTTTCTTGCAATGAAATTATATAGTTTTTCTTGTGAAGCAGACCCTATTCTTTCTGATAATTCCGTAGAATTTGATACAAAATTGAAGTTTTTCCCAAACCCAACCTTTGATAAATTATTTATTGAAGTAGAGTCTAATCGAAATTTTCGAATTGAAGTAATCTCTTTACAGGGTAAAACTATATTAAATCAATCTGGAGATAATCTTGAAATTCAGTTAAGAAAGTTTGCATCAGGTATTTATTTTATCAAGATAATAGATGAACAAACGGGGGAATTGATAAGTCAAGAAAAGATTGTAAAGTTATAAGAATTTAAATAAGAGTCATCCCGAATTTTCAAGTGAAAATTCGGGATGACTCAAGTTACTCCACCTCAACCCTCACCCCCTCCGAATGACTCGTAAACTCCGGCGCATACATACACTGCACCGTCGTAATTCCATTCGAAAAATTCCCATTATGAACCACCCTCACAGGATATTCAAAAACATGCGTCCCTTTCGGTAAGCGACTAAAAAAGAAGTCCGTCGAAGCATCCCGCGTACTCTCGTAATAACCCAATCCACCTTGATATTTATAAGACGAAAGTACATTCACAGGTTCGAAGCCAGAAGCACGTCCGTCCTTCATGTGAACATATTCCATGCTGCGGTCAGTACGTAGTTCGATGCGGACTTTTAGTTTGTCACCAGGGCTGAGTTTGTCACCTTCTTTGACAGGCGTGATTTTTTCGCCCGTGTCGGTTAAGATGACTTTGAAGAGTTGCTTTTTGATTTGCAAAGGCGTGTCTTCAAAAGTGGTAATCTTATCTAACTGCTCGAAATATTGCCAGTACATCGCGCCCCAAGCTATAGATTTATTCGGATTTTTGACTTTCACATTTGCCATGGCATTTGTTACTTCATCTCCGTCGAAGCGTGTCTTGAAATAGCCCGTTCCTGCCTCCGCATTAGCCTGTGCTTCTTTGATTTGAACATTGAATTTATTGTCCTTCGCAATGTCAAAACCAACTTCAACTGGCGCTGTCTCCAACAACCAATTATCACCCGTTGCTAATAACGCATAAACCGCCGATGCCGTCGCTTTTGTCGTTTTCCAATGACTCGTTTGCTTGTTTTTCAACAACCAAGTTTTCATGTCATCAACCGCTTTCGCATCCTGCGCTACATCATCCATAACTTCAATTAAAAGTGCATGTCTTTCGATTGGTAATTCATACCAATTGTAGCCAGACTCTCCTTTGAAGTACATACCCAATTCTTCATTATTTAAAGCGCGTTCTTTGAATGATTTAACCAATTTTGCAGGCGTTTCATTCTTGTTGATACGGTGCAATGCTAATGCAATCATTCCTTGATTATAGATGTTTTTGCCCTTCCAGTATGTATCAGATTGACTCACAAAATAATCAAATACTTTCTGTGATTTTCCGTTTAGAGCAATGAATATTTTTTCTGATTGAACTTTACTATCGCCTTTATTTGCCTGTGTGTCAAGGTTTTGTAAGAAGAAAGTTCGAGAATATAAGTAATGCATTGCAATCGAAGATAAATGGTCATCCTCCCATTTGGTATTACCTTTTTTGACTGATTTTTCAATTTCCTCGTAGTATTCAAGCATGCGTGCATCACAGTACTTAACGGCTTTTTGTACCATTTGCCAAGTGCCAGCATTCTGTGTCACATCTGCCACACCTAACTTATCCAAATGACCCAATCCTTCCACCAAATATTGAGTGATATACCAATTGTCACGACCACCTGGAAACCATGCAAAACCACCACCTGCTAACTGTCTTTCCTTCAATTTACGCAAAGCAACTGCTTGCTCATTTGACATTTTGTTCAAGTCAAATAGCAGTCCGATGTTGCGTTTTTGCATTTCCTCCGATTGGGCATTTAAGACCCAAGGAGTTTCCTCCAAAAGTGCCGTTTTGAGTTCTTCATTTTTACTTAAATTACTCAAAAGTGCCTCTGGTTCTCTATCGCGCCATTGTTCAAAAACAGTCTTCACTTTTGGATGACTATTCGCAACTGAACTCGCCAAAGAATTGGCATAATAACGACTGAAAATCTGCTCCGTACACTCATACGGATACTCCATAAGATAGGGGAGTGCTTGCACCGCATACCATGCTGGATTACTCGTAAATTCAAGCGTCACACCTTCATGCGCTAAGGTCGGCGAGGCAGATTTTTCCTGCATACTTTTAAACGTGAAAGTCTTTTCTTGACCACCACGCACAGGTAAAGGCATCGTTTCTGTCACCAGCATTCGATTGGTCAAAACGGGTGTTACACTGCGTTCTGCATCTGATTTATTCCCTGCTTTCGCAGAGATAGTATGCTGAATAACAGGCACTTCTGAAACCTCTGGTACATTGAAATACCAAGCCAAACGCGCCGACTGACCCGCCTTAACCGTAAAGTCCTGCGGAAAATCAACATCCACAAAAACAGGCTTACCATTCAAAGGATTTATTAATTCCATGTTTGCCGTTCCACTCAAATCATTTTCACTCAAATTCACAACTTTCGCCGTAAATTCAATTTCATCATTCTCACGGAAAAAACGCGGTGCATTTGGAACAACCATGAGTTCCTTTTGCGTCACGATTTCCTTTTCCGTCGTTCCAATCTGTAAATCCTTCGTCGTCGCAATACCTAAGAATTTCCAACGCGTTAATGCCTCGTTCATCTTGAACTTGACGATGATATTGCCTTCTGCATCTGTCATTAAGTCTGGGTAGAAAAAGACAGTTTCGTTGAGGTTTTCGCGGATTTGGACGGGTTCTTCTGCTTTTTCTTCTAGATAGTCAACAGATTCTGGTGTGTTGTAATTTTCTCTTTCTTCATCAATCATGTCTATAATGCCGTCACCATCCGAGTCTGTTAAATCAAAAACTGGTCTTGCATTTAGGTCTTCAAGACTTCTGGCGTTTGCTTTTGCTTTTCTACCACCTCTTTTCGCACTTGCTGGTGCAGGTGCAGCACTCATCATCATCATGCTTTCCTCTCTAATTGCTCCACCATAATAGTTTCTTTCATACAAACTAAACCCAAACAAATCTAAATTATGATAAGTCTTATAAATGGGATAAATGGTCAAATTTTCCTGCCAACTACGCCACAATGGACTCATACTAACTTGTCGATAACCTGTAGCAGTCACAGTCACCCCCGAGTATCCATT
>CALDUB010000454.1 GCA_937923465.1 uncultured Saprospiraceae bacterium
AAGACCTTAGGCACACGAATACCGTCTGGTGTCTGATTATTCTCGATAATAGTCGCTACAATACGCGCCAATGCCAAAGCAGACCCATTTAATGTATGTGCTAAGTGTGTTTTTTTCGTTTCTGCATCACGGTAACGCAACTTCAAACGATTGGCTTGGAAAGTCTCAAAGTTAGAAACAGAACTCACCTCTAACCAACGTTTTTGAGCAGCAGAGTAAGACTCAAAATCAAAAGTCAAAGCAGATGTAAATCCAGTATCACCACCACATAAACGTAAGATACGGAATGGCAATTCTAATTTATTTAACAAGCCAGATACATGCTCGACCATTTGGTCTAAGCATTCGTAGCTCTTATCTGGGTGTACTGCTTGTACGATTTCAACCTTATCAAATTGGTGAACGCGATTCAAACCACGGACATGGGCGCCGTAGCTGCCCGCCTCACGACGGAAACAGGGCGTATATCCCGTAAATTTGATTGGCAAATCAGCCTCATCTACAATGTCACCACGCAAAATATTTGTAATAGGCACTTCTGCCGTTGGGATAAGGTAAAGATTATCTTTTTCGGCATGGTACATCTGCCCTTCTTTGTCTGGCAATTGACCTGTACCGCGCGCGCTTTCCTCATTCACAAGGTGTGGTGGCATAACCTCTTCGTAGCCAGCACGGTCTGCTTCGTCTAAGAAGAAATTGATTAGAGCACGTTGTAATTTTGCGCCATTTTTACGGTAAAGAATAAAACCTGCACCTGCGATTTTCACCCCTAACTCCATGTCAAAAATCTGGAAGTCTTTCGCCAATTCCCAGTGCGGTTTAGCATCTGGCCCCAACTCTGGTAGAGTTCCTTCATACTCACGGAAAACCTCATTGTCTTCGTCTGAGTTACCAGCAGGCACACTTGGGTGTGGCACGTTTGGGACTTGTAGCAACATATCTTCCAAACTAGCGCTACTTTCCTTGAGTTTGTTCTCAATTTTCTCCGCTTCTTCTTTCAATGTCCCCACTCGAGTACGTAATACACCCGCTTCTTCTTTTTTTCCTTGTTTGAACAAACCACCTATCTCTTTGGACAAGCGATTACGTTCTGCTAACATTTCGTCTAGTTCAGTTTTGGCATGTTTACGCGCCTCATCTGCGACCAAAATGTCGTCGATAATGTGCAATCTATCTTCAGTCCAATTGCGGATACGCAATCCTTGGAGGACAGCTTCTTTGTTTTCGCGAATGTATGTTGTGGTGAGCATAATCTACGGTTGACGGTGGACGGTGGACGGTGGACGGTTACAGTAGTTTGATTTTCAGAGCTTTACAAAATCTACTGAATTGTCTTTTGTCTTTTTGTCCTTATTTTTTGTTGAATTTAATTCTCTTCTTACGCTGACTCCTATTTAGAGTTGCGTGATTTGGGCGCAAAAATAAGTTGTTATTGTGGAGGGGCGAAAGAATGAGAGGATTTTGTTTGAGATATTAATGAAAGAATGGGAAATAAAGTTCCTTTTGGGTTTAGATATTCTATGTATCTTGTGTTGGTCATGGAAAGCTGAAAACGAGTATAGATTTCTGAAAAAGGAAAAACAAGAAAAAAATTAATGATACAAGAGCATAAATTAGACAATCCAGCTTGGTATTCTTTAAATGAAATACATCACAATTTCGCGATAGAGTATAAAGGAATTAAATTCTATAATCCAAAGTACTGTCCTTTTGGTGGCTCGATAGATAAGGATATAGCGACAAAAGGGATAAGTGAATATTCAAACCTAGCTGATAGCTTTTTTGTAATCGGCGAAAAGCCCTTGCTTGGTGACACTGTAAATTTAAAAAGAAACTTAATCTGCAATCAGATGCTTTTAAAAAAGCAAATTGAACTAGAGTTGAAAGAAGAAATTATTTCTTTGCAAAATGAAAGTCAAAGGGAAGATTTATTTAATTTGGTGAGTTTGGTTCAGCCAGGATATTTTAAAAACAAAACGGCGGACTTAGGCAAGTATTTTGGAATTTATAAAGACGATAAATTGGTAGCCGTCAGTGGAGAAAGAATGCAAATGAATGATTTCACAGAAATAAGCGCAATAGTCACTCATCCAAATCATACAGGAAATGGCTATGCGAAACAATTAATAAAATACACTACGGACCAAGTATTCCAAGAAAAGAAAACACCTTATTTACATGTTGTCGAGTCAAATGTTCATGCAATTAGACTTTACGAAAAACTAGGCTTTACAACGCGAAGAAAGATAAATTTTTGGAATTTAAGTTCAAAATAAAAACAATGAAATTGTCTGAAAGTAACTCCAGAACGCTTAAAATTAGTAGGTAGTAGAAGCAAAATATCTAAAACTATTTATGGCTTTCTGCATTATTTGAAAAACTTGGTCTCAAACTTGTTTCAATAATATTATTATTGAAGAGAAAAGAGTTTTTACAAAAAATGTCTTTATTTAAAGGCAAAAAGAATATAAAACAAGCTATTTGGGTGATAAATAGCAATTCTATTCAATTAAAAGCATAAAATTAGATAATTCCCCCTTCCTCGGCAAATACGTTTATTTATTGTTATAAATATATTACACTGTAAATGAAGTTTGTTTATCATCTCTTTTCATGTAAGTAAATGAGTAGCTACTTGAAGCTATACAATGGATAAATTAGGCAAAATAACAGATTTTAAAAAAGGAATAGATAGTATCTGTCCTGACGATGCTATTTGCTCGAATAAGGCAGAAGCACTAGCTAATTTCCTTATTCCTAAGACAATGTATATCCCCCTTAATCAGGTTGAGCAAATCAAAGAAAGACTATCTCAACTTGAAAATATCGCAAAGCAAAATGGCGATGACCTTCCTCTATTAAATTTAATTCATGCAACTCTGTTTTATAAACAAGGGCAATACGAGAAGGCTCTTTTCATGCTCAATAATTATAAATCTAAGAAAGATATTTTAATTCGAGTCTGCTACTCAACGATGAAAGGCTCTTGTTATCGTAGTCTTGGACAAAAGGAAAATGCGCTAGCAGCGTTCCATTTCACAATTGGACATTTTCATGATAATCCAAGTCAGATTTTCGCTTCCTATATATACCACATTGCATTATTTCAAATTGCAGACATAAATGCAGAACTGGGTAATTACCAGACCATGTTAGAACAACAGGAAAAGCTTCTGACGCTGAGTCAATCCTCAGGTAATGTGGATATGACGAATAGAGCTCTTAATGGAATCGGGAGGGCTTATTCGGAATTAGGCGATAATAATAATTGTTTAAAATATCTACAGCTTGCTGAAAATAGTTCATCAAAGGAAGGAAGCGTTCGGTTCATGGCCAAAAACCAACATGACATAGGTGTTGTCTATTTTAAAATGAAACTCTATGATGATGCTTTGGTATATTTAAACAGGGCATTGGAGACAAGAGAAAACTATAAACTAAGTGACGCTGCTATATCTTCTCATATTTTGGTGGGTAAAGTATACCTAGAACAAGATTTTTTTGAAAAGGCTATAGATGCTTTTAATAAGGCTAGATTAATTGCGAAAAAGTTAAATATTCTTGGAAAACTGCGCGACATCTATAAGCTTTTATCTGAGGTTCATGAAAAGAATAACCAACTAGGTTTAGCATTAAATTATCACAAAAAATTCCATGCTGTCAACGAGGATTTAAATGATGTAAAGAGTACACAAAAAGAAAATGAAAAAGTAAGAGAAATCAATACTAAATTAAATCAGCAAAAAAATATCATTGGAGAGCAAAAGACTAAAATAGAGGTATATGCATCGAAATTAGTGGAAACAAATATGCAGTTACAAAACTTTGCGTCGATAGCTGCACATGACTTAAAAGCTCCCATTAGAATAACGAATGGCTTTATAAACCTCTTATCGAGAAAGTATAAAAACAAATGGGATGAGGATGACCAAGAGTACATTGGTTTCATCACGAAAAACATGACTAGTCTAAGTAAGATGATTGACGACCTATTGTCATTATCAAAATTAGACCAAGATTTACCTCCCATGAAACCAATCAATACGCGCACGCTGATAGAAGAAGTATTAAATAGGCTTCAAAATAAAATTGAAGATATAAAACCCAAAATTTTACTTCAGGATAATCTCCCCAATATAGTAGGACACGAATCTTTGATTGGACAGTTATTCCAAAATTTGATTGATAATACGCTAAAATACAGAAGCGAAGCTATTCCTAAAATCCAAATTTCGTGTAGTTTTACTAACAAACTTGATAAGCAAAAATTTGTCACATTTGAAATTAAAGACAATGGTCTAGGCATTCCCGAATATCTACAAGACAAAGTTTTCGAATTGTTTTCAGGTACCAACGGAGAAGACAGTAACGGTATTGGTCTGGCTACCTGCAAGAAAATCGTATCCAACTACGGCGGTAACATCTGGCTTGAGTCTGAAGAAGGCGTGGGTACTACTATGTTTTTCAACTTGCTTGCTGAATAGACTTTATTCCCAAATATTTTGTAAGCCTTGAAAATACCTTTTCCATCATTTTTCGTTAAAAATACTCGCCGTATCTATGGATAAGTGCGTGACATTACTTATATAAGGAACGCGAAAAAAATAGATTCAGAATCTGAACAGGATTTTGAATTCATCTGAAAATTTACTCAACAATGGACAATCTCAAAATTAGCAAAACGAAGAAAGTCTCAAAAGGAGATATCCTTTTAAGTTTTGGCGACATCGCTACAACTGCTTATAAAGTTGAAAGTGGTTGCCTGAGAAGCTATGTGATTGACAATGTAGGTAAAGAGCATATTTTACAATTTGCTCCAGAAGACTGGTTTATTGGAGATATGGATAGTGCTACAAACAAAAAGCCTTCTAATATTTTCATTGATGCGATTGAAGATAGTGAGATTTCAATTATTTCGACAGAAGTTTTGAAAGATTTCACTAACTTAGAGAAAGAGCTTTTAGTCGAGATGAGTACTAAACTTCGCAATAATCTAATTGCAACCAATAAAAGAGTTATTAGCTTATTGAGTGCGACTGCTAAAGAGCGTTATATAGAATTCACGGAAACATATCCTACTCTCGTACAACGTCTTCCGCTAAAATTAATCGCGTCCTACATTGGTATTACTCCAGAATACTTGAGTGACCTAAGACGGAAAATTTCAAAGAGTCAAAAAAAATAAGCTCAAAAAATCACTTCTTAAGGTATCTTAATTTTTATCTGCTATTTCGCCCGCATCTTTGTATCATCAATTAATCAATAGACTTTAATTTTTATAATAAAGTCTTTAAAAAAATCACAAGATGACACAAGTTAAGTTTTTAGGGATGATAGCAGTTATAATTTTCTTCTCTGCATTTACAGTAAACAATTCAATGTCTTGGCAAATCGCTGAAGGCTACTCTATTAAATTTGCGGGGACAGATGCGGAAGGTATTTTCAAAACAATGAGTGGAGATATTCAGTTTGATGAAAACAATTTGGATGCCTCTAGTTTTTCAACTTCTATCGATGTTGCCTCTATCAATACAGGTAATGGAATGAAAAACAAGCACGCCGTAAGTCCTAAATGGTTTGACGCAGAAGCTTATCCTGCAATAACTTTTAACTCAAGCAAATTCGCCAAGTCTGACACAGGATATGAAGTTACTGGAACTCTCGAAATCCACGGAACTAAAAAAGAAGTAAGCATCCCGTTTACATTCTCTGACAACACATTCACAGGTAAATTTAGCGTAAACAGAATGGACTTTGGAGTAGGCACCATGAAAGGGATGTCTAAAAAAGTATCTAACGAAATCAATTTGGAAATCTCTGTTCCAGTAACGAAATAATCGCATTCACTTCTACCTCCACATTCAAAATTTCTTATCATGAAAAATTTACTCATCCACGGAGTGGTAGCTGGCTTGTTGTCTGGTATTGCAGGTATCATTTTCCTCAATATCTACATAGAAGCTTTTGGAGTTGACTACAGTCAAATCATCAATATCGGTTCTATCATGGGCTCAAGTATTATTGGCTGTATGCTGATGACTTTGGGTTATGCCGCCTTAGAAAAATTCAACAAACAGAATTTGCAAGGCTGGTTAAACATACTAATTGCCGTGCTTTCATTTGCCAGCATTATCGGTCCTATCGGGATGAGTTTACCACTTGATATTGAATTTCCAGAAATGTTTCCAGGTTTAGTAGTGCCGATGCACTTCTTTCCAGCACTGGCGTTTTTCGCCATTTATCCATTTTTTAAACAAGTAAAATCTTAACAAAATGACAGAGCAAAAAAACAACAAAGCAATGAATATTGCACTTTGGGTAGTACAAGTATTATTAGGACTTGTCTTCATCATGGCGGGCGCGACAAAAGGTTTCCAACCCATTGAAGCCATGGCTGAACAAATGCCTTGGGTAACTGACGTTCCTGCAGGATTAGTACGTTTCATTGGAATTAGTGAATTATTAGGTGGTATCGGTTTATTGCTACCTTCTATCCTTCGCATCAAACCAAACTTAACAGTTTTAGCAGCAATTGGACTGACGATAGTAATGGTTTTAGCAGCGCTATTTCACGCTTCAAGAGGTGAATTTCCAGCAATCGGTGCGAATGCCGTATTCGTTGCTATGACTGCATTTGTAGCATGGGGAAGAAGCAAGAAAGCGGTTATTCTTCCTAAAGCATAAACACTTGTCCTGAAAGAAGCGACAGAACTCTAATGGCGGTGTTTCTTTACTTTTGTAAAAGGCATCGCCATTTTTCATCTTTGATACTAATATAGGAGTTAATCCTCTAAAGGATTAAGCAGCTATTTGTGCTATCTAAATCTGTTTTAAAAATATCATATGAAATTTTGGTTTTTCTTTGCCATAGGTGTTTTAATGATTTTAGCTTTTAAAGGCTATATCTCCAGAGGTGTTTTGCAGGCGACTGCTTCTAAAACAGCGCAGCTTTGGTATACAATTTTCTCGATAGTAACTTTCGTCATTGGTGTTGTTACCATGGCGACTACTTTTCCAAATGGGATAATTGGATTGACGACTACCAAAAATTTCGTGATGGCTTTGATGCTTTCTGTTCTTATTTGTGAACTCATTCTAAGCTTATTTTTTATCGGGGACGACTTGATTTTATTCTTCAATTGGATGCGAGAAAAAACAAGTAATTCAGCGGATAGTAATATTGATGTGAATGGCAGAAGGCGCTTCATAAAAACAGCAGGTTTGGCTTTGAGCAGCATACCTTTTGCGTCCTTCCTTTATGGAATAACTAAAGGGAAA
>CALDUB010000455.1 GCA_937923465.1 uncultured Saprospiraceae bacterium
CTGCGGTACAAGCGGCTGGTATCAAAAAAATTGATGGACATGTTATTGGAGACGGTTCTTTTTTTCCGACTTCGCCGGTTGCGTCTACTTGGCAATGGGAAGACATGGGCAACTATTATGGTGCAGGGGCATTTGGTCTGAATTTACATGAGAATTGGTACTGGTTGGATTTTCAGCAGAATACACAATTAGACAGCACGCCAAAAGTCAAAGCGATACGTCCCGAAGTGCCCGTTATCTTCATAGACAACTTAGTGACTTCTGCTCCTCGTAGTACGGGTGACAGAGCATATATATATGGCGCACCTTTTCGTCATCATGTGACCATACGCGGGACGATACCTGTGGGTAGTGGGACTTTTACGATAAAAGGTTCTGTGCCTGATGCTGTTTTGTTTGCGGCGCATCAAGTGACGGAGCGACTGAAAGATGCGGGTGTAGAAATTACGGGATTACCGCGTTCTATTTTTACGCCAACGAATGAAGCAGAGCGTAAGGTGTTTTATACTCACACTTCACCAGAGTTACGCGACATAGTCTGGGAAGCTAATCATGAGAGCGTTAATCTATATTGCGAAGTGATGTTGAAGACTATTGGATTGACATTAAAAAATGATAGCGATTACGATGTGGCAACAGATGCGGTTAAAGAATATTGGGAGGCGAAAGGTTTGGTGACTAATGGAATGCGTTTGCGAGACGGCAGTGGTTTGTCTTCGCGTACGAATGTGACTTCGCGTCAAATGGCAGGTGTTCTGAGATTAATTGCGAATGATAATACTATCTTTCCTGTGTTTTATGCAAGTCTTTCGACGGGTGCTGAAGGGACTTTAAAAGGCATGTTTAAAGGAACGAAGGCATACACAAATATTCGGGCGAAAAGTGGTTCTATGACGGGTGTCCGCTCTTATACGGGTTATGCAACGGCTGCTGATGGAAAGCTTTTATCCTTTTCTATTATTGCGAATAATTTTACTTGTAAGAGTAGTGTGATGCGGAAGAAAATGGAGAAACTGATGGTTAGTTTTTGTCAGTAGAGATACGGAGGACGGCTACTTCGCTTGACGGTGGACGATAGACGGTTCTGCTCTTATTTTGAATTTAGATAAAGGGAATGCCCAATTATTCATAGCAGAATAATTGGGCATTCGTTTTACAATAAATACTCGAGAGTTATTTTTTAAACTCCGAATAAATATTTCCTTTCCTTACTTCTTTGAGTACGTGACGCACCGTTCCTGTCAACTTTGCAGGTAGGTCATCTAAATTATACCAAGCTGCTTGTTGAAACTTCTCAGGTTCGCGTGTATGCGGAAATCCGTCGTAGATATCGGCTTGAAAATAAAGAGTCATGCGGTGTTTTTTACCCGTCATCTTATGAAGCACATGCTTTAAATGCAAGTCTTCTTCTTTGACGATAATACCTGCTTCCTCTATACTTTCACGAACGAGACTACGGCGTGCATGTTCGTCGGGGTCAATTGTACCTCCTACTAATGACAAATTTCCTCCATTTTTCTTCGTCTGATGAAGAAGAAGGACTCGCCCATTTGAGAATAAAAGCAAACGAACTTTTAATATATTTTTGGATTTTGCCATATTTCTATTCGTCGAAAAAAAGGAACGCTAGTTAAGCGTTCCTTTCTCTTTTTCATATTGATGTAGATAGTCTTTTACGATTTCTCCGAGTATATCTTTTAAATATACTTTTTGAGCTTTAGCAATACGTTTCAGCTTTTCTACTTTTGATTTTTCAAATACAAAAGTGACACGCTTTCGTTTGTCATAGCTAACTTCGGACTCGCCAGTATCAAGCGTACGACGTATAAGAGCGTCCAAGCCAGAGACTGGACGGCGTTGTTTTCTTTTTTTATCAGGTTTAATACCCTGTTGATAGTCAGTTTTAGTTTCTTCGATGACATCTTCTAAGGTGTCTTCAAACAATGAGTCCAAATCTGATGTAAAGTTTTTAGAGCTGCGCCCTCGCGCTTTTTTAGCTTTGGGTTCAGTGATAACTCTAACTTCCGTTTCTGCCAACAGCGGTGACTCTTCGGCTAAATCCCCACCTTCGGAGAAGCCAAACAAGCTTTCTAAACCGTCTGTAAATCTTTTCTTACTCACTTTTCCTCCTAATTTTGGGAGACTATAATTGTCTTGAGTGAATTTTACTCACTCAACTTTCGGGGTTAAAACCTCATATATAAGTCTCAAAATTTACTGGCAGACAGAGTTTTATCATAATGAGATTTTTTGAATTATACTAAATTCAAATTTCACTTTTAAAATAATATCTATATTCTGCCGAATTGTTTTCTACGTCATAGTATTCCTTGCGTATATCTAAGCTTATCAAGTACCTCTTGTAACAACTAAAATTAATGTGGTAGTTCTAAATAGAATTGATTATCAACAATACAATAACCATTTAAAATTAAGCTTTAGCTTTAGTCTTAGCTTTTTTCTCAGGAACTTCGTGTCCTGTTCTCTGTAATATTTCTTTACACAAAGCCAAATAATCTTTTGCGCCTGGGCTACTCTTATTGTAAGAGAAAATATCCTTACGTTGTGCTGGCGCCTCTGCCAAAGCTACATTATCGCGTATCAAAGTGTCAAATACTTTTTCACCAAAAAACTTGCGAATAGTATTGACAACATCTCTATTTAAAATCTTACGGCTATCGTACATTGTCGCAATAACACCACCTATTTCCAATTTCTTATTTAAACGGAAACGTACTTTATCGATAACTTGTTTGATTTTTGCCAATCCTTGCATCGCCAAAAATTCGGTCTGCAAAGGAATATATACATAATGACTACTTGTCAAGGCATTCAAAGTCAAAAGACCTAGAGAGGGAGGACAATCGATAATGATAAAATCATAATCATCAACAACAGCATCAAATAACTCACGCAAAATAAATTCACGCCCTGCTTCATTGATAAGTTCCATTTCTGCACCAGACAAATCTAGTGTAGAAATAATAACATCCATGCCTTCTTTGTAGGTAACTGGCACTAATTCAGATTCACCACGTAGTGATTCGTAAATTGTATATTTTTGACGGGGAATACCCAGTGAGAGTGTTAAGTTTGCTTGCGGGTCAAGGTCAATCAAGAGCACTTTTTTGCCTAATTCCACGAGACCTGCGCCTATATTAATAGCACTGGTCGTTTTCCCGACGCCTCCCTTATGATTGAGGAGAGAAATAATTTTTCCCATAATTTGTTTCTTTTTTTGACTGATTTCTAAGTGTAGAAAAGCTAAATCAGTCCGTATAGTTTTCTTAGACGTTAAGATAGAACTATTTTTCGAATTGAAAAGCATCCGATTCGCAAATTTAACGAAAAGTATTTATTTTTTAATTACAAATATAAATTATTTATAATATTTCAAGAATTATGCCGCTTAGCAGATGATAAAATTTACTAATTTTGATACTAAAAAGAAAAAATCAAAGCGAAGTTCATTCTTTGTCGAAACTCCGCTGTCTTTGACAAAGTAGATGTACTTGTAGTATTCATGATAGAAGAGTTACTGGTCGTAATTGGACCTTGATTATCAAACTCTTCGACAAACACATTTTCAAATCTGCGCACCGATGCTGTCTCCCCTCCTATTTTATAGTGGCGAATACTCGGAGCATACTGAATGGCTACTTTTAAATTATTATTAAACGCATATTGCAATCCAAAATTGGAACCAAGCCCGACATCATAACCTCCAGGTATTTCGCTCATTTGTTCGTCGGAGAGAGTTTGTTTAAAAGAAAAATCGCCTGAAATAGAAGTTACTTTATTATTAGTCATTGTCGTAAGTTGATAAATGTCATAAACAGTGAAAGGAGCTTCTATCCCCGCCGAAAATAGCCATTTATTAATTTGGAAATAACGATGTACACCAGGTACAACTTCATAATTAATTT
The DNA here is from genome assembly GCA_937923465.1 of uncultured Saprospiraceae bacterium. Taxonomy (GTDB): domain Bacteria; phylum Bacteroidota; class Bacteroidia; order Chitinophagales; family Saprospiraceae; genus JAHDCG01. Next base: position 3,927 of record CALDUB010000455.1, read on the forward strand.
GATTACCACGAGTTACAGAGGTATTCTCACTCGTAAATTGACCAAAACTACTATCATTAATCGTGCTGCTTATCTCAAAGGTTTCGTCAATCTTAATTCTGTTGGTTTGCAATCTAAAACCGACATTACTTCGCACCAATTCTAGGGCGATACCTGTAGAAATTGACCTGTCTATTCTTGAGAATTTGCTGTCGTCAATGAATGGTGAAAAAGATGTGCCAATTGAGACTAACTTGGAATACAAATTATCTGTCGGTCCGACTTGTAAGAAAAAGGAAGTGCCTGCTTCGATATAGACTCTACTATCTTGTGCATTAGTTTGAAGGAAAAGGCATAATAGGAAAAGGGTAATTGTGGCTTTCATTGCTGTTATTTTATGGAGGTAATGTATTTTTGTTGTGAATCTAAAGATAAACATTAAATTTCAACTAATTTTGTGCCTGAAATAAAGCTTAGGAACGCGACAGAAATAGATTTACATTCTTGGGAAAGAAATTTTGTTTCTCATTTGGGCTTTAAAAACCGCGTATAGCCGAGCTACATAAGGATTTTTAAAGTGCAAATGAGGGG
>CALDUB010000456.1 GCA_937923465.1 uncultured Saprospiraceae bacterium
GCAGATGCTGCGATTGTAAATTCTGGAATTTCAGGAACATTAATAGTCGTAACTGTCGTACATCCTTGAGCATCACCAACGGTTACATTATATGTACCTGTTGACAAACCATTTACTTGACCCGAATTTGGATTGCCGATACCATTTTCATAAATGAAAAAGTAAGGTGCCATTCCACCTGTCGGTGTTATCGTCAGACTTCCTGTACCACTATCTCCACATGCAGAAGCCGTTGTTTCTGTCGAAACGTTGACTGTTGTACCTGCTGCGATTGTTACGATTTGAGTTCCTGTACAGCCATTTGCATCGCTAACCGTTACGCCGTAATCTCCTGGTGCTAAACCACTAATCGTTTCCGAACTACTGCCCGTACTCCACATTATATTATAGGAAGCAACTCCTCCACTTGCTACCACACTCGCAGTACCGTTATTGTCACCAGCACAAACTTCATTTTGGCTAGAACTTGTAATTGTTAAACCAGAAGGTGTACTTGGACTAGTAAAGCTTTCAACGTCGTTACATCCATTTGCATCTGAGACGGTAACAGAGTAAGTTGTATTTGGTGCTAATCCTGTAATTGTTGTTCCTGTTGAACCATTGCTCCAATTGATAGAGTATTCAGGAACGCCTCCTGTTACTGAAACGGTTGCACTGATGTCAGCAGCCCCGTCACAATCACCATTAAGAGTAATCGTAGTTTCTATTGCAGTGGGTTCAGCAACTGTACCGCAATTTATTGCTGTACAGCCATTCCCGTCTGTAACTGTCACGCAGTATTGACCTGCGGGTAATGGAAAAGCAACGCTACCTGTCATGCCGGTATTCCAAGCATAAGAATAAGGTGCAGTACCTCCAGTCACGATTGCCTCTGCACTTGCATCACAAAAATCATTACAGATAACATCGATTGTACTTACAGTAACTGCTAAAGGAGCTGTTATTTGGTAATAAGCAACAGCTCCACAACCATTTGCATCGGTTGCAGTCAAGTAATAATTTCCTTGTGCTAAACCACTAATGGTTTGACCACTTGCGCCATTACTCCATGCATAAGAGTAGGGAGCAGTTCCCCCTGTTGCGTTACCTGTTAAGGAGCCAGCACCAGAACTACATGCATCGCCGTCAAATGCGATAGATGCAATTAATGCTTCTGGAGTACTAATCGTAACCGAAGCAGAAGTACTTAAACCACTGGCGTCAGATACATTTACAGTATATGAACTGCCTGAAAGTCCCAAGTTCGTTGCTCCGCTTTGTCCGTTACTCCAATTATAAGAGTAGGGCGCAGTTCCTCCCGTTGCCGTGGCTGTAGCAGAGCCATTGGTGTAGTCATGACAACTCGGTGCATTGGTCTCAAAAGTGACGGATATCTGGGCACTTAAGCCAAATGTCAGTCCGAGCAAGAAAAGGAATATGCTCGTTTTGAGGGTTTGTATTTTAATGAAATTACTCATCGTTTATATATTTGTTTCTTTAACTGATTCTGTAAAATATGCATTACAGAATTTATCGAAGAACGTTTGTTTTTTACTTTGTCTATCAAAAATACTTTACGCTTTTTCGAAAGCTAAATATTTTTGCACGAATGAAGAATCCAAAATTCTTCATTTAAAATTCAAAATTACCTTAGTACTCAAAAGAAAGATTTCCGTCTTTACTTCGAATGTCTATAATTCGAACTCGACGTGCGCGAGAAGCCTCAGGGCTGAAAACTGAAGCACGTCGGTTACTTGCTTTATCACTGATACTTGCATCAGCAGTAATTTCCCCTTTTGGTGTCTCAACGAAACTTAATCTACCGTTTTGAATATACTGCATGAGTATTCCTCCATTCACTTCTTCAAAGTGATTTTGTACAGAGTCCGTCCGTCTTGCCGTTAAGAATTTATTGTAATCGGTTTTTGCAATCGGACTGGCATAACCTTGCAATTCAATCTCAATTGTATCCACTGAACCTTCTTCAAAGTAAGTGACTAAAGTATTCGAAAATTTCACAAGTTTATCGTAGCCCACCTGAACTTCATTGTCGAAGAAACTTCCAATTGCATTTTTCGCTTCTTCTTTTTCATAACCAGTTAAATTTGCAGAATAAGAAGTTTTAAAAGTTTCTTTGCGTGTGATGTAACGATTGAAAGTTAAGTCATAAGTTTTATCACAAGTCGTACGCGTCGTGCGTGGATTTGGATAATCATTATCAAAGTAAACTGTAATTGGTAAGCCTGTAAATGGCTGTAGGTATAAATTCTTGACAATCTGTGTTGGAGAATTCATCCCGACAGTACTGAATGAAAGCAATTCACTAGTCGTATATGCTAACTTCTCTGCGATGACGCTATATTCCTGTCCAAAAGCGATTGTGTATTCACACTTATTCGTTGTCTCTGGATTGGTTCCACGATTAACATCAGAACTGGTTTTATTCGTCATAATCACCGTCGTACCATTAAGTGGTTCTTTTGAGATGGCATCAAAAGTGTAGACGATTAGAGTAATACCTGGCGAGAGGTAAAGATTTTTAGTAATCGTCGTAGAAGTATAAATACCTTTTGTTGTCAAGTCCGCTGTTGCGGTAGAGTAACCGTTTTTCATTGCGGTCACACGGTAGTCTTGCCCTAATAGTAATGGAAAGTGATAGTCATTTGTTAATTCATTGAAGCAAATAGTATCGGCGATGCCAGTAGTTAAATTCATTAACTCAACTTGTGTCCCGACCAAGTCGCTGCTATCAACACCATTAAAAGTAAAAACATCTAGTTTGACCGTAATTGGTAAGCGATAGATGTCATAATTCATACAATCTAATTCCACATTGTCACAAATCGCCCCAGGGCGATTAGACACAAAGTGTGCATTGCCAGAGGCATCATCAAATGTATAGTACAAATCATCGTAACCACTGTTGGTTGGATATCCTAAATTTGTCGCTTCTCCCCAATCATTATTAGTTTTTTGAGAAGAATACAAATCAAATCCTCCCATGCCTTTGAACCCCATTGACCCAAAGTATAATGTTTGTGAGCCATTATGGAAAAAAGGAGTCACGTCATCTTGTGCAGAATTTACCTCTTCGATATTAACAGGTACAGAAATATCTCCTGTTTCAGTGATAACACTACACCATACATCCATTCCACCTTCGCCGCCAGGACGATTGGAAGAGAAAAATAATAACTCCATTCCGCTATCAGAAGCGCGACCCAATGCAGGGTGTGTATTATTTGTGCCAGGTACGTTTACTTTATCAGAAAGTAATTCGCGAGGACCCCAGCTTTCATCAGCTTGCTTGCGCATTTGATAAATCAAACAATCATAGCCATTCATGCCGCCTTCGTTACAAACAGTATAGACCAAACGGTCACCAGTATCATTTACTTGATAATTAGCAACGTTGTTATCCTTTTCTTCGGCATTCATTCCAATTGCCATGCGATTCATATCGTCAACTGTTTTGACGATTTTGAAGCGATTTTTATTAGAATATTCACCGTCAGTCAAAGCACTCGTAAAGTATAAATCATTGCCTTGAACGAAAGGAGACATATCACAGTAAACTGTATTGACATTCTCGTCTAAGTGGATTAATTCTGTTGTCGTAGGATAATTCTTTTGCTCCAATGCCCATTCGCAATAGTCTAGTTCTAGTTGCGCTCGTTCAACATAGATACCTAAATCCGCTGGGTTTTGGTCAATAAAAATACTGTAAGAAGAGATAGCATTTGCATAATCTTCTTGACCTTTTTCGACATTACCTAAGAGGAAGTTTGTTGCGGCAAATTCGCCCGTACGCGCTTCCGTTGGAATACCTCCAAACAGGTTTTTTGCTATTTTATGCGAACGCATGTTATAGGCACTGTGACCGCCATAAAAACGTGCATCATTGCGTGTACTATCTATCTCAATGAGAATATTGTAGTAAGTCAAAGCCTTTGACCAATTCTGTGCTTGGTAGGCTTCCTGTGCTGTTTCTTCGTATTGTTCTACTGTTTGCGCTGTAGCAAACTGAACGAGAAAAACAGCTATAATTAATGTTAATATTTTTTTCATGTTGGTCAATTATTCCCTTTATCAAAATCTTTTTTACTCAAAGGGGGATTTGATATTAAACTTGTCTCTGTTAAAGAAAGCAAGTCTATTTACAAATAGGTCGGACACAGAGGACAGAATGGTGCCTCGCGCGGACGCTTAAATATATGAATCAACGAAAATTCAGGACCGCCTCTATTTATCGTTGCCGCTGTAAATGGAGAGGTATTAATATCGTAGCTCAATCCCGCTTGCCATTGTCTGTAATGGATAAGCACAAAAGGAATAATTGCATCATCAATGCGCCATTTGATACCAGGCTGAATAGCTAGTTCTTTAGTACGGGCTGTCTCCAAGTGAATTGGGATGCCTGCGCTTAAGACTGTCTCGGTATGAACGCCTTGAAACTGGTGGTTGGCATTTAAAGTAATATCTAATGCATCTGTTAACTGGAAAGTTGTTAGAGCAAAAAAGCTCCAGCGGCGAGGTAATTCTTCGTTTGCTTCATCAAAGAAATTACGTTTTGGCGTATTTAAATGAAAAGCTCCTACACCTACATTAAGGCTCGTCCTTTTCTCTGAAGCTACAAAACGATATGTTAGTCCCGCATCAATCGAAGCGTATAATCTGCTTTGTGTGGCAAAGACTTCTTCCGTGCCCGTTACAGGGTCTTTCCCATTATACTGGTCTCCAAAACGCAGAACGGAATTGTCAAATGCACGTTGTATTCCAGACAACATACCTCCGATAATTAATCCACTACGCTGACCTAAGCCAAGAGTATAAGAACCACTAGCGCCTAATTGTAGAAGATTCATCTGAGAATCTCCTGCGCGGTCATAGTCGAACATCAAACCGCCTGCCCAAGGAGTAAATGGTTTGTCTTCGAGTTTTTTACGGACAAATTTCATGTCTGTAAAACCAGTAAATTGGGTATACCCCACAGGGACGTTTGACCATTGGGAACGGAAATTTGCACCAAAGCGCGTGTCTCCGTCAAATGCCCCCGTAAGGGCAGGACTTACATTTAGCGGAGAATTGCCAAATTGTGAGTAGTGTATATCTTGCGCTTGAAGAGAGGAAAATGCAAAGAAAATTCCTAAGATTAGTGCAAGAAAATGTTTTGAGTAAAATTTATTCACAGTTTTTGCTTTTGAGAAAACAAGCAAAAGTTGATTGAGTGGTATGAAAAAAGATAGCCGATAAGCAGCAGAAGCACTAAGTGTTGATATGAAAACTGTCTAAATAAAAAGGATTCATATTGTCAAATTTAACATTGGAAATTAAGATATTTTAGTATCAAATTTGTCTTTGTTAATAGTGCTTGTTCTTGCCGAATAACTATCGTTGTAAAATATCTCAACGACTTTTAGTATTTGTTTTCCTAATGAAACAATGAGTATAATGCAGGAGAAAAATTCTCCATGAGTTAGTTTTAATATGAAATTTTGCGTAGCTGACTTTAGCGTTTGTTTGTATTGGAGGCTCTCGGAATCTACCGCTGATTAGTCTTCTTAGCTATTTTTTGAACGAGGCAGAATAAATTGTAATATTCTGTGATAAAGTGTGGGAAATAAAAAGAGAAAATATTGTGTATTTATAAATTATAATAAAATTTAATGTGTTTAATTCCCATAATATTTAAAACAAAAATGGTAATTAAAAGGCAGAAACCCAAAATTTAATGTATTTATATCTATTAAATAGGTATTTATACTTGGATTCAAGGAGATAATCAGTGTATTAAACTATATATATCGGGAAGATTTCTTCCTAAACCATTATAATCCAAACCGTAGCCTACTACAAAGTCTGTTGGTATTTCAAAGCCTTTGTATTTTATATCTAGTTCATGTTGTAGAGCATCTGGCTTAACTAGAAGAGAGGCAATTTCTATGGAAGCAGGACTTAGTTCTGCTAATTCTTGCAAGAAATGGAACATTGTATTTCCTGTGTCAACGATGTCTTCTGTGATAATAATATGACGACCGCGCACTTCTGCCTCTAAGCCAATACGAGTGGCAATAGTACCACTACTTTCTGTCCCAGCATAAGAGGCTAACTTTACAAATGATAGCTCACAATTGCCTTTAAATTGTCGCACTAAGTCCGCAGTGAAAACAAATGCACCATTCAAAACGGCAATGAAGATTGGATTTTTTCCTTCATAGTCCAAATTCAAATCTACACCCAACTGTTCAACACGTTCTGCTATCTTCTCTGCTGAGATAGATGTCGAGAAGTTCAAATCGTGTAATTGTACCGTCTTATTGTCCATAATAAATAATTTTTCACAAAGGTAGAAATCAGATAGACTCAACCTAAAGGATATTCATTTGTTTTTTAGAAAAAAATAAAAATATGAAAAAGACATTAGTATTAGGTGCCTCCCCAAATCCGTCGCGTTATTCAAATATTGCGGTAAATCGTTTGACAAGTTATGGTCATGAAGTTGTGCCTGTAGGTGTAAGAGAAGGAGAGATTGCAGATATTGAAATCATCAAAGGTCGTCCTGAAGTAGAAGGTATTGATACTGTTACTTTGTATCTCAATCCAAAAAGACAGGTCGAATATTACGATTATATTTTAGGACTAAACCCAAAAAGAATTATCTTTAATCCAGGTACTGAAAATCCAGAATTGTCGCGTTTAGCGCGTGAAAAAGGAATCGAAACGGAGGTGGCTTGTACTTTGGTTCAGTTATCAATTGGTGAATACTAATTTTACACTTTACAACTTTTTTCAATGAAATATATAGACATTTCCATTACAACCCAACGCGGCATTCCTGTTTGGACGGATAGTCCAGGAACTGTTGTGACTCGTTCCGTTTCTCCTGAAAAAGAAGGTGGTTATGTAACTGTCTCTCAAATACAATCTGATGTACACACAGGGACACACATAGATGCGCCGCGCCACTTTGTAGCAGGAGCAAAAACGATAGAGGAAGTCCCATTAGAAAAGTTACTGGGTAAATGTTATGTGGCAGATTTTCGAGGGAAAGAGAAAATTACAGCAGCTGATTTAGCAGCGGCAAATATTCCTAAAGGAACAACAAAATTACTTTTCAAAACAGATAATTCTGAAAATTGGAGAGAGCCATTACATCAATTTAAGACGGAATATTGTGCATTGACAAAAGATGCGGCTGCTTGGGTTGTGGAGCAAGGCATTCACTTAGTCGGAATTGATTATCTGTCTATTCAGTTGTATACAGGGTCAGATGATACGCATATTACTTTGTTGAAAAACGAGGTAGTTATTTTAGAGACCATAAACTTATTAGAAGTAGAACCTGGAGAGTATGATTTAATTTGTTTGCCGCCTAAGATTAAAGACTTGGAAGGAATGGCCGTGCGGGCAGTTTTGAAAGTATTGTAACCCGAAACTCCTATTTCGGTATCTAACTAATCTACCTAATAAGAGTCCGAAACGGGAGTTTCGGAATACGGTGTAGGTAAGAAAATAGACAACAAAGGGCATTCTTTGAGAAAAAAATGTATTTCCGGGAATAGTACGTTATATTTGGATTCGGAATTTGAGATAATGGTTTACTTTACACAAATTTTAAAATCCAACACCCGTTACTATGCGTTTATCCAAAAACCTATTTTTTGCACTCTTTTGCCTGCTTTTTAACCAGTTTTCGCTATATGCGCAAAATATCTCTTATATCAATCCTACATTTTTTGGTGTTTGCGAAACGGGAGAGTTTCAAGTTCAAGTTACGAATGATACAGGTGCTCCACTACAAAGTACAGAAGTACTTGTAGGTCTACCAACTGGTGTAGAATATGACAGTGGTACAGCCTGCGAGTCCACAAATCTAAGTTCTCCAATCTTTTGCCTTGGGACAATTCAATCGGGCGAAACACAAACAATTATCTTCCAAGCGCGCGCACTCTGTGACGCTATTGCTACATTAGACCAAGGACAACTTTTTTGCAACTCTATCATTCTTACACATGACGGTGGTACGACTAACATCAACCCTGATTGCTATGAGATAGACAAGCCTTTACTTGTTTTTTCCAATATCAGTAATAACTTTCTTACAGGTTCTAAAGGACAAATTTTAGAACGGACGATTACCATTCTGAATACCTTGGGAGGTCCACTGACAGAATTCACTTTCACCGATACTTATGGAGAAGGCATTATCGTTACGACAGATTTAGGGACGGTCATTTCTAGTGCTGATAATACCTTAGAAGTATTATTAGACGGTGCCGACTTTAGTCAAATAGGAGACGGCGACGAATTTTTCGAGCAAGAGGATGGCGCTTTGATTATTACTGAATTTATTGAAATTACTTCTTGCGGTATTGGTCAACCGCTTAATTCTATCTCCGATATATCTGCAACTTATGGTTGTTTTGGTGCGACTTGTCAACAGGAAGAAACGGTAGCTTATGTAAGTTTTGCACCAAGTACTGCTGCGCCGAGTTTACGTTATGAGCCAATAATAAATTCTCCGACTTGTTTTTGTGGAAATGAAGCAGTACCCCAAATGCTAAAAATCGTCAACGAAGGCAATGAAGAAGCAACAAATATTAGTATAGAAATTGGAGCAGGAGGAATGCACACAGAAAGTTTTGCATTAGAATTAGACGGAACAACGACACCGCTTAGCCCTGATTTTACTGGAATGATACAATATTCTGATTGTAGTCTGACCTTGCCCTTATCTTTTTTTGCTGTGATAGCTATACCCGAATTGATAGCAGGAGATTCCCTTTTTATATTATGGGATAGTTATTTTTGTAGCTTTAATGAATGTCAGCAATCGCAAAATTCATGGAATTATAAAGTAGATTATTTTAAAGGCTGTCCGTTGCCAGATAATCTATTTATTGAGATGGAGGAGGAAATTCTTGTAGAGGATACAGCGAGTGTTATTCCTACCGTTATTGAGGTAGTCGAGGAAAATCCAGATAATATATTAACGGATGGAGAAGAAGTTACATTTAATTATTTGATAGATGCAGAACAACTGACAGAGTCCGAAGGGACCTTTCATTTGGATATAGAAATCCCTTGTGATTTTGAGGTAAATGATGTTCAAGATTTCTCAGCTTGTGGACAAGAACCAATTATTACTACTGCACCAACAGACAGTACTGTAGTCTATCAATTGATTTATGACTTACCCTTAGAATGCGATTTTTCTATTCCCATAGAATTACTTTTTATTTGTTCTGAAAGCTGTGGTGAGAATTTTTGCAAAGATACTTTAATTACTTCCTGCCCTGATATTTTTTCCTGTACAGTTGAAATCCCCCCGACGGCAGCGATTAGCTACGTCGCGAGTTTTGACACACCTGCTTGTGCACGTGAATGTGGGATTAAGGTTTGCAGCGAAAGGACAATAAATAAAGATTGTGCTCCCTTGAGTTATTGTGAGAATGTCATTAGAGGTTATTTGGATTATAATTACGACTTATATCGTGTGAATAGCGGACAAGGGGACAGTAATGACGACCGCCTGCCAGACGGTCCGATTGATTGGGATTTGGCCAATCGCTACCATGCCATGACGGGCGATACCTTGCGTAGTGAGTTGCGTGGGCGTGTACGCGTCGATGTGCCGGGCGCGACTTTTGATTATGGGCATATTGATTTGAATATGGGTGCGGATGGTTTGTTTTTTATGACGAATAACGGGTTATTTGATAAAGAAATAGGAACCGTTCCTGTCTCGGCGACACTTCGTATTTTTGACCAAAGCACGAATACTTATTACGATTGTGAAGAACCAACCTTACTGCCAACACCGTTTTTTGGTTTTGGTTATGATATTTCGGTGAATGATTTATTGAGTAATAGTTGTGCGATTCCGCTTAATTTTCAATATAGTCAAGGAGACAGTATAATTCTGATTTCGGATTATAAAATTGAGTATAACTTACTACCACAAGACACGCCTTTGCCTCCCGTCGTCAACTTCAATTTTAAACCAGAGGTTTTTCTTTACGACGAGCCAAATCCAACTAACGATGAATTATTCACCTGTGGCTGTACGAAATATGGCGTACAATTAACTGGTTATAATTATCGCATTCAAGAAGGTTCATTTGGTCTGCGCCCCTGTGAAGATGCGGATTATGGTGGTGGTTATTTATTTAGATTTGAATTAGGAGAACCGAATTTTTTCCCTTTTGAATATCGTCCATTGGGACAATTGACAGATTGGAATTTACAAATACCAGCAGATATTGCTGTTACAGAGTCAAAAATTACCTTCCTACGCTATCAAGACGGAACGGATATCGCTGTTGAAGAAATTATTACGCCCGATTTTGTTGACAATACTTATAGTTTTTTACTGCAAGATTATCAAATGCCGACATTGGACGAAGGCTATATTTTCCTTTTTCAACATAGATTTGAGAACGACTGTGATTTGACTGGAAACTTTCCTCTGTTGACAACCGCAGAATTAAACTTTGCTCCAAATCTACCTGAATCAGAAAATCCAACACTACTAATTTCTCAATCTTCCGCTCTGAGAATGCAATTACCAGCATTGGTTTTAGATACTTTGATTACCTGCGATGTAAGTTTTGACAATAAAAATCGCTGGACTTTAAATATCTCAAATGAGTCTGATTTGTCAACGCAAAATATTTCTCTCAATACATGGATAAGACCGATTTCAGAAACAGACGGACTTATCGATTTCGAAATTATTAATACAACAACAGGCTTAGCATTTCCAAATACAAACGGTATTTTTCAAATAGGAAATATCGACCCAACGCAATCTTTGGGCATTCAAATCATCGCTAACAATCAAAGTTGTGGAACGGAGAATGTGATTTTAGAATATGGTTGGAATTGTGAAGAATACAACAACCCAGAAGAAGAACCTTGTTTCGTAGAAACGATATTACTAAAAGGTATTTCTCCTCCTGGCGAAATTGCACTGGACGAGGAGAATCCTATGCAAACACTTGGTCTCTGCGACCTCTCTCCATTTTTTGAAGTAGAAATTTTCAATGCAGATTTGGGTGCGATTTGTAATCCTAATTTTGAAATAATTCTACCAAATGGATTCCTTATAGAACCTGGTACAACAGAAATTTCTTATCCAATGGGCGCAGCATTTGCGTCTGTAGGAGACCCAGATATATTGACTGCGAATTTAGCAGAATGGCAGATTAGTAATCTCATCCCAGACATTGCGGACAACTGTTTGCCAGGAGTAACTGCCACACCACAAAATGGATTTACGATACGATTTAAGGCAAGAACAGATTGCAATTTTCCTTCTGGTTCTCGTTTGCGTTACTTTACTTCGGGTGAACAAAACTGTGGTGATGCTAGTAATATTTCAACAGAATTAAGTGAAGAGATTTTCATCTCAGGCGCGGATGCACCTTATACAACTGCCTTCAATTCACCTACTCAAAATCTAACGATTGGTTGCCAAGACACGGAAACGATATTGGTGAGTTTCAATGCGAGCGCGGCGACTTTGCCAGGCGATAGCATTTATATTTTCTTGCCGACAGGTTTGCAATATGCGCCAGGGACTTACCAAGTTGTCAGTAATGCTTCGATGACAGAACCGTCGATTAGTTCAACTGGTAATGGTATTCTCTTGCAATCTGAAATTCCAGAAGGAGAGACTCAAATCATTTTTCAGTTTGATGTCACAGGCTTGAATGCCTTGACTTGCGACGCAAAATTCATCACTATCCAAACACTTTCTCATGCAGATGCTCTGTGTTTGACGAATAATGAATCTTGTAACGTTCCTGTCATCACAGGAGATTTGAATGTGCAATTAGTCTTCAATCGTCCCATTTTTGAATTGTCAAACTTGCAGCTTAACACTTCCGCAGATAATACGGTAAGTTATACTTTACAAGTCGATAATAGTGGCGCGAATACCGACCAAACGACTTTAATTGATTTCTACGCAGGTGGAAGTATTGTTCATACGCACAGTATAGAAGAGTCAATTGGCAGCACAAACATTACGGGTAATTTCTCTTTATCTGCCAATTTATTATGTGATTTAACAGTTCTGATTGACCCCACGACGAATTGCGCTTGTGAGATAGATGAATTAACAAATGCGAGTTCGATTGATTATGAATTGATTTTTTCAGATACTATTTGCTCTGGTGAAATTTTAGAAATTGGTATTCCTGGAACGACGGGGAGTACTTATCAATGGAGTACGCCGACTGCATTTTTGGATTGCCCAACTTGCCCAACGACTGGTTTTTCTTTCGTCAATCAAAATCAAAATAACGCTTTTCTATCTTTTGATTTAACCGAAAACAACGGAAATGGCTGTATTATTAATTACAGCGATTTTGATATTATGATTCCTGCACAAGTAGGAATTTTGAGTGCAGAAACCGAAATTTGTACCGGAGACTGTGCAACAATTATCCTCTCAGAAGCAATGAATTATGAATGGTCTTGTGGTCCTGTTGATGACCCAACGACGCAAGTTCAAACGGTTTGCCCGACGGCTACAACAACTTATTGTGTAGCGATAACGGATGAATTTGGCTGTGTTGGAGAAGAGGAGGTAATCGTTGAAGTCCAAGATTTGCCAATAGCCAATGCGGGCGCGGATATGTCTTTTTGTCCTGAGGACTTAGCTCAATTACAAGCAGAAACGGGAGAAGGATATACTTATCTCTGGGAACCCGTGACGGCAGTAGATGATGCGGCAGTTGCGAATCCAATCTTGACGACAACGGAGGCTACTACATTGACATTGACCGTTTTTTCAAATGGTTGTCAGAGTTCAGATGAGATAAATATTACTTTTGGAGAAGTTCCGGAGGTAGAAGTTTCGACGAATGTAGATGTGATTTGTGGAAATAGTTTTGCGCAATTAACGGCAACAGGTGCGGAGACTTACGAATGGTTGCCTAGTCCAGATTTATCTTGTTTGGATTGTCCAAACCCACAGGCAACTCCTGATGGATTAACGACTTTTTATGTTTTAGGAACGAATACCGCTGGCTGTTTTGCAATTGATAGTGTGACGATAGATGTGAGTCCCGACCAAATCGTGACGAACTTAGAGCCAGAAGTGATTTGTGCTGGCGAAGAGTATGAATTTTTCGGAGAAATATTGACTACAACAGATGAATATTGCGAAGCATTCACATT
>CALDUB010000457.1 GCA_937923465.1 uncultured Saprospiraceae bacterium
TGGTGCAGAGTCATAGAAGTGAGCAGGAGACTTTTGTAAGTAAAAGGTTTTGAGCCACTTAACTAAATCTGCTTGCTCTTCTTTACTTATCTTATCTTGATTCAGCTTCGCTAAATCAGACTGACTCAACTTTAAGTCTCCTAAGTCAAATTCCAAACTCCAATAATAAGCTAAAACAGCATCAATCTCCCAATCTTTCATTGGTCGCCCTTGCGAGCATTCGATAGCACAAAGCTGTATAGATTCACGCAAATCTTTATGAGCAATCTCTATCTTTTCATCACCATACTTTTTTACATAATCATCATTGTACCAACTTTCTCGATTGACAATCCCCTTAAATGTGCTCCCCTGTAAAAAAGGAATACCTTTCTCCTTGACGTAAGGCAGACGGGCTTCGGGGTCACTCACTCGCAGGTCGGGGTCTTCTTGTACTAAATTATGACAACTCGTACAGGAGTAATATTTACTGACATAAGCAGTTTTTTTTCCGTCTTCTGTTGTTGTTCTACCGTATTTAACGATTTCCTCTCCTTGTTTTACTTGACTCGGAATGTAGTTCATGCTATGCAAGGGAGGTGCATCACCCAAGTCCTGTAATACTTGATTGAGAGAAGACTCCGAGCTGTAGTTTTTTATCGGATTTTCTGCTAATTGAAAAGCCATAACTACGCAAATCGGAAGGATTGCAAACCATATCTTTTTCGTCATATTGTATCAGAGGTTTTCAAAGTTTAATTTTGGCTAATTATGTCTGGTTACTTATATTTTACCGAATTGATTATGGACGAATTAGAAAGGCAATCTAACGTCTCAAATCTAAAATCTCTACTTTTCTTTCTAAAAACTATATCCTACTCCTAATTGAAAGCGCAAAGCAGGAATAGTCTCTGTTTTAGTGTATTGTAAATATTCAAGACCAAAACGAGACTGCCAGCGGTCACTCCACTGATAAACTACTCCTGTTTGAAAATTTAAATACTCTAACTGATACCCGCGCTTTGCCATATTCAAGTATTTTTCAGTTTCAATGTCCCCGTTTATATATTCGTATTTAATTGTTCCTGTGTTCAAATACCTGCCTCCGATACCAATACCGACATAAGGATTCAATTTTTTATCCGCTCTGAAGTGATACTGCAAACCTGTTGCAAGATGTAGTGTTGACTGATTAAGCTCAGCATATTTAAAACTGAACTCGTTAGAAGGTGGAGCAATAACAGGTACACCGTATTCTTCGCCTTGAGCGTTAGATTTGTAACTAAGTTGTTCAAAATTGCCACTCACCCACAAACGAAAAGCAGGAGAGAACTCTACGGATGTGGTTAATCCTGTGCCTACTGTACCCTGTGTTTCAATCTCTGAATTTAACAGAAGACTAAAACTACCCGTTGCCTCTAAGTTAAAACCAGTTGGCTGCATTTCTCGCCAAGCATTGCGTAAAACCCTGCGGCGGTATTTCTCCTTCTCAACCAAAGGTAAGCCTTTGATATCCTCAGATAAACTGAATTTTCCAGTTTCTAATGCTTCTAAATCTGTTGTTAAAAAATCTAATAATTCTTCCTCTGTGTCAGCAGCTATACCCGGCAGACTTAAAGGAATTAAAGTTTCACTCAAAGAAGAATTAGAAGTCTGTAAACCAGAAACTGCTCTTTCTAATAAATTACTCGCTGAATATCCTTTTTGGAAAAATGCTGATTTTTGTGTTGAAAATTTGTTATTACTGTTGTTTGGAAAGAGACCGTTTGATGCAAATAATTGTGAATTAAAAGAACCATTTGAACTTGCTGCCGCAATAGTTTTTGTTTCAACAATGCGTTGCACTTGTATTAAAGTATCAATTCTATAAATAACTTCCTTCTGATAAACGGTATCTCTGATAATGACGGTATTGTCTATTGTCTGTTGCTCCGTATTCTTATTTTGAGAAAGCCACCAAATATTTGACCCTAACAAGAGCAAAAGAAGTGCTCCTGTACTCCACCACAATAGCGGGACAGGACGACGCGGACGTTCATCCAAACGCGCATCCATGTCTGCCCAATCTGCGGGATTGAATTCAGGTTCGGGGCGGTTATTTATGTTATTTTTAAAGTCTTCGTAAAAGTCCGCCATATTAGTTTGATTTTACCTTGCGTTTATCTATTAAGATATTTCTCAATTTACTTTTTGCCTTTGATAAATTAGATTTCGATGCACCGATACTGATACCGAGCGTCTCCGCTATTTCGTGGTGTTTGTATTCTTCAAAAACAGCTAAGTTAAAAACCATGCGATAGACAGGTGGCAATAGCTGTAAAATAGGTAACATGTCATCCATTGAAGATACCATTGGCTGAGGAATGTCCACATATTCTGCCTCTGGTACATCTTCAATATCCGTAAAAATGGGGAGTTGTCTAATTTTTCGATGATAGTCAATCGCACTATTAATTAAAATGCGGCGACACCACGGTTTAAAAGGATAGTCTGGGTCATATTGTTTTATTTTAGCAAAAACTTTGAGCCAACCGTCATTCAAAACTTCGGCTGCTTCCTCTCTATTTTTAGCATAACGCAAACAAATACTCATACTATACCCATAAAAATGCTGGTATAACTTGCGCTGACTATCCCGATTGCCTTTACGACAGCCATTAAGCCAGTTAGTTATGTCTTCGTCTTTTATGCGCATTTATTAATTATCCAATGCTCCTTCGATTATCCAATTTTGGACTTGTGCAATCTGGCAATCCGTCATTTTCTCACCCGTTGGCGGCATTACAAAATAACCAGGTGTATGTTTAATACTACCCATAAGTTGACCGTTAGCCACAAAAGTCTTGATGTGCGCATAATCTTCCAAGTTGATACCACCCAAGGCATTCGTTGGTTGGTGACAACCTAAACAATTATCTTGAATAAGAGGGAAAATATCCGCTGCAAAAGAAGTATTTTCTGAATTACAAGGAACGCGACAAGTTGTATTGTTAGCC
Source organism: uncultured Saprospiraceae bacterium (assembly GCA_937923465.1). Classification (GTDB taxonomy): domain Bacteria; phylum Bacteroidota; class Bacteroidia; order Chitinophagales; family Saprospiraceae; genus JAHDCG01. The sequence goes on from CALDUB010000457.1 coordinate 2,976, forward strand.
CCTTGTTGTATCCATTGTCTGACAATAGTGATTTGTTCAGACGTTAAAGGATAAGCTGGAGAAGGCGGCATAAAGTCGTCATCATTCGGATTTTCCGTAATGGTTTCGTAAATCTCACTATCATTCGGGTCACCCGCTTCTACCTCACTTCTTATTCCTTGGTAATCTTCCAAGACAATGCCGTCTTCGTGTGATGCTGCATTGTGACATCCGCTGTATGCACAACCTGCCACCAATATTGGTAATACTTCACGTTCAAAAGAAATTACGCCTTCTGCACACAAATCACTTTCGATAATCGAAACATATTCTGGAGTTTCTCCTTCCCCTTCTATCGGAATGGGCGCACCAGGTATTTCTATGGTTAGGGGTTCTGTTTTGCAGGCATGAAAACCAACTAAAACAAAAGTGCAAAGAAAGCAAAACCAAAAAGGCGTATTTTTCATGATATTTTTTTTCGTTATTGAGCGTATGTTGCCAGTACGTAACTGTAAGTGGGAAAGGTTGCCTGTGTTTTGTTTTATTTAAAATAAAATCAAACGAACTTATTTTTTTTGCGTAAAAAATATATAAGTAGTTGTATTTGTAGTATTTAAAATGACGAACTATCACTCAATTCCAGAGGAGCAAATATTAAGTTTTATTCCGAATTAAGAAGAGGGTAGATATATTTTTGAGAAAAGAATAAATGGGTAGCCCTCGAAATATATTCTCTTTTAGATTTTGTTTATCTTGACAATTCAAAGGAGAGACCAGATACGGATAAGGAAAAAAGATACATTGAAGGCAGATATGGAGCAATACCGGTTCTTTCGGATTTTCATTCACAGAATTAGTTACCAATAGTGAAGAAGGATAAATAATAATTGAAATATAACAGTTAACATTAAAACAAAATATTTATAAATTATGAATGCAAAAGTTACAATTCCGACTTTAAACAATGGAAATATTGAAATTCAATTAGAAAATGGAAAAGCATTATTCATGCTTGGAGCAAACGGAGTAGGAAAATCTTCTTTAGTTTTTGATTTTTTCAGACAAAACCCTAATAACACAAAAAGAATAAGTGCTTACAGAGTCAATTCTTTTAATAGTAATGCTGTGAACATTACAGCTACTGCTAAGAGAAACAATGAGGCTAATTTCATGCGTTCAGCTATGAAAATAGAGTCAAGACATTATGATGGCAGTAGTCATACAAAACCAAGTATGACAATATATAATCTGGTAAATTCAGAGAATGTGAGAGCGCGCGAAATTACGAAAAATGTTGATGAAGGGAGAATGGACAAAGTCATACAACTAAAAAATAAACAATCTTCTCTAAATGCTATAAATGAGCTTCTTTCTATATCTAATATTCCGATAGAACTATCTTTTGGTAATGGTGATAGTTTGCTCGCGTCTAAAAATGGAAGTCCTAAATTTAGCATTGCAGAACTGTCAGATGGTGAAAGAAATGCTTTTTTAATTTGCGCAGATGTTCTTACAGCTAAGCCTAATCAACTTATCATTATTGACGAGCCAGAAAGACACTTGCACAGGTCAATTATTTCGCCTTTGCTTTCTTCATTATTTGAAAAAAGAAAAGATTGCACTTTTATCGTTTCAACTCATGATATATCTCTGCCGATAGACCAACCTGATTCATCAGTTTTATTAGTAAGAGATTGTACATGGCAAGGTAAGAATATTGTCAACTGGGATGCCGATTTAATCTCAGATGTCGAAATTATTCCTGATGATATTAAGGAAAATATTTTAGGTACGAAAAGAAAAATATTGTTTGTAGAAGGTAATCGTACAAGAAGTTTAGATTTTCAAATTTACCCTTTATTGTTTCCTGATTTTAGCGTTGTTCCTTGCGAAACCTGCATAGATGTAGAACGAGCCGTATCAGGTATCAGAAATACCACAGGTATTCATTGGATAGAAGCCTATGGTATGATTGACCTCGATAATAGAATTGAAAGTGAAGTAACGAAGTTAAAAGATAAAGGTATTGCTGCCTTAAAATGCTACTCTGTAGAGTCTATTTATTATCATCCTTTTATAATAAAAAAAGTTGCGGAGACTATAGCAACAACAGCGGATGAAAATGCAGATAATCTGTATTTGAAAGCGATTGAAAAGATTAAAGCAGATTTGGAACTGCATAAAGACAGATTGTGTGCTCTTCTTTGCGAAAAACAAATTCGAGTAAAAGCAATGTCCAATCTGCCGAACACAAATGATATTATTAGTAATCAGACATTTGAATTCGAGGAAATAGATGTTGAAGCAATAAAAACAGCAGAGACAGAAAAATTCGAGACTTTATCAAACGCAGATGATTTAGAAGGGCTCATTTTACGTTATCCTATACGAACGACTTCTTTGAGAAGAAATGTATCAGACGGACTTGGTATAAGAATAGAAAGATATGAGAATATAGTCAGAAATTTAGTAGATAAGAACGCGGAAGTGAAGGAATTCCTTTTATCAGAATTATTAGTCGGTTTGAAGGAAATAATGGATGTTGAAGTGGTTACTGTTGCTCCTCCTCCTCAGTAATATTAGGTGGACTAAAAAATAATAGGCAGCGGTTAAGTAACCGCTGCCTATTTTAGATAAAGAATATCTATCGCAAATTATTACTTTATCACAAAACTCAAATTCACACTACCAATAATCGAATTCAAGCCCGTACTCCTCTGATAATAAGCCGTCCGTAAATTTAATTCCTTAAACATAAACAGCTTCTTTTTTGTCACTTTAAAGCGACCGATGCCGTAAGTCGGTGCAATTCTAAAACCAAGACCAACTTTTTTACTCGTCAAAGTAGATAAATCATAGTCAGAAGTGTAGAATTCATCATCAATCGAATGTCCTGCAAAAGGCGCAAAGTAATCAGATGCAACCTGTGTATGAAAACGAAAGAAAGGAGAAATCGTCAACCAATCTTTAACCTTCAAAGGTGTTTCCAAGCTCAT
>CALDUB010000458.1 GCA_937923465.1 uncultured Saprospiraceae bacterium
AGGGTTGACATTTTGTTTTTGTTTTGACTTATCTCGAGATTTCAAGTTTATTTATTAGTTCCTATTTTTTCCGATTCGGATTACAAATGCGAGTTATGCACTAAAACTTCCAACTCCCCCCAATCACAAAACTACGCCCCAAATCATCCGCAAAATACCTTAATCGATTCAGATAATCCCGATAACGCGTATTCAATAGATTCTCACCACGTAAGAATAATTTCAAGCGCGTATTATTGAGATTCACATGTCCAGACAGCTGGGCACCTAATAAGAAATAACTTTCAGGCGTAGGTGCAAAATCTTGGCTATCTAATAGATTTTCTTGTCGAAAAACATATTGACTGTTTAGTTCAAAAGCGCAGTTATTAAACTTGCCGATATGGGCTGCATCATATTTTATAGAAGCAGAAAAGTTATTGGACGGAATGAAAACTAAAGGTGTATCATCTGTTAAATTATCACCTTTTATATAAGCATACTTTGCCGTAATTCGCAGATTATCAGTCGCTTGCAAATAAGTCGTAAAGTCCGCGCCATAAATATTAGCATCCGATTGTTTATAAAGAAAAACGGGAAAAGCACCGCGTATGGTTAAGCGAAATTCGTCTTGTGGTTGTAAGTAAATGTAATCATTGATACGCTGAAAATAGGCTAAACTTTGCACAAATAATTTACCGCCAATATTACCTTCCCATAGCCAAGTTGCCTTGACTGAATATTCTGAATTTAGATTTTCGTCGCCTTCTTCGATACCACTGACACCTTGATGCAAACCACGACTATATAATTCATTAACCTCTGGATTTCGAGAGATAGAACCCAGATTAAATGCGGTTTTCAATTTGTCATTAAAGGCATATTTCAAACCTCCTGATAGTCCAATATTATGAAAATTATGCGTCTTTTCTAAAAAACGGCGCGGCAAGTCTTCTGATAGCACTAAGGCATCCAAAAACTTATAACTATAACGTGCGCCGATTTCAAAAAACCATTTATTTCTCTCCTGTGTCAACACTAAAAAGCCCGCAGCTGCCTGTGACTCATAATCTGGAATCAAAGGAAAAATATTCGTTTCTGGATTGTTCGTATTGCCGACGTAGTTATATTGCAAACCCGTTTTCAAGGTAAATCCCTCCTCTGAGAGATAGCGATAATTGCCTTCAATAAAATGTGATAATTGTAACAAACTCAAGGCAGGAATATCGGACTGACCGCTGCGACGCACATCAAATTCTTTTCGATTATTGACCTGTCCTCCATAGATAAAAGTGAGAAAGGCATTTTCGTTTAAGTCATATTTTAGCTTCGCCTTTAACAAATGATGCTGCACTTTTTGAGAGGGCGCATTGATATCATAGCTAAAAGTATCGCGGGTAAAAAAAGGCGTTTCTCGGGTCAATGCTTGCTCTAAATCCGTAATATTCCCGATGTGCGAACCGCGTAAAACGCCCAACTGCGTATTGAATTGACTGTAATACAATTCACTCTCGATGCGCTTCCCAAATTCTCTTTCCAATTGTACAGAGAAGTTACCTTCGCGGCTACCCGTATTCGTCAAAAAGTAATCAGGCGTGTGGCGGTCGCCCACTAATTTGAGCGTACCAGTGGTGCGCCAAGCGAAGTATTTGCCTTGTTTTTCTAATTGTAAATTGAGCGTGTGCCCAAATCCATTGGTCTGAAAAAGGTAATTGGTTTTGCCATGCAAATGAGGTTCGTCGGCGATGTGTCCAGGTTCTGTCAGCACTAATCCACCAAGCGAAGTTCCGTTGTAAGCCAAGACTCCTGCGCCTTTGACGACGGAAATATGGTCAGCGGTTAATGGGTCGATTTCGGGTGCATGGTCATTGCCCCATTGCTGTCCACTTTGTGCGATGCCGTTATTGAGAATGGCGATTCTATTACCATATAAGCCGTGAATGACAGGTTTACTAATGCCGCTGCCATTCTTTAGCATACTGACACCGCTGATATTTTTGAGGACTTCGGCGAGATTTTCATTGGCTTGTTCATCAATTTTTGCTGCGCCGATAGAGGTGTTAGTCTGTGCGGTATTTGCGCCGCGCTCTCCATGTATAACTACTTCGTCTAAAAGCTCCGTATGGTGATGTAACTCAAAAATTATCTGCGTATCGCGCTCAATTGTGATAAAAATACGCTCTTCTTCACAACCAATATGACTAAGACGCAAGTGATAAGAGCCTGGACATAGATTCTCAATCCTAAACGTTCCCGTCGTATCAGAAGTGCCGCCAAAACCTGCTTCTTCTAAATAAAGCGTGGCAAATTCGAGGGGTAATTCTGTATTTTCGTCGATGACTTTTCCTGATAAGGTAATGTCGCAATCTTGTGCGATGAGATTGACTAAAGTGGAAAAAGTAAGTAGGAATAGGAAAGGAATGTACTTCAAGGACTGGTAGTTTTTCGTAAGGAAATCATCGGAGAGCTACTACCTTTTGAAAAGGTAGTAGCTCTCTTACACAATCTAAGCAAATTTACTCAATTTCAACATTAAAAGTTACTTCAATGTCTGTTTCGCCACCTGCATTTGTAATGTCGCCAGCAGATACATTTTCACCCGCTTTATTTGGTTCGTGACGCAAAGTAATCGTCAAATCAGTCGTTCCCGTCTGAGAAGTCGTTAGACTAGAACTTAATCCAACTGGATTACCGCCAGAGTCTACGTCATCATAAGTAACAGCTAAATAATCATTATTTGTTACAAAGAAAACTTGGTGTTCTTCGTCCTCTTCTGCTACTTCTTCTGTGATATCTTCACTTGGGTCTACACTTTCATTAAGGAAAGTAAGTTCTCCATTGTAAGTGACATTGTTTTGTAAAGTACCGTTTTGAATTACAGGTTCTATTGGTCCGTCGTCGTCTAAGTCTTGAAAAGATAAAACAACAGCATCTCCACCGCCCTCTGGGGTTAGAGTGTAAGTCAGAGTTGTGATAAGTTCTGGCTGGACAGGAACATCAGGAATTTCATCGTCTTTACAAGATGTAGCAAAAATTAGTAAACAAAGAGCGCAAAAAGTTAATAACTTAGTCGGTGTCATAAAATGAAAGTTTAGTTAAAATTAACAGTTGTATGATTAAGGTTACAAAGAGATAAATAGTTGTTTTAGAAGTATAATTACATTGATAAAATTACCTCTCTTTTGAAATTTATCTCCTTTACATTTGCAAAACTATGTAAAAAACTCTATTATTGCAACAAAGTCGCATTAAATGATTAAAAAATGATTCTTTACCGAATCATGTGACAGAAAAAAAAGAAGCATGAAAAGAAGAAATACAAAATCGAAGGAGCAGGTCTTGCAGATATTTAGACAAGAGAACACTGCTTTGAGCCACGAAATGATACAATCTAAGCTCGAATCAGTCGAAAGAGCTACTATTTATCGGATTCTAAATCGTTTTCATGAAGACGGTGTACTTCATAAAGTAACGGGAGAAGACAATAAACAGTATTTCGCGCTTTGTAAAAATTGTGAGAACGGACAGCATAAACACCATCATTTACATTTTCAATGTCTGACTTGTAAAACAGTCGAATGTCTGGAAAATGAGATTACTTTTTCTATTCCGCAGGGTTATCAGGTTCAAGATTTTCAGGCTTTGATGACTGGGGTTTGTAGTCGGTGTGCTTAATTTTTTTAGTTCTTTGACAAAAAAATATGAATTCAACAGAAAACCTAATCTTCGAACCATTGAGTCAAGACAATTGGCAAGAACTTTATCATCTTTTCGAAGAGGACCAAACTTCTTTTGTTCCACAAGAGTATAAAAATAGAGATACGGTCAAAAATTACTATCATAGCTATCTATACTTTAAGAATGCGACTCTAAAAGCAACAGTGCATGATTGGTTATTTAAATTAAAAAGTACAGGAGAATATGTCGGCTTACTCAACTTGTACGATATCATTTTTGACCAAGATAGTCCCTATTATAAGATGTGCTCGATTGGTTATGCGACAGCTGAGAAATTTCGGGGGAAAGGTTTAACCAAAGAAGCCGTACAAGCATTAATTGATTATGCTTTTACGACACACTTAGAATGTATCACAGCGACTACAGCAAATGAAAATACATCCTCGCGTAGATTATTACAGAGTCTTGGCTTTTCAATCAATACCAAAGACCATAAGGATGACTTAGAAAATAAATACTTTGAGTTAAGAAAATCATAAATAAAACAGACAGACTTGTCTGTTTTTAAAATTCAACATATATTTGTACCATGAAGCATTCGCTTGTTAGACAAACTATCATTGACACCGCATCGAATCTGTTCTATCAGAACGGTTACAACCTCACGGGTATCAATGAAATAATCCGCGAGGCAGGTATTGCAAAGGCGACGCTATATAGTCATTTCAAGTCAAAAGATGATATTTGTGTTGCTTATCTAAAAAATAGAAATGATACTTTCTTACAACAGATTAAAGCTTTTGCAGAAAAGCAAGAAGCTGGTAAATCACAAGTATTAGGAGTCTTTGATTTTTTGAGCCTTTTCTTTAAAGACAAGAGTTTTAACGGTTGTTGGTGTATAAATACTTTCTCTGAAATACCGCGCGAGAATTCGAAAATTAGAACAGAAATTCAAAATCAAAAGAAAGAATTTCTAGAATTAGTAGAAGGCTTAGTGGTTACTAATTACCCAGACTTAAGTCAGAAAGACCAGAAAATCATAGCTAAACAAGTTTATCTCTTGTATGAAAGTGCGATTTCTGAAAGCCATATTCATCAAGAAGCATGGCCAATAAATGCTACCAGAGAAATGGCAGATGCTATTTTAAAATAAAAAACGTTCTTTGACAAATCCCGTGATTTGTCAGAGAACCATAAAAAATAATTTAATTGCTACTTTTAAAAAAGTGGCATTTTTTTCAATAAAATTAAGACAGACTTGTCTGTTCTTTTTTAAATAATCATTCAACAATAAAAAATAATAACAATGGGACAATTTAACGGTAAAGTAGCATTAGTAATTGGAGGAACAAGCGGTATCGGACACGCAACTGCTCAAACATTATTAGCAGGTGGCGCAACGGTTCACATCGCAGGTAGAAATACAGCTAAAGTAGCTGATGCTCCAAATATTATCAAACACACAGTTGACATTACAGATGCAGCAAGTGTACAAAATTTGATTTCTAGTATCGAGAGTTTAGGTAACTTGGATTACTTAGTAAACTCTTCAGGTATCTTTGGACCTAAGCCATTTTTAGACCACACAAAGGCGGATTATGATTCTTATTTAGACTTAAACCGTGGTTTCTTTTTTATCACTCAAGCCGCAGCTAAAAAAATGGCAGCGACAGAAGGTGGTTCAATTGTAAATGTAGGTTCTATGTGGGGGAAACAAGCTATAAAAGCGACACCAAGTTCAGCTTATTCTATGCAAAAGGCAGGTTTACATAGTTTCACTCAAAATTTAGCAATGGAATTAGCTGACCATAATATTCGTGTGAATGCAGTATCTCCAGCAGTTGTTGCGACGCCTGTATATGAGGGTGTATTTGGAGGTAAAGAGGAAGCGGTTGAAGCATTAAAAGGGTTTAATGCTTTCCACCCGATTGGTAGAAATGGTAGAGCGCAAGATGTCGCTGAGACAATTTCTTTCTTATTGTCTGATAAGGCTTCTTGGGTGACTGGTGCGATTTGGGATACGGACGGCGGTGTTATGGCTGGACGTAACTAAAATACAGATGAATAGGCAACTTTAAAAGTTGCCTATTCTATTTCTTTCAAAATCTCCTCTCCTATCTGCTCCAATTTTTCTGACGCATTTTGCATTGCATCCTCCACCGATTTTGAATAGTCTAAAACAGCATAAATATTTTTTAAACCTAATCGTTCTTTCATATTTTTTTCCGCAACGCCACAAACTGCAACAACAGGAATATTGTACTTCTTTGCTAAATTGGATACGCCACTG
>CALDUB010000459.1 GCA_937923465.1 uncultured Saprospiraceae bacterium
GACCAAATGTTGATGACTTTTTAGAAAAATGTTTTCAGAATTATAGGATTGCAATCTGGTCGTCAGCAGATGATGAATATGTAAAAGAAACAGTGAAAATATTAATCCCTGCATATGATAAGCTAGAATTCATTTGGACAAGATTAAACTGTTCTGTAAAAGTTGTTAGAAAGCCAATCCTTGAAGGTTTTGACTATGGTGGTTTTTATAAAGAACATCAATGGATAAAACCATTAAGAAGAATAAAGCAAAAAGGAATTGGATTAAAATCAATGTTAATAATAGACAATTCGCCCTACAAAGTAGTTGAAAGTAAAGAAAATGCTCTGGTAATAAAATCCTTTGAAGGAGATGAGTCAGACGACGAATTAAACAAACTTTATAAATTTCTCTCAAATTTTGAAGATGCAAAAGATGTCAGAAATGTGAATAAAGAAAATTGGAAATTAGAATGATATAGATATTATATCAACCTAATTATTATTCTTTTTAAAATAGAAACAAAGCAATGCGCCCAAACGCACTAAAAATAATCTTCATCTTCCTTTTTGCCGTGCAAAATCTATCGGTCTTTGCACAGCAATTTACCGCTTTTGCTTCTGATAAAGAAGTAACGGTCAACCAACCTTTTGAAGTAACCTATACTTTAAAAAATATCAGTGGACGTAATTTCACACCACCAAATTTTGGAACGGCAAAAATAGCGGCAGGCCCTTCTCAATCCTCAAGTACAACCATTGTCAATGGAAGGCAGTCTTCTGAGTTAAGTTTGAACTATACGCTTATTGCGACTCAGGTAGGGACTCTAAACATCGGAGCAGCGAGTATTAAAGCGGGCAATAAAACCTTGCGCTCTAATACAATACGTTTGGAGGTGAAAGAAGAGAAAAAAATTGACTTAACAGGAAAAGGAGAACTACCCGATGTTTTTGTTCGGTTAGAAGTAGATACTGAAAAAGCATATACTGGACAGCAGGTTCTATTAGATTATCGTCTTTACACATCTGTTGATATTCAAAATATTAATGTAGTTAGTGAGTCTGAATATGAAGGCTTTTTCTTTGAGACTCTACGTCGTTTTAATAAAAGTCAAACGCGTCAAAAAATTAATGGAAAAGAATATGTCACTCAACTCATTCGACGTATTGCCTTATTCCCCCAGCAATCGGGGGTCTATGAAATTGAGCCTTCGCAGGTCACGGCGCAGATAGTCACAGGGAAAAGGCGCTCTGGCTTCTTTACTTTTTCTGATACTAAACCCGTTTATTTGACGACAGAGTCTGTGACGATTAATGTAGAGTCTTTGCCTGCATCTGCTGCGCCGCCGACCTTTACAGGGGCAGTTGGAGATGACTTTGAAGTGGCTGTAAATATTTCTAGAAGTAGTTTGTCTACAGACGATGCGATTACTCTCCAAATGACCATTCGCGGAAATGGAGATATTAAGCGTGTACAGCCTCCTGCTCTTGATTTTGGAGATAATTTCGAAGTATACGAGCCTAAGGTTTTACAAGAGGAAAATTACGAAAATAGAGGAGAACTGTATGGTCGAAAAATCGTAGAATACTTAATTTTACCTAAAAAATCTGGTCGTTATCAACTACAGGCAGACTTTACTTATTTTCATCCTGACAGTCTAAATTATCAAACAGCTTTTGCAAAAACTCCAAGTATCACGATACAGCAAGGAACGAATACAGGCAAGAAAAACATCAACATCTCCCCTACTGAAGCTATTGCAGATAACGCTTTAAGACCAAATAAAACAACAGCTTCTTTTTCTCAAAAAGGGAGTCCTTTTTTCGGTTCTACTTTCTTTTGGTTATTGACTATTCTTCCAATCTTCGGATTTGTTGGTGCTTTATTTTTTAAGAAGAAAGAAGCAGAAAAAAGTAATGTAAGTGTAGGTGAAATAAAAATGCGAGAAGCTGTCAGAGTCGCTAAAGAAAAATTATCGGCAGGAGATAAATACATGAAAGAAGGGAATAGCCGTGCTTTTTATGATGAGGTGCAACGTGCCTTTTTGGGTTATGTAAGTGATAAATTGCAAATACCACCAGCAGAAATGTCTAAGTCAAATGTACAGCAAAAATTGCAAGATTTGAAGGTCAGTGAAAGTAATGTCGAAGCTTTTATTAAAATTTTGAGAACGTGTGAAATGGCTCTTTTTTCAGGTATGGATAATTCTGCTGCAATGTCTGAGACGTATCAGAGTGCGGAACAAGTCATTGTTAGCATTGAAGACGAATTGGCAAATAATTAATAACAATCAATTACTTTGGTCACTCAAACAGAATTCAAATTACAAGCACAAAGACGTGGATATCATATCGTCACCCGCGAAATATTACAGCAATTGCCCTCTCTACCAAAGGTAGGAATGCTACATTTGTTTATTAAGCATACTTCTGCGGCTATCACGATTAATGAAAATGCAGACCCTGATGTACGGACAGATTTTGAAAGTATTTTCAATAAAATTGTCCCCGAGAACATGCCATTTTTAACGCATACGCTCGAAGGTCCAGATGACATGCCTGCACACATTAAAGCGGCAATGATTGGCAATTCTGTTACTATTCCGATAACAAATGGTCGTTTGAATCTAGGGACTTGGCAAGGTATTTATCTCTGCGAATTTCGTAACCACGCGAACGGTCGCAAACTCGTCGCTACAATCTATTCTTAAATGCTAAAAACACTTCTCTTAGTCGGCGCAGGCGGTTTTTTAGGTAGCATCGGACGCTACTTAGGCTCTTTGTATGGCAATCGTCTAATCCCTTCTGACGGCTTTCCTTTCGGTACTTTCTTGGTGAATATCTTAGGATGCTTTTTAATCGGATTAATTTACGGATTAGCAGAGAAACATGATTGGATGACGCCCGAAGCACGACTATTTTTAGCTACTGGTTTTTGTGGTGGTTTTACTACTTTTTCTACTTTTTCGCATGAGAGTTTTACGCTGTTGAATAATGGACAGCATTCTCATTTTTTTCTTTATATCACATTAAGTGTAGTAATTGGGATAGGATTAGCACTAGCAGGCTTAACACTTGGTAAAGCGTAGCACAGGCTTGCAGCCTGTTCGTCATTCGGGTTTGCAACCCGATATCACATCACGCATGTTACGGGTTGTAAACCCGTTAGACAAACAGGCTGCAAGCCTGTGCTACGTCGATTAACCTGAATAATTAACCAAGTCCCAATAATCTTCGTTCAAATAATTATATGCCCACTCGTCTATTGACGAGACCAAATTTGCTTCTACTGGATTATTGAGTATATAATTTATCTGATTTATTAAGTCATTATGTCCTCTGATAAAATGGTCGTAACTCTCTGCGTCCCAAAATGTCTCCCCCGTCCTATCTAGTATTTCATTCGATTTTCTAGAGCTAAACCATTTGATACTTTTCATAATATCTGCTAGTGGACGGTCTAAGTCTTTCAGAATAAAGTGGATGTGATTAGACATGACGGTATGGCAAACAAGCGTATAGCGTTCACCAGCAAAATGATGTAGAGCATCAACTGTTATCTTTGCTATTTCTGGTTGAGCAAGCCAAGTGGGTCCATACTCTGCTTTATCTAAAATTTCATTAAAATGTTTATCATACAACTTGTGCGCATCTCGAAGTTTGAGCATAGCAATCATCTCTGAATATTTTTTTTCCTCTATTTCCTTTTTTACTTCAGCTATTCTTTTTTGCCTTTCATTTTTGAGTTGAAGCATAATTTCTTTCGGAATACTGCCATGTAATCTAGAAGTTATAACTAATGTTGAATCCTCTGGAATTATATGAGGCATTTTACGGCGGTAACTTTGAAAGCGGGGAGATTTTCTCATGGTGTAGTTTCCGGAAAATTGTAGCACAGGCTTGCAGCTTGTTCGTTTAACGGGCTTGTAACCCGTAATGCTCAATATAAAGTTAAAAATCAAACGTAAAACTAATGTTTATTTTTAATTTTTCAAATTTTCCAAATTTTTATCACGAGTGCCTTTCGGGTTACAAACCCGAAGAACGGACAGGCTGCGAGCCTGTGCTACGGGAGTTTCCCTGCTAACTGTAGCATTTGAATCTCTCTGATTTTAGCATCAAATTTCGCTTGATTAAGACTCACTTGCGCGTTCAACAAATTCAATTGAGCTTGTCTAAATTCTAAAGAACTAATCCTTCCTATGCGTAATTGCTCCTCCGTCCGGGCAAAGTTTTCTTCGTTTGTAGCAACTGCACTTTCCTGCACTTCTAAAATGTATAAAGCATTATTATAACTCTCCCATGCGTTGATAATTTGCGCTTCTGTTTGCTGTTCTAATTCGGTAATTTGCAGTTTTTGAGTAGATAGATTAATACGTGTATTTTCCTCTCTAATCTGACGACTCCCCCCGTCGAAGATATTCCAACTCAAACCGACATTCGCACCAAACCCACGCGAGTTAGACGAGGTGATAAATGCCTCTGCTGCATTATCAGAATAGCTATAAGTATAAGATGCGCCAGCGGTGACCGTTGGTTTTCTTTCCGCATCAATAATCCCTAAGGTCAACTCATTGACAGAGAGATTTTTTCGATTGATTTGTAAAGAAATATTCTCCTCTTTTGCGGCTTGAGTCAACTCTGCCAACTGCAAATCTTCCATGTAAACTAAATCTGCGTCTGTCACGAAAAATTCAGTCGTATTGCGCCCCATGAGTACATTCAAATTGCGACGCGCATTGGCAAGTTGTTGCTGTGCATTTAAAATATTAACACTGTCTCTTTGAATGTCAACTTTTGCATTTAATACATCTAAACCCGAGCCTTGTCCATATTCCAAACCATAGTCAGCTCGTTGCAGACGCTCGCGAGAAATAGACATCGCTTGCTCTAATGCAGAAATATTCTCCTCTAATTGTGCAACTTGAAAAAATCCATTATAAACCTGTAGAAGGTTATTTTCAATCGTTTGGCGCAATTGTAAGTTAACCAATGTTACATTCTCTTTGAGTTGCTCCAAAGTCAAATCTCTAGTCTTGTCAAACATAGTATAGTTTGCATTAACAGCAGCATTCGCGCCCCATTGAAAAGCATTCGAAACTTTGTTTTCCATACCAGAGCTAAAAGTCTGTGCCGACCCTCCTAGACTACCGCTAAGACCTCCAGTAGCGCTCACTGTTGGTAGATAACCATTGGCTCTTTTATCCGTATTATTTTCAGCAATTTGTACGCTATTCTGTGCGACTTTAATGCCATAATTATTAGATAAAGTAACAGCCTTTGCTTCTTCTAATGTCAAAATACTTTGTGCATTTATCAAAATAGGAAGACAAGCAAAAATGACGATTGCAAGTGCAACTCTCTTTGCTCCATTTACTGAAAATAGTAAAAATAGCATTTGTGAAAGTTCCTTTACTGTCAACATTTCCGTATTATTTTTAGATAATTTCATTCTTGAATAGTTTAGGAAAGTGAGATAAATAGTGTCATTTATTTATCTCACTTTCCTTATAAAAAATCTCTACAAATCCTTTGTTTCTTCTTCCGCTTTCATTTCTAAGATGGCACGTTCTACTTCTTCTCTTTCGGGTCTCTTGCCTGTCCACAACCATTCTGCACCTACTTTAACACCATTTTTGACGGATAATAAAAGAGGTAAAAGGAGTAAGGTTAAGAATGTCGCAAAGGCAATCCCGTAAGCAACCGAAATTGCCATAGGAATTAAAAATTGCGCAGAAAACGATTTCTCAAAAATCAAAGGTGCTAAACCAGCTACCGTAGTCAATGAAGTCAAGAAAATGGCACGGAAACGTGATTTTCCTGCTTCAAAAATAGCCTCTCGATATAGATAGCCTTCTTTCAGTAGAGAATTAAACTTCCCAATGAGAACCAAACCATCATTCACCAGAATACCAATCAAAGCAACGATACCTAAAAACGATAAGATGTTAACCGATTGGTCATGAAACCAGTGCCCCCAAGCTACTCCAACAAAGCTAAATGGTATCAAAACAAACAACAACAAAGGCTGTCCATAAGACCGAAAAGCAAAGGCAATAATAGCATACATAAGGATAAGAATAGGAAAACCAACTCTGTTTAATGCTGCTCCGATTTTAGCAAATTCCCGATTTTGACCTTCATAAAGAGGCTCTACAGAAGGGTACTTTTCAATAATACTAGGAATAACATTCGCTTTCAAGTCTGCAATAATTTCGGGTGCAGAGTCTTTGATATTAGACAAATCAGCATTTATCCGAATTTCGCGACGACCATTGAGGTGATTGATAACGACATCACCACGCTCAATAGAATATTCCGCTATCTCTGACAAAGGAACACGCGACTGAGTAGGCGTTACAATACGCATATCATCTAGATTACGAATGCTACTTCGGTTGTCGCGGTCATAGCGTACCCAAACGCGAATCTCATCGCGACCTCGCTGAAAACGCTGTACACTCGCCCCAAAAAATCCTGCACGGACTTGTGACATAACATCATTCAATGTCAAACCAAGTAAATAAGCATTCTCTTTCAGTTTTAATTTAATTTCCTTGATACCTGCGGGGTCATTATCTGTGATGTCCGCCAAACGAGAATTATCGCGCATGGCTTCTCGTAGTTCTTTTTTCGCAGCTTTTAATTCTTGAATATCAGAACCTGCCAACGAAACCGATACAGGAGAACCTCCAAAGGTATTACCTGAACCAAAGACGACACTTTCGGCACCGTATACTGGTCCAACGCCATCTCTTATAATTTGCGAAACGACTGCGGCTTGAAAATCACGATTTTCTCCACCCAACAAATTTATAGTCAAAGAAGCATTCGAAGTGCCTGGACCAAGGCGGCGTACGACATTTTCAATGACTTCTCTGTCATTACTTGTTTGTAAGGAATTTAAAGTGTCTGTACTTTGCCAAACTACATTTTCGATATGTGTAATAATGGAATCCGTAATAGTTTCACTCGTTCCTTGTGGCATTTTGAGCGTCACACTCACTTGGTCAGAGGCAATATTAGGAAAGAAAGAAAATCGAATAATTCCGCCCTTTGACGCACCAATTGTAAGTATTAAAAGTGCAATTGGAATAGCAAAACCAAAGATTTTATAGTCTAAAAAAAATCGTAAAACAGGTGCATAAACATTGTCACGTATCCACCCTATCGCAGAGTCTGCCCAGCGGTTTATAGCGAATTTTTGACCTTCTCTCTTCAATGCATTAGAATGCGCTAAGTGAGAAGGCAAAATCAAAAAGGCCTCGACTAAGGAAATAATTAAAATAATACCAACGACAAGTGCAATTTCTCCAAAGAAATCACCTAAACGCCCAGGTAAAAATAAGAAGGTAGAAAACGCTACTACAGTAGTTAAAATCGCAGCGATAATCGGTGAAATAACTTCCATTGTCCCATCGATAGCAGCTTGTAGTGCAGGTTTTCCTTTTTCATAATGGTTGTATATGTTTTCGGCAATAACGATACCGTCATCCACCAAAATACCGATAACGATTATCATTCCAAAAAGAGAAATGACATTGATAGTCATAAAACTTGGCGCAAAGATAAATAGCCCCAAAAACGAAAATGGCAAACCTACCGCTACCCAAAATGCAATACTCGGCTTGAGGAAAAGAGAGAGAAAAAGTAAGACCAAAAGAATACCAATTCCACCATTTTCAAGCAAAAGATTTTGACGGTCGAGCAAGGTAATAGAACTATCTTTACTAATGTTAAGACTAACTCCGTCGTTAACTGCGTTAAAATTTTCAACGTACTCTTTTACTTGAGTTGCTGCATTCAAAAAGTCTTCATTATTAGTCGTACTCACCTGTATTTGCACCGCTTTATCGCCATTAAAAGCAACACGGTCAGGTACTTCTGACCACTTGTCACGCACTTCTGCAATGTCCCGCAAACGAATGATTTGCCCGTTAGTATTTGCTTTGACGATGATATACTCTAAGCCTTCTCCATAATAACTACGGTTATTCGCTCGAATTAAATACTCTTCTGTCTCTGTCTTAATTGTACCACCCGTGGTCAAAAGATTAGAATTTCGAACAGCAGCGGCGACTTCTTGAAAAGTTAAATTGAAAGCACGCAAATCACTTTCACGGACAGCTATCTCTATTTCTTCTTCGGGGAAACCTGAAATTTCTAGTTGAGAAATACCGTCAATATTTCGGATATCATCTTCTACCTTCCGAGTAATCTCTTTTAAGGTCTTCAAGGAAGTATTCTCACCACTGACGGTGAAAATTATTGCAGGATTTAAGTTTTCCTTCTTGGCAATAATCGGCGGCTCCATATCCACAGGGAATGAAGGGACACGGTCAACTGCATTATTGACATTAGCCAAGACGGCATCAATATCCGCATCTTCGAGAATTTCGACGGTGATAGTCGCCGTATTTTCACGCGACTCGGAAGTAAAACGGTCTACTCCTACCAGACCACGCAGGTTATCTTCAATTTTTAAAACGACACCTTCCTCCATTTCCGCAGGAGATGCCCCTGGATAGGCAACGTTTATAGTGATGATTTTGCTAGTTGCCAAGGGAAAATAAGACGACCGCATTTGTCCAATCCCGAGAATACCGAGGATAGCAACGACTATCATCGTCACATTCACGGCAACGGGATACTTTATGAAAAAAGAAATGATACTCTTCATTATTAGTTATTGAGTTGTCAGATTTCTGTTATTTGAATACTTGAGTCAATAACTAATCCTTTGCAATTTTTACTTTCATGCCTTGATATGAACCCGCGATTGAGTTCTTCAATACTTCCATTCCGTCAGGAAGACCGCGAACAACTACCGTATTTTCTTTAAAATAAATAGGCTCAATCGTTACCAGTTGTAAAGTACTGTCTTTGACAAAGAAGAGTTTATTATTATCTGTAATGAGTTTTCGCGAGACTTCGTAAGTGTTCGGTTCTTCTTTTGCCGTTAAGTCTGCCTCAAGATACATCCCCTCTCTCAGTCCCTGTCCACTGACACGAATGAAAGCTTGCACTGTTTGTGTTGTTGGGTCTACCAAACTGTTGACTCGATTCACTTTTCCTGTCCAACTGGATTTACGACCTACATTGTGCAATTTGACAGTATTGCCGACTTTTAATAAGTCCACATAACTTGAATTGACGGCAACTGGTAGTTCATAAATATTTGGATTGATAAAAGCTCCGAGCTTTTGTCCTGGTCGTACTAATGTTCCTTTATTAAC
>CALDUB010000460.1 GCA_937923465.1 uncultured Saprospiraceae bacterium
AATTCGACTAGTTTTGCCTCATTGTTTTCTGTATTGTGCAAGCCAAAAGAAACCTCTTCGCCGAGATTAGTAATGTCTAATTTTTGACGCTCACGCCAAGCTTCTTGACGTTCTTTTTTCGCTTCCTCCCGCGCTATTCGACCTGCTTTTTGCTTCTCTCGAGAAGCCTTCATGCGCTCCTTCCGAATTTTCTTCAACAGAGCATCCTTATTATCTAACACCCGTTTTTTATGCAAATAAGACCGCAATTCCTTATTCAATTCCGTCTCCTTATTTATCAATTCTTCTGCAACAGACGGCTTCTCCACATTGACTTCCCAAAAGCCGAGGCGTTTCATTTCTTGCAAAATGACATCTTGACGCGAAGTAGCGCGCATTTGTTTTCTGAGTTCTGAGCGGCGGTCTGTAGACATTGTGTGAAGGTTGTAAAGTTGTAAGGTTGCTGTGCTGGAGGGGAACCTCCTAACCCCCATTTGGGGGAACACTCTTTGAATTTACTTTTCTGGTATTTCTTAAGTTTTTTTTACTCTCCAAAATTTGAAAAAAGAAAATCAAGATTTACCCCGAAAATAAGCTGGGGAACACTTTTTGAATTTACTTTTCTGGTAATTCTTAAGTTTTTTTTTACTCTCCAAAATTTGAAAAAGGAAAATCAAGATTTACCCTGAAAATAAACTGGAGGAACACTCTTTGAATTTACTTTTCTGGTATTTTCTTAAGTTTTTTACTTTCCAAAATTTGAAAAAAGAAAATCAAGATTTACCCTGAAAATAAACTCAAAGAAAGTTCCCCCAAATGGGGGTTAGGGGGCTTATCATCCAAAAGAAAAAGTGTGCAAGTCCCACTCTAAAAAAGAGTGGAGACTCACACAATCTAACCCGTTTATTTTCGTCCAACCAAAGACTTCGTGCGTACCAAGAACCTGCGTCGGCAACTCCGGCAGCCTGGGGGTACTGTGCTATTTCACATCTCCGATGTCTCACCGGAAATGGCATAGTACCCCCGTTAGGCTGCAAAGTCACGCAGTCGCGGGTGAAGCGTGAAAAAGCTGTAAGTCTGATTGACGATAACATCAATCGAATTGCAAGTGCGCTTGGTTAAAATTATTACTAAACGAGTTAAAAAAATCAAGAAAACTCCCTTTTTTAGTCTTGGTTGTTTGACCAACTTCCAACTAAAAAATTCACTTCGTGCGAACCGAGAACCTGCACTGTCAACTCCGGCAGCCTGGGGGTATAGTGCTATTTCACATCTCCGATGTCTCACCGGAAATGGCACTATACCCCCGTTAGGCTGCTTAGTCACGACAGCGCGGGTGAAGCATGAAAAAGCTGTAAGTCTGATTGACGATAACATCAATCGAAGCGCAAGTGTGCGTGGGTAGTTTTCTGATTTTATTCTTGATTTTCACTCTTTTGCGAAAATATATTTTTGTGTGTCTTCAAATTCTATTTGAAGACTAAGTTATTATACTTTTTTTATGGGTTTCCATATGCTGCCTTTGCTTCTTCCTTTATTTTGTCCTCCGTCAGCAGCTGTCATGCGCATGGCTAAAACATGTTCACATGGACCTTTTCTCAATTTATTTTGCTTAAAGAAACGACATGTACAAGTGGCTTCCGTCATTCTTTCATCGCCGTCAATTTTTAGACTTGTGCTGAAAGATTTATTGTTGGCAGTTACTATTCCTTCTAATAATTTTCCGTCAGGATTGCGATAATCTTTACTGATATGAACTGCACTATTATTAGCTAATTCTCTTGCTTTTGCCTCCGTTTCATTTGCAAAACGTAAACTAGGCAATGGCAAATCCTCCTGTGTCAACTCTCGCAAACGGTAGCTTTGTGCATTCAAATCATAAACCACTTTGCCCGCTTGTATCAATACTTGTAAAGCACCCAAAACCGCAGATTTTTGTAGATTAAGCTGCTGCGCCAAAGTGTCAGGTGTTGCATACCAGACCTTTTTTAAGGCATCGTAAACATCCTTTTTTGCCAAGCTGCTCACTTCTCTGCGCGGTGCCAAAAGGTCGAAATTACCCATGCGGGACCAATCATTTTTAGTCCAGCCTGATAAACCTAATGTAAAGTTTAAATCTCCCAAATCTGCCACGAAAAAGGACGGTAATCCTGTTCCTAAAAGCGTAATTTTAAAAGATTTTGCTACAGAAATTAAACGTTCTAAAGTCAATAAGCGACGACGCCCCCAAATCCGTATTTCCTGTGCTTTTGCGCCTTTATAAATCGAACGACTGCACTTGACAGATATATTCCAGGGCTCAAAAATAGCTTCTACAGGTTTGCCAGGTTCCAATTTAAATCGAATAGAACGCGGACCTACATTTGCCTTGTTTTGCTTCAATACAAATAGGAAATTGTGCATGTCCATTGGATGTAAATCGAAAGTCGCTGCCGACATTGTCATTGCTGAACTCACCTGCAAAAATCCACGAACCCAACTATCAGGTAAGTCAATTTTTACTTCTTTAAAAGTATCTTCGCCAGCCGTTTCTACCTCAAATCCCGATGGGTCAATCTTAAATTCTGTATTCTTGTAAGGGCGTATTTTCTGAAACTCATTGTACAAAGCCGCCGAGTAATCAATATTTGTAGTGCCACATTCAAAATCATCTATCCCCTTGAAAACGTTGTAGTTACAACCGACTTTTCCATAACTAGACTCATCTTGACTAAAACATTCAAAGAATAATTCGTCAGGATGCACGGTGATGACAGGGTCGAGTACAAACCACATGTCTTTGTCTCTTGTGCGGATATAGTTGAAGTATTTTGACTGTGCATCGTAAAAAGGCTTCATTGCCGCATGTTTGTTCGAGCGCACATCTATCAGTTCCTCTTTTATCTCCTTTATTCGCCCTTCGACTTCCGTTTTCTCGCCGCCATACTCTGCTATCCACAAATCTTCCTGACTTTTCACCCAAGCCATATATTCCGTTCTATCTTTCGGTTGTCGCCTCAAATCTGACACCACAATATCATGCAAAGCCGACATCGCTTCCCGAAATGGAAGATGCTGATGCAACTGCCCTACAAAGAAAGTCGGCGTGCGCAGAGTATCAGGCGCAAAGGAAATTCCTGTGTTGCGATTGTCGCTTTTGATGCTGCTACTGCCGCTGTATTTGTAGTTAAATTGCATGGTTTTATGTTTTTGATGTCGGACACTTTACCTATACAAAAAGCAAAGAAATCAACATTTGTCTTGATATTTCGAGTAGAGAGTGTCTGACATCTGTAACAGGCAAAAGCTAGGCGTCAGACACTACTATTGTTCAATTTCTAAGCCTGGATTTCGGGCTCATTATTTTTTGTTAATTGAAGTGTCCGACGCCTTTCGGTGTCTAGTACTATTTCAATTGGCTTTCTTCAATCTCCAAAACTGTTTCTAATTGTGGAAATTGTTCCTGTATCGCACATAAAGCTTGAATACACCTTGCCTTATCTCCAATCGCCACTGTCAACGAAACCTCATTCAATATCTCCGTCGCCATTTTCGCAACAACAGGACTTTTCAAGGCTTCTTTTTCTAAGAAATCAAAAACTACTTTTTTTGTCGTGCCGCCTTTATACAGTTGACAAAGAACAGTTTTAAAGTAGGGTAGTAACTCTCTGAAATTTGCTATATTATCCGTTGCAAAATCTTGTAAATAATTGGTAGCGAAAAGTTGCAATTTTACATTTGGATGCGAACTTAATTTTAGTAAATATTCTTCTCCATTCTCTGTGTTAAAGAAAGTATGAAGCATCTTTTTACCGAAATCTTGTACGTCATCTCGTGTCGAGTCACAAACACTAATTAATAATTCTGGTGTCCAATCGCCTGATTTATAATGTGTTGTGAAAAATTCGAATGCGAAAATTCGACTTTCCTCTCTTTTGCTGTCTAATATTTTTAAAGCATCTTCTGCTTCGTAACGAACGCGTCCTACATTCGCGTTAAAGTAGTTATAACATTGCTGACGAATACTTGGCATTTCGTGATTAGCGAGTTTGATGATGTCTCGAACCGACTCTTTTTCAAAATCTAAATTAGGCAATAAAGTCGCGCCTAAAAGGTTTGCTTCTTTGTATCGAGAATTTATTAAATCCCACATTTGGGAAGTCGGAATATGGTCTAATTGCTCATTTAAATATTCTGTCAATAAGTCCAAAATATCATCGTGTAAACCTTCGTAATTTTCCTTTTCTAATAAAATTGGAACAAAGAAAGTTGCTAATTGAACGCCTGATTTCGGGTCTTTTTTTACCAATCTTGAAATAATTGGTTTGACACGATTTCGCATTTCAGGGTCTTCAGAAATAGCCAAACTTACTAAAATGTCACGTTTTTCTAACAAAGCCTCTAGTGGTAGTGCCCCAAAAAGCTCCATACCCTTGTAGCGAATCGAAGGAAAACTGGCAGACATCATCTCGGCAATAACTTGCTCTGGAATATCCTCAATTTTATCCTTCTGACTCACTAAAATGGCTGCGCCCAAAAGTTGTGTATTTTCCAATTGCTGTTTTAAGAGGGTAAAGGCGGTTTTTATAGGGCAAAGGCGCATTTGTTTTTGATAAAATGCGTTGGAGTTTTTCAATAAAATTAAAGCTGTTTTTTCTGTGTTTACTGTCTGGATATGTTGTACAAGAGTCTGGAAAATAGATGATTTTGCCTCTTCTGAAATCGAAAAATTTACAGCACTTTTTCTAAACCACAAACCGATATCTTCGTGCGCCGTCATGGTTATCATTTCGACAAAAGCAGGATTGCTTAAGAATATTTCAGGATTCTGATTGACTCTACTAATCGCAAAATCACGTACCATTATTTGATGTGCACGGAAGAGAATTTTCCAATCTTCTGGCTCATATTTATCTGTAGAAAGTAAGTCTGGCAAAAGTCGCAAGGCAAATCTTACCTTAGTTACAACAGGGCTTTCGACCAATTGTAGCAGCACATCTTTTGAAAATAAAGTCGGGTGATTTTCTAAAATGCGCAAGGTGAATTTTGCGACAAAATTACTTCTACAATTGATTAATAATGCAAGTGCAATGTCTAGATTATTATCCCAAATCGTTTGAAATGGCTCGGAGCGTTTGTTTGTTATTTGCTCGTAATAAGACTCAATAAATTTGTACTTTGAGTTTGCAGGATTTTGTGTAACATTTTCATTATCAGTGTTTAATGTTAACCAAGGTAATACGATTTGCTTAAAGACACGATAGTGTTTTACGTTGCGTGTCCACCTGCGATTTACATAGGTGTAACGAGAGTCTGTTTCTTTTTGAGCGAGAATAAGCGTATCTGGATAGTGTTGTAAAATACCTGCCGCATAGCCACAAAAAGCAGCACTTTCTTGCTCTCCCAATAAAGTTAATTTACGGATGATACGCTTTTGAAACCATGCCTTTGTCCGATTAGAAAAAGCCTTTTTTTCATTGCGAACGCGGTAACGATTGTGCGTTCTACTGATAGAGTCCCATTCGTACCTCGTTTTGGTTTCGTAAGAGTGATGAACGATGTCAAAACGGACAGAAAGTAAGCCTAATATCTCAAAATCATCTCTAAACTCTGCTGACTTAAAAATATAGCGCAGAGACTGAAAATAAGGATAATCTAAAGGCACTTCTCCAATAATATCCAAAAGGAAACTACGGTAAGTTGGATTTTGAGCTGACAAAAGGTAGAGAAGGTACAAAGGCGGCGTTCCGTCTATTGCTTCAGCAGGAAAAAGGAGTAAAATGTCGTTTTCAGTTGGGTTTTCATTGTCAATGATGTCAGCAAGTTCTTTTGAGATTTTTGCTTTGAGTTTTGCGTATATTTTTGTTCTAATCTCGGGGCTTGCTAATTGTAGATAAGCATCTAAAGCCAATCTTTGTACAGCATCAGTTGTTGGATTTTCGATGAGTTTGTTAATCATCTCTGCGGCACCAATACCACCGCATCTTCCTAATGCCCAAATCAAGCTGTAACGGAAATTATCATCTTTTAATTCTTCTGAAAATTGTGGGTTTTCTGCGATGTTGAGTAGAGAGTAAGTCGCGTCTGGTAAACGTAATTCACCAACCTTATATAAGAGGCGAGAAGCTTCCCAGTTTGCTGGAGAAATACCATTCGCAAATTGTTGTAACTTTTCTTGAATGGTGCGAATGCGCTCTTGGTTGTCTATAGTGTAATAAGGTTTTTGGGGACTGATTGAGAGATTAGAACTTGGTATTTGGGACTTTTGGGCTTGAGATATAGGTGTACTTACATTTGTTGTATTTGCGGTTTTTTGCCCGTAAATACTTGTTTTTTGACCACTCTGTTGAGTCGTGCTGTCTTCTGAAAAGACCTTTTTAATGAATGTAAGTATATTTTTTAACATCTCTGTGTGTGATTAAATAAGTTGATGACACAAATGTAGTGCATCTGATTATACTTTGCAAATATTTAATCAAAAAAGTTTAAAAATATTTTAATTTCATTATTTTGATTAGAGTGGAGTGCTTGTGTTTACTAGGTTTTGGGGTGGAAAATAATTTTTAAAAATTTTTGTGATATACTCACAAAGTGACTGAAATTTGGTTTATAGTAGAGACACGGCACATAATGACCGTATTACTCCTCATGCCGCAGGGGTGATTGGTTCTGGTTTTTTGCTGGTGTCGGACACTTTTATGACTATGAAAATTTGTTTTTTTTATTAGAATTGATATTTCCTACGAAGAGTGTCCCCGACCACGGTACGGGACAGGCTGATACCTGTAATACGCAACATGTTGATTTTCAATAACTTGTTACAAATGTCAGACACTCATTGTTGGTAAGTTTATCGACTAAAAATTACATTACATCTATTTGCTGAGGTAAAGTGTCCGACATTTACGCTTTGAGAAATAGAACCAATCACCCCTGCTCACGCCGTGGAACGGACGTGATACTTATTCTAAAATTAAATGACCCTTACCAGATTGCGGATTAAAATGATGAATAACATAATAACCCACAATACAATAACCAATTATTTCAAAAAAGGACTATATTTGTTTTAAGCAGAAATTGAACTAAAAAAGAGCGCAAATAAATGCCAAATCCATACGATGACATTTTTAATCCTGGCGGAAATCAGGAGAAAGGGGATAAAATACCACCTATTAATTTGGGGGCTTCTGACTTTGGAAAGGAGGATTATCCTACGCCCGATAAGGACCCATTGGATGAAATATTAGATAGTATCAAGCTTTTTACCAAAGAAGCGGAAGGTTTTTCGCAGTTATTGACTAAAATGCGAGCTATTGACCATAAGGACGAGGGGAGTGTTTTGCGGTATTTTTTGGTTTCGGAAGATAAACATGATAAAAAGAGTCTGGGAGGAGAACGGAGATACCATGATTTGTTGACAGATAAATTTGAGAAAATTATTACGCCGATGCGTGATATTGCGAAGTTGCATTATAATACGGTTCAGCAGTTTAACCGCGATATTGATAAACACTATTATTCTTTTGATAAGTCAGACCGCGTCGTCAAGTCTGATAAAGAACAAGCTATTAATGGTATTAATCTACAGCGGAAAATTTTAGCAGATGCAGAGAGTAGCCTCGAAATCTTGCATAAAGGACTCATAAGTACGGAACGCCGCATTAAAAAATATATCAATGTAGGTGGCATAAATAATATTTCTTCCTCTGAGTACACCATTATTGTACAAAAACGGGAGGAACTTACCTCTGGTCGTACTCACCATTTTGATTATTCATTTTTCAACGTAAATTTGCTGGACAAAACAGCCATT
Organism: uncultured Saprospiraceae bacterium; assembly: GCA_937923465.1. Classification (GTDB taxonomy): domain Bacteria; phylum Bacteroidota; class Bacteroidia; order Chitinophagales; family Saprospiraceae; genus JAHDCG01. The sequence continues at coordinate 7,775 of CALDUB010000460.1, forward strand.
TCTCTCGGTATTTATATGAAGGAAACGACTTCACAATATCTAGGGAAATTGGAGGACGCCTTTTTAAATATGAAGTAGGACGTTTGAAATATGTATCTTTTATTCTCAATAAAATTATATGAAAAAGACAAATAGTTCACAGCCGAACAATCCATTACACGGCGTGAAATTAGCAGATATGTTAGAGTATTTGGTGGCAGTTTATGGCTGGCGCGCCATGGGGCAAATGATAAATATTCGCTGTTTTAAGAATAATCCTTCCCATAAGTCAAGTCTTACTTTTTTGCGTAAAACGCCTTGGGCTCGGTTGGAAGTAGAGAATTTGTATCGAGAACAATTAGGACTTGAAAAACAGCCTAAAAAAGAAGTAAATGACTGATAATCAAATAACTATACGGAAGGGTGTGGTAGCAGATTTACCTGTGTTACTCGAGTTTGAACAAGGAATTATCGAATTTGAACGCCCTTTTGATGTGACTTTAAAAGATGAAAAAATCAGCTATTATGATATACATGAGTTGATTCTTTCTCCGATTGCTGATGTTATTGTTGCAGAGCAAAATGGTCAATTGATTGGCTCGGGTTATGTCTTGATAAAAGAGGCTAAGGAGTATTTCAAACATGATAAGTACGGCTATTTGGGTTTTATGTATGTCATTCCTGAAGCGCGAGGTCAAGGTGTCAATGGGTTGATTATTGATGAAATGAAAGCTTGGTGCAAGAGTCGTGGTATTTATGAAATCCGTCTGGAGGTGTATAGTGAAAATCCTGGTGCTATTCGGGCGTATGAGAAGGTGGGTTTTGTGAAGCAGATAGTTAATATGCGGGTGGATATTCGGGAGGAGGTTACTTAGGTGTCGGACACTTAAATTCCCGAAAATTCAGAAAATTAAATGTTTATCTAAAGCACTACTAAGAGTAGTGTCTGACACCTGTCACAAGAAAACAAAAGATAGGTGTCTTACACTAACTTTTGCTTAATCTATTTATATAATTTGACTTTTGTGCCTTCTAGTTGACTTAAGTGTCCGACATCCCGCAGAATAATACTAAACAAATAAATAACATTAGAAATGAAATTAGCTTTAAAATATTTTGGTCGTTTTCTATTATTTCTTGTCATCTTTGGTGTGGGATATGCTATCCTGGCTTGGGGATTGTCGAGGATTGTTGTGAATGGCGACCAGCCGACTGATAAGGATGAGATTTCCTTTTACATTCTTACAAATGGGATGCATACAGATTTGGTAGTTCCAGTGAAAAATGAGGTGATGGATTGGGGGACAGTTTTTAAATATGAGCATACGCTTGGGAAGGATACGAGCTTTCAGTGGGTCGGACTCGGATGGGGAGACCAAGGAATTTATTTGGATACGCCGACTTGGGATGATTTGACTTTTAGTACGGCTTTTAAGGCTGCTTTTTTTATGAGCAAATCTGCTATTCACGCTACTTTTTTCCCTGCTTTGGAAGAGAATGAGCAGTGTAAGAAGATTACAATGACCAAAGAGGAATACGGGGATTTGGTTGGTTTTATTATGAATACTTTGGAAAAGGATGGAAGTGGAAAACCAATGTACATTGATACAGAGTCGCAGTATGGTCAGAATGATGCTTTTTATGAAGCTAATGGAACTTATAATTTCACACATACGTGTAATACTTGGGCGAATAATGCGCTGAAAGCTTCGGGGCAAAAAGCGCCTGTTTGGACGCCATTTGATACTGGAATTTTTAGGCATTATGAGTAATTAGGTGAGAGGTGAGAACTATAAAAAAAGGAAAAAATGACAATAGTAAATAGTGTCGCAACGGATATTGATGAAATATTTCGTTTATATGGCATTGCTACGGATTATATGAAATCTAAAGAGACAGTGGTTGTCTGGCCAGAGTTTGACCGTGGTATGGTGGAGACCGAAATCGCAGAAAATCGACAATGGAAACTACTCATTGACGGGAAGATAGCTTGTGTGTGGGCGATTGCTTATGAAGACCCGCAGATATGGCAAGAACGAGATGCTGACCCTGCCATTTATATTCATCGGATTGCGACTAATCCTGATTTTCGGGGTTATCATTGGGTGAAAAATATTGTTAAATGGGGGAAACAACATGCAGATGAAGAAGGAAAGGAATTTATTCGTATGGATACGGTTGGTGAAAATCACGGCTTAATAAATCATTATAAAAAATGTGGTTTTGACTTTTTAGGTTTGTTAGAATTGAAAGATACAGAAGGTCTACCAGGGCATTATCACAATGCAACGGTGAGTCTATTTCAAATCGCCTTAGAAAAGAAGTAGCAAGGAGGTAGGGGAGAAGGCGACTTCTTCATTATCTCCTGACTCAGCGCCTATCAATCATAGGCATTTTATTATTTATAAACCCATTGACTACATTTCTCAATTCATTAATAACAAACGTAGAAAGAAACCGACGCTTGGAGATTTGCAAGATTTTCCAGAAGGAACTATGGCTATTGGTCGCTTAGATGCGCGTTCGGAGGGCTTGCTATTTTTGACTACCGACGGCATGGAAAGTCATAAAGTGCGGAGCAAAAAAGTGGAGAAGGAATATTATGTACAGGTTGATGGAATTCCCGATGATGCCGCGATTGATAAGTTGAAAAATGGGGTGGAAATTGGTTTTGACGGTAAAAAATATATGACTCTGCCTTGTGCGGCGCGTCGATTGGAGGAAGCACCTAAACTACCGCCTCGTGGGCGCAAAATAAGAGAAGAGCGGCACGGACCGACCTCGTGGGTTTCTGTGACTTTGACGGAAGGTAAAAATCGACAGGTGCGTAAAATGACGGCTGCTGTAGGGCATCCGACTTTGCGTTTGGTGCGGGTACGGATTGCAGATATTTGGTTGGGAGACATGCGAATTGGCGAAGTGCGAGAAGTAAAGCATTTTTTGGAAGAGGGGTGATATTTTCTGTGATTTAATTAAAAATCCTGATTTGATATACTATATCAAATCAGGATTTTTTTGTGTTTATATATCGAAGAGCGGAGATGTGTTTATTCAATTATTTTCATTTCCTTCAATGCTTTGTAGGTGATATCTTTTCTAATCATAGGAAACCTATTCATATCAAATTGTTTTTTAGGTTCCACATTTGACGCAAAAAAGTAAGTCTTGTTTTGTGTCTCGACATAACCTACAAACCAACCATTATTTTCTTTATCCACAGACCAGCCCGTTTTTCCACTCAATGTGTATTGGTCATTTTTCTCGATGACCATCATTTTTTTCATTATCATTTCTGTGCGCTTAGAAATGGGTAATTTAGATAGATAAAGCCTTTTTAAAAAGTCGATTTGTTGTAATTGACTAATTTTTGATTCTCCTTCTAGCCAAAACATATCAATGTTGGTTGAGTCCACTTTTATATCGCCATAGTCCAGTTTCGCGAGATAGGTATTCATTTTGTTTGCTCCAATATCTCTTGCTACTTCTTGATAACAAGGAACACAAGAAAAATGAAAAGCGTCTCTCAATGTCAAGTCTTGCTCCCAACGGCTAAAGTTTCTTGGCTCTCCGTTCCATTTGAAAAGAGTACTATCATTTTTAACTATTTCTGTCTCGAGTGCTATAATCGAATTGGCTATTTTGAATGTTGAAGCGGGTAATTTTCCTTCTTTTGTCCACTCAAAGTTATTCGAATAGTAAGTATCTTCTTTTAAGTCATAAATTAAGATGGCGCCTTCGATATTGGCGGAGTCAATGATTGTCTGAAATTCAGACATTACGATTTCGCGATTTTCTACTTGTTTTTCTTCTTTGTCAGAAGAAGTCTTGTTTTCTGAGCAAGAGATAAATAGAAGTAGGATTGGTAGGAGGTAGGATATTTTCATTTTAGCAAATCTTTATTTTAGTCGT
>CALDUB010000461.1 GCA_937923465.1 uncultured Saprospiraceae bacterium
TTTATGGTTTGGAACACTAGAAAAAGGCGTCGCCAAATACGATGGAAAAACCCTAAAATATCTTACAACTGAAGACGGACTACCAACTAACAGAATAACAACGGTGATAGAAGACAGTGCGAATATTTTATGGTTTGGGACGGGAAAGGGTATCGTGAAATACGATGGAGATACATTAACTAACTACACTGAAAAAGACGGACTTTGTGATGATAGTATTAGTGGTTTGTTCATAGATAGCAAAGGGATATTTTGGGTGAGAACTTGGGGCGGGCTGTGTCAGTTTGACGGAGAAAAGTTTACAGATTTCACGCTTCCTTATCCAGAGATAGAAACGCCAATCAACGAAGACACAAAAAATTGGATAACAGAGATAGAAGAGGACTCACAAGGCAATCTATGGTTTAGTCGCGACGGTTATGGTGCGACGAAATATGATGGAAAGTCATTCACTCATTTTACTAAAAAAATGGGTTTGCATTCCAATAATGTAACACAAATACAAGAAGACAAAGAAGGAAACTTTTGGTTTGGTACGCGCATCGCTGAGAAGGACGACCCCGACCCCGCAAGAAGATTTGGGAAGGGTGGTATCAATAAATTTGATGGGACTGGTTTCACTAATTTTCCCGAAATAGCTGGCTTTAATGAGGATGATGTCTACGGAATGTACCGAGACCCTTCCGACAATTTATGGATAAGCACAAGTAGTAATGGTTTGTATAAATACGACGGAAAAGAATTCGTCAACTATGATATTTCTATTTCTGTGATGAGTATGCTGACAGATAAAAATGGACTGCTATGGCTTGGAGCGGCTGGTGGTTTGTATCGAATGAACGCAAAAGGAAACATTACCAATGTGCTACAAGATGGTCCTTGGGAATAAAAGGACAAATAGACATGGGAAAGCAAAAAAATGCCACACAGTCCAATTGTGTGGCATTTTTTCATCCTAATCGCTTACAAATCAAGCCTTTGGCGGCGAATGCTATTATTCAGGAATAGTAATTAAAAACTCTCCACTTACAGTTTCAACTTGTAGAGGATAATAATTATAAAGTTCTCCTGCCATGATGCCATGTAGTTTCCCATTTACTTCCGTTACTTCAAATTCGAGAAGAGTATTTTCATCAGCAGACAAAGAACTTAAGAAAGCCCAGTCCTGAATTGAGTCATCTATTCTGTATAGATTTTCTGGAAAGCCATAGCTACCCGTCGTTATGCCTGCAAAACTAATTGCTATTTCAACATTTTCTAAATCAACATTAAAACGCGTACTATCCGTTCCTTGTAACACATTGGTAACTAGATAGTATTTTGTTTCTCCTGCTACCGTTAAATTTAAGTAATCTGGAATATCTTCCGACCCACATGCCATCAAGCTGCCTACATTATTTTCAGTTCCAGGTTCAAGTTCAGTTGGTATTCCTGATACATTATTATCAAAATCGACTCCTGTTATAGACATGGAATTGGGCAAACTACAAGTAGTATGAGTAAAACTAAAATCAGATGAATTTACAAAATGATAATATATTCCATCTGTATAATTTAAGATTAGCATTCCGTTAGTAACGGGATTGTCGTTACAATTTGTCAGAGTTCCTGAAATAGTTGTTACTATCCCCTCTGAAAAATCAATGTTAAGATTGCCTATATCTGTATCTTCTGAGAAAGGTCCAATTATTTGCTCTAAAATTGGGCTCTCACAAATAGGTACAAATACTCTTAATATCAAAATCTCATTTGCAGGAATAATTCCTGACACTGTACCATTCTCATTCACTGAACCAGAAGCACAACCAAAATTCTCACTAACCAAAACGACAATACCATCAACTAATGGGTCTCCGTTACTATTTAAAATGGTCACAGTAAAATCTACATAATCAGCGGGAATATCACAATTCCAAAACGAAAAATGTTTCACTTTACCGACGTAAGACCCGTTTTCCAAGAGAGCAGTTCCTTCTTCTACCCATATTCCGCGCTCTTCATTAAATGACCATAAAGGAATTTCTAGAGGAGCATTTGCGCGCAGTTCTTCGGGAACGGGAAGGCTGATTGTCGCCGTAAATCCCTCTAAAATATTCAATTCATTGCCTTCATCATCTTCTAACTCTACCGCAATCATTCCTAATGTTTTCAAGGCAACTTCCTGACTTCCAGCGTTTACTCCTTGTAAATTACCAGGCATTTCCAAAAAGACATCAGTAGAAGAGGGGTCTAACCATTTGGCTGCAAAATTGACATTCCCAGTATAAGCATCTCCATTTTGGTTTGCAATACTATTCGCAGAAAAACTAACGGAGGCACCCTCAAATTCCATAACGGACTCATTATCAGAAGAAAATGACTGGTTGAAGGCTTTTTCTAATAGTGTGATTTTTACATTGGATTGGGCATTCGCTTGAGGAAAAAAGCGACGACTGCCTAAAAAGTAACCGCTTTTTTCTACTTTCACGTAGCTACCTTTGGCATTCATTGTCTGGTTTTCAAAAACAAAAAAACCATACTGATTGGTACTTGTCGTCTCATTATTTAAGGTCACGGTAGCATTGCTAATTGGAGCCCCAGATTCGTTGTTTACTTGACCGACCAGACTGCCACTAACATTCTCAACAACAGGATTCCAATTGTCTATCGGACTTGCTTCGCTAATCGGATTTTCAATAATGGGTTCGTCTTTATTACAAGCGGATAAAAGAATCAAAAATAGGAATGCGATTAAGTTAAAATTTTTCATAGCTAAATGAGTTTTTCAATAGTTCTTACTAGAAACTATCAGAGTTTGAGGAGAGGTTTTTTTATGATTTTTAGCCAATTTACGAGATTTTTTTTCAAAATGTACTCCCGATGTGTGAATGGTAATCCATACTGCATGAAATCCACTGTTTAGTTAGTAAATTTAAATACTGAAATAGTGAGACAAATATGGTGGCAATAATTTTAATAAAAATAATCATTAGAATCCTTGTTAAGCATATAAGAGAGACTAATTTTACACTTATCGCAGGCTTCTCGAACTACTTAGTTGTTTGATAATCAATGTATTAAACAATGACGGTCGGCGAGAAGTGTCCATTACAAAGAGGACTGCGACTTGTGCCCTGTTAAACGTGCAGTGTGTCCTTTTCTATGTCGAAGTGAAGTGTCCATTACGAAGAGAATTGCGACGTGGCAACTGGTTGTCGTGTAAATAAAGGCATTTATAGTCTATAAACGTATCCAATACAAAAGAGGAAAAACAAAAAAATGCCACACAATTACTTGTGCGGCATTTTTTTTAGCATATTTGCACCATGGCAAAAAAACAATTAAACTATGAGTCTGCTATGGCAGAATTACAACAAATCGTCCAAGAACTCCAAGAGCAAGCAGTCAATATGGACGAGCTATCAGAGAAAGTAAAACGCTCCGCTGAGTTGCTAGCTTTTTGTCGAGAGAAACTGCGCAAGACAGAGTCAGAAACAAAAGCTTTGTTTGGTGAATAATACTATTCAGGTGGCGTAATTAAGAATTCGCCCTCTACCTGCTGAAATTGATTACTGTTAAAATCAGAATTATAAAGCTCACCGCTCATTGTTCCAGATAGTTTTCCATTCGTTTCAACTACTTCAAAGGTTGAAAAATAATTTTCGTCAGAAGTATTCGAATAATTATAATTGAAAGCCCATTGAGCAGGAATATCATAAATAATGAACTTGCTATTTCCTACATCGCCATAACTGCCTGCCGTTATGCCTGCAAAACTAATATCAATATATAGGTCTTCAATGCTTACATAAAAATGAGTACTGTCATTGTCAATTTGTGTGACTTCTGAAACGACATAGCTTTTTGACACACCATCGATTGTCAGTTGTAAATAATCTAATTCATTCTCCACGCCACAGGCACTCAAATTTCCAATATTATTGTCTTCACCCTCTATGATATTAACGGGGGTACTCTCAACACTATTCTCTAAATCTATCCCTATTACAGACACAGAACCCAAAGGTTGACATGTCGTGTAAGTATAAGTAAAGTCGGCATTAAGAATTGGATAATAGAAGGACTCTTCAGAAAAACTTATCCTCAATATACCTGGTGAGATTGGATTATCTTCACAATCTATTAGTGTACCAGAGATAGTTGTAACTGCAATATTTGGGTTTTGTATAGTAATAGCCCCTAAATCCGTATTTTCGGAGAATGAACCAATCTCTTGTTCAAAAATTAACTCCGAACATAGGTAATCGTAGATGCTCAAAGTAAGAACTTCGTTTGCTGGAATAATACCAGACATACCACCACTTGCATCTGGAGAACCATAGGCCTCACCAAAAATTTCACTGCTCAATATCACATAACCATTAGAGAAAGGCGCTCCGTTTTCAAATTGAACGGATAAGGAGAGATACACATAGTCTGCAGGAATATCACAATTCCAAAATGAAAAATGGCTCACTTCTCCTACATAACTTCCATTTTGCAAGCTCGCTTTTCCTTCTTCTGCCCACATTCCATGCTCTTCATCAAATGACCAAAGAGGAATTTCGGCTGGCGCATTCGCAAGTAATTCTTGTGGAACGGGTACACTGATAGTTGCGGTTGCGCCCTCCAAGATATTTAATTCATTTCCTGCATCGTCCTCTAACTCTACAGCAATCATCCCCAAGGTTTTTAAAACAACTTCATCGCTTTCTGTATTTACACCTTGCAAATTACCTGGCATTTCTAAATATACTTCGGGTGAAGAAGGGTCTAACCACTTGGCAGAGAAATTGACATTTCCAGTATATGCTTCTCCATTTTCATTGGCAATACTATTGGCAGCAAAACTTACCGACGCGCCTTCAAACGCCATAACAGACTCTGTGTCAGAAGAAAAGGATTGATTAAAAGCTTTTTGGAGTAGGGTAATCTTTACATTACTACGAACATCCGATTGAGGAAAGAAGCGACGGCTTCCTAAGAAATATCCATTCTTTTCGACCTTTACATAGCTCCCTTTAGAATTCATTGTGACGTCATCAAAGAAGAAAAAACCATAAGCATTAGTTGTCGTCGTCTCGTTGTTTAAAGTCACGCTCGCGTTGTTAATTGGAGTGCCAGACTCATCATTTACTTGTCCAACTAAGCTGCCATTGATATTTTCAATGACTGGTACCCAATCATCTATTGGGCTAACTGTAGCGTTGGTCGGAGTATCTATAATAGGTTCGTCTTTTTTACAAGCTGAAAAAAGAATTAAAAATAGGAATGCTATTAGACTTAAATTTTTCATTAGATTGTTTTAGTTTTTCAATAGGACAGGTGAGAACTATTGGAGTTGAGAAATTTAGTATAAAGGTTTCGCGAAAACACTTTTGAAGACACTTAATTATGGTTTTCTGACAAATCCTCTGAAATGTGATTGAGAGAACGCAAATTATTTATGCCTTTCACTTACCTTCACGAGAGTAAATAGAAAAGCGTTGGGTCAGATTTTGATTATTTTTAAATTATGGAAGAAAAAAAGAGAAAAATAGCCATACTAATTGTTGCTGCAGGAGAGTCTAAACGGCTTGGTCAGCCTAAGCAATTATTGCGAAAAAATGGGATTACTTTATTAGAAAATTCTCTCAATGAAATTGTGAAAAGTAGAGCAGGAAAACCCTTTTTAGTTTTGGGAGCAAATGCTGAATTGATACTTTCAGAAATTCAATTGACTGATTATCAAATAATTATAAATAAAAACTGGACCCGAGGAATGGGAGTATCTATCGCTCAGGGTATGAAGACAATTATCAAAGAAAATGATTATACGGGTGTAATCATTAGCGTCGCCGACCAACCTTTTTTCACAGCTAATATTTTAAAAAAGATAAGAGAAAATATTCTTGATGAGAAAATGATTATAAAATCAAAATATGAAGAGGGAAGTGGTCCGCCCGTTTATTTTTCGCAACATTTTTTTGGGGAAATGACGAAATTATCAGGAGATGACGGCGCAAAGCCCTTAGTTAAAAAGTATAAAAATCTGGTTGTCAGTATTGATTTTCCAAAAGGAAATATTGATATAGATACAGAAGAAGATTTGAAATATTGGAGGTAAGACGTCGGACACTTCAAGGAAACAAAAGCAGAAAATCTAACGATTAAAAAGAGATATTAAAAAAATCAGTGTCTGACGTCTGTCTTTTGCCAATTACAGATGTCAGACACTTTCTACTCGTAAAGTCAGGAATTATGTTGATTTTTTCACTCTCAGTATAAGTGAAGTGTCCGACATCACAGGTGTAACACGCCCGTTCCACAGCGTGTAAGTTCGCAAAGAACTCGCGCCATGGAACGGACGTGATACTATCCCAAAATATCCTTATACCCCGCAAAAGGTTGCTTATAAAAACGCTCCTTCGTCGCTGCTGCCAAAGCATTTGCAATCGCACCACCTGCGGGCGGCAATGTCGGTTCACCCAAACCTGTCGGGTCTTCCTTTGTTTCCACAAAATGCACTTCTACTTTCGGCGCATCTGCCATTCTAATCAAGCGATATTGGTCAAAATTGCTAAATGAAGGTTTTCCGTCTTCAAAAGAAAAGTCACCATACATCGCGTGTCCGATGCCGTCAATAACGCCACCTTCGGCTTGATTGTGTGCTCCGATTGGATTGACAACAATACCACAGTCTACAGCGATAATAACTTTGTCTACCACCGGTTTTCCGTCTTTCATCACTACTTCCGCAACTTCCGCTACATAAGAATTGTGAGAATAGTAAGTACTAAATCCTTGAAATACGCCGTCTTTTGCCTTACCCCAACCTGCTTTCTCTGCGGCTAGTTTGATGACCCCGATTGATTTGTCCGCATCATAATCCATTTCTGCCTTAGGGTTCGCTTTCGCTTTTTCAAATAAATCTATACGGAATTGTACGGCATCTTTTCCTAACTCACCTGCCAATTCATCAAAAAATGCTTGCTCTGCATAAGCTAAGAAATTAGCAACAGGTGCGCGCCATGCTCCCGTCGAGATGTTTGTTTCTAAATTATGAGTTTCCGCCAAATAATTATCAACTGCTGCTGCTGGAAAGTTATTTTCACGTACTGTATTTCCGAGATTGGTACCCGCACCTGTGATGTGGTAACCCGTCATTTCGCCGTCCTTTATTGATGCTCTAATTTTATATTTAGAAGCAGGGCGATAAGTACCCGCAGTCATGTCATCTTCACGCGTAAAAATCAATTGAACTGGCGTTTTAGCTGCCAAAGAAATCTGTGCCGCTTCTTCCGCAAAATCACCATAGAGACGACGACCAAAACCTCCGCCCATACGCGTCATATCAATTTTAATGTCTTTTTCCTCTCTCTCTAATATTTTTGCCAATTTGCTACGTGTCCAAGCAGGCGTTTGGATTGGTCCGATTAATTCAGCCTTTGTTTCTGTCACATCTGCATAAAAATTCATCGGCTCTAAACAGTTATGCGGCAAAAATGGCGCTTCGTAAGTACGCTCAAAAACAGAATCTGCCGCACCAAAAGCCTTTTTCACACTTCCGTCACTTCTTTTAGCTTCAGCAGAACTTTTGTCCAAAAGAGCTAATAATTCTTTGTCATGACCAGCTGTACTTTCTGCTTTAGTTTCTTGTTCCCACACTGCTTTGATTGCCTTTTTAGCTTTCATAGCTGCCCAAGTATTCTTTGCCAAAACAGCGACTTTATCACCAAATTGCAAAACACTAAAAACTCCCGTTACAGCTTTAGCCGCAGTATCATCATAACTTTTTAACTTCATCCCAAATGCTGGCGGACGCAAAACAGAAGCATATTGCATGCCTTCTATCTTAGTATCAATACCAAATAAGGGTTTACCCGTCAAAATATCGCCCATGTCAACATTGCCACGCTTTGTCCCAATAATCGTAAAGTCCGCAGGGTCTTTTAATTTGATTTCTGTTGGTACTTCAACTGTAGCTGCCGCCGAAGCAACCGCGCCATAAGTCAAAGTTTCTCCTTTTGCATTGGTAATCACACCATTTGCGGACGTACATTCAGAGGCGTCTACCTGCCACTGTGCTGCGGCTGCGCTGATGAGCATCGCTTTGGCGGTCGCCCCTGCCATGCGCAGACCTTCCCAGCCTTGACGGATAGATTGACTACCGCCAGCAACTTGACGTTTAAAATTATCATCTAATGGCGCTTGTTCTACCACAACATCTTCCCATGCCACGTCCAATTCTTCTGCCACTATCATCGGCATGGAAGTCTTAATATTTTGACCAATTTCAGGATTGGCAGACATGATAGTCACAAGACCATTGTCTCCAATTTTCAAATAAGTATTCATCTCAAACCATTCCTTGGGCATGGATTTGACAGTTTTAATTTGCTCGGGAGTAGGTTTACAAGATGCAAACATGCTGAAACCAAGGGTAAATCCGCCGCCTACGAGTGTGGACGCTTTGAGGAAAGAACGGCGATTGTATTTTGTTTTTATAATTGACATGTGTTTTTACGTTGTGTGTTGAGAGTTGTGTGTTGAGGGTTTTGAGTTCTGGGTAAAACCTGCAACCTGCACTCTTTTCACTTTTTATAATTTGGTCCTTTTCGGTCGGAACTATTTAAGTGGTCAATGAGTTTTTTCAATCCGCCCTCTATTTTGTCTGCTGCTTGATATACTTTTGTGCATTCTTCTCGACTGATATAATTTTTGTCTAAAGCTCTAATTATCTGAGAACGACATTCAGCTGAAGAACCTTTAGATATTCTACAAAAATTAGCGAATTCTTTATTACCGCCTCTTCCAAATCCCTCTGCAATGTTATCCATAATCGAACCACTTGAACTTTCAATCTGGGATTTAAATCTATAATCCTTAGACCAAGGTTCTCGATTAGTTAAATTATGTATTTCTTTACATAGTTCTCTCGCTTGCTG
>CALDUB010000462.1 GCA_937923465.1 uncultured Saprospiraceae bacterium
TTTTTTAGCCGTAATGTAGCGTTAAGAAATGAATCAAGACTCGATTTTTTGTTACTTTTTTATCAGGAAAAAAGTAAGGCGAAAAGTGAAAGCCATATTGATTGCGTAACATGAGTAAGTAATTCAAAAGCCGATTTCCCTTATTGGGAAATCGGCTTTTTTACTGATTATCCAATCCAAAGTCCTACATAAATTCCTTCGGATACTCCTTCATATAAACGTGCTGTATCACATCAAAAGCAGTCACAACTCCTTTTAGCTCATTGCGAAGATTGACGACGGGCAAAGTTTTGAATCTGCGGTCAACGAATAATTCTGCAGCAGTACCTACTTTATCTTTTGGACTTAACTTAACGACACCTTGTGTCATGACCTCTCTTACTTGTCGAGTGTCTTCTTTTTCCGCATCGTTTTTTCCTTTCCACAAATCAAATGAGGTAATCAAGCCAACCAGTTGACCATTTTCAGTAACGGGCAACTGCTGTAACCGTTTCTTTATCATAATCTGGTTTACCTGCGCAAGTGTATCATTGGGTCCAACGGTAACTGGCTCTAATGTCATAATATCTCGTACGTGTTCATTTAGCATATTGGTAATGTTTTTCGTTCTTTAAAATCCCGTGATTGTGAAAAAATAAAAGTTCAAATCTCAACTTTGAACTTCTTATTTTTTCTCAATCACAAATCATGGGATTTTTTAAAGAACCATATTTTATGTGTGTAGAGAAATAAGATAAGGGAGTATAATAATATGTCGTGAATTTACGTTAAAATTTGTTAAAAAGTCAAATTATATTTATTTTATTTTATTAAATGTTGATTTTTTAGTTTAAAAAACTGTTACTTTTTAATTTTTCGGTATTATGTGTAATTAGTTTTGCTCGTAAAAAAAAGGGCAACTCCATTTAGAAGCTGCCCTAGAGATTACAAAGGATAGGTTTTTTTACACTATTGAACCACTAACTTCCCACTCGCCAACCAGCCTTCAGTATTTTCTAAAGAGAAGAAGTAAACACCAGGCAATAGATTTTCTCTTGGCAACCAAATTTGGTCATTAGAACCCTTTGCAGTATAAACAGCCTTTCCTGTCATATCAAATAAAGTTGCTTGCAGAGCAGGATTAGAGATGTCGATTCCGTCAACTTTTAACCACGCACCATTTTGCATCGGATTTGGGCTAATGCTCACTTGGGTTTCTGGCAATGCTGTATTTACTGTTTCACTGACAATATTAATGTTAACCAACTTGAGGACAGTATGCATCGCGATATTCGTAATGATAGGCTCATTGAAATCAAAGTAAATACCCGCGGAGTTTTCGATGATAGTATAGTCTTCCAGGTTTTCCTTTTGACTAATTTTGAAGTTAACAAAACCTTGTGACGCCTCGGGATTAGTCAAACTATCAGGCAAAACAATATTATAAAAGCTGAAAGTTAAATGCCCTGCATCGTTTAGCCTCCACTCATAATCATGGCTCGATGCACCAGGTATAATTGTCGCAGGGTCAAGGAAAGAACTCAAGGTATCTTGTAAAACAACTCTGAATGCTGTGTCTGTTCCTGTATTTTGAAAGCGAATTCGGTACTGAATATCAGTATTCGGTGAAATGAAGTTTTCCTCTCCAATGCCACTCGGTGTTGCCTGTTTATCATTCGGGTCAAAAGAACCTCTGACGACTGGACAGTATATGATATTGAATGGATTACCATTGTTTTGTGCAATTTGGTTGAACAACTCACCAGTGTCATTCATACAATCTGCGGTACCTATGCTCAATATCGGTGCACCAGGCGCGCCAGGTTCTTGTGGCGCAACGATGTGATAAATAGAACCGTTAATTGGAAATTGATTACTCGTTTTGATTTGTCCTGACTCAAGGTCATAATCATCTTGAGATAAGAGTACGGCATCTTCGATAATGATATATTCTTGAACAATAGACATGTTTCCAGTACCCGTATTTTCGATTTTGAAAGTAATATTATCCTCATCGCATTCTGCTGACGCTTGTAATAGTGCTCCCGACCAGTTTGTTGGCTGTGGTACACAAATCGTATCTGGCGAAATATTTAATTCCAGACAAAGCACATCGTCAATCATCACCGAGTCGCAGTCTGTAAACGCATTAAAACTAAAGTCTCCACAAGTATTGATATCTAAATCTCCTATAGAGAAAGTCAAAGTTTGACCGTCGATTGCAATAGGAGTAATGCTTGCTGTTTCATAAGTCAAATATTCGTCTAAAGTAACTTCTATAGTTGCATCTTCGGCGATACTCGTACCCGTATTGCAATAAGAAACATAGAAAGTTGCTGACTCACAAGGGCGAATACCAGCATCTGTAATTTGTGTTTCCACAAAAGGACAATTAATGAGTGCGAGCATTGGGAAGTTGACCTCAAGGGGTTCTAAATAGGGGACACTAACCACAATATCATTCTCACATGCAGACCAATAATCACTGGCAGGAAAAACTGTAACCGTATACTCCGCTATCTCATCGCCTTCCACATCTACAGGTATGGCGTAATTTCCAAATTCGTCCGTATTTGCATAGAAAAATAGAGTGTCTTTCTGCGCTTGCACAATCCAATTTTCTAAGTCTAACTCATCAACATTTATACAGTCGGTGACTTCGTCAGCAAAGACATTTCCACTAATCAGACCACCTTTGATGATACCGAAAGTATCCGTTTGTGCATAATAACCGCCCAATATATTTTCATTTGCATTGGGTAATTGCGAGTAACCTGAGAAGATATATTTACCTTCTGGCGTTAAAATGACTTCATTAAAACCACTTTTTTTATCATCTCTGACTATTTGTTTTTCCCATAGAGGCGTTCCGTTTGGTGTGATTTTAATAATCAGACCATTTTCTTCACCTGTATCATTTTGGATAGAGTTTCCAGCGATAACGAGCTGATTTTGAGCATCTTCGATAATCGCTCGACCACGTTCAGAAGAAGTAGAATTGGTATATTCCTGTGACCAAATCGTGCTTCCTTCTAGATTGATTTTCAAAACGAAAGCATCTTCTGTACCATTTTCTCCCGTAATAACATAAGCATCATCTGAAGTCGAAATGATATCAGCAGCTGTAAAATCTCCCGTATTAGCCAAAGTGACATCTGAAATGACTTGACCGTCGGCATCAATCGTCAACCATTGCAGATTATTGACACCACTTGTTTTCTTGTTGTACAAAATCGAAAAATTGCCATCCGCAGTTGGGATAATTTCTACAGGAATATCGTCTCCTATGCTTGCATAAGTTTGCGTCCAAATGGGTAGACCATTTTCATCTGCAAGAATGACAACTAGGTCAAAAAAGTCTTCTCCGTCGGTATTTTCTTCTAATTGTGCGGCTGCTAAAGTAATGAAATTTATACCGTCTATAGTTCTTTTAAAATCTGCACTTAATACCTTGTTTGTCAGGTTTTCATATTGGATTTGTGACCAAGCTAATTCTGTAGGAATCTCACTAAAAGTTGGATTAATGAGTTTTGTGATGTGTATAGCTTGTGCATCAGCAGATAAACTACTGGATTTATCGGTCAAAGAAAAAAGGGCTTCTTCGTTATCAGCGTAAAGAAGGGAAGTCGGAATATGTGTACTTCCATTAGCAAATCCTTCGGGATTGAGTCCACTAATAAATCCCAGTTGATTATTTTCAATAATCGTATAAGAAGGCACAATGGCGTCTAATTCATAATAGAGTGTAGTCGAAATCGCTTTGCCGTCCTTAAAGCCTGGAGACTCAATAGAAGCATTAGAGGCAGAAGTATTGCCTGAGCTCGAACCGTAAAATGTTGATGTCCAACCCTGTGCTTGTAGAGTCGTCATCGGAACGGTGGAAATGAAAATAAGAGCTAAAATGTGTAATATATACTTTTTCATAACTTTTGATTTTATTATTTATTCGTCAAATGAATGCATCGAAAACTTAGGTTCCTAACGATAAAATATTGGGTTCTATAGAATTTTAATTGCCTACTAATTCGTTTCGATGATACAAATGTTGGACTTCTGCGCTCTAGTTACAAGGTCAAATTATCTTATTTGTGGAAATAAAAAAAAGAATAATAGTTTTAAAAGTATTATATTTACTTGAATTAAGTTTTATTATTGTGGAAATTATTATTTAGAATAAATGGAGAATTTGCTCATTAATTTATTTAAAAGTCTGAAAAAAGAGGAAATCAGGCAAATGAAGAAGTATGTGCGCTCGCCAGTAGTGACACATCGTGAGGATATTGGGCGGATGTTTAATTGTTTAGCGAACAGCTCTTACAAAGGGGTGACAATGCCTAATAAAGCAGAATTATACTCAGAGAGTTATCCCAATGAAGTTTATGATGACCAAAAACTAAGAAGTACAATGAGTGATTTGCATAAAATCATAGAGGAATTCTTAGTGTGGCGTATCGTCAAGGAGGATGATGCAGAGAGAAACCTATTGTTGCTCAGGTGTTTTCGGCAACGCAATCAGCAAAGGCATTTTCATAAAACGCAACAGCGCATTCTGAAGCATCAGGCAAAGCAGTCTTTACGAAATCCTGATTATTATGATGACCAATTACGATATCAGGCAGAGTTAGCAAAATTTCAAGCAGCAAATCAACGAGCTGGTAATTTACATTTGCAGGAGATGGGAGACACAATGGATATTTTGTATCTGTCACGTAAATTACGTCATGCCTGCACTCAGTTATCGCATCGGGCGGTATATAAGACGGATTATGATTTTGGTTTATTAAAAGAATGGATAGTGAGTTTGAAAGATAGTATTTATATGGAAGTACCAGCGGTGGCGCTTTATTATTATTGCTATCTGTTTTTGACTGAGGAATATAGCCAACAGTACTTTCGCAAATTTCGAGAGTCCCTTTCTCTTCACAATCAGCATTTTCCAAAAGATGAACTAAAAAATCTTTACCGTGCTGCGATAAATTTTTGTATTCGGAAACTAAATGAGGGAAATTCCGAGTTCACTTTAGAAGGTTGGGAGTTGTTTCAGGAAGGTTTGAAATCAGATATTTTTACGGAAAATGGAGAATTATCGCGTTTCACTTTTGATAATATTGTCGGTTTTGGTTTACGTTTAAAAAAGCATGAAGCGGTCGAAAATTTTATTGATAGCTATCAATCTCAACTATCTGAAAGTTATCAAGAAAATACAGTGAAATTCAATTTTGCTCGTTTAGAATATGACCGTAAAAATTTTGATAAGGCACTTTATTATCTCCAAACTTTTCAAGCTATGGATTTAGTTAATCAATTGATTACTAGAACACTATTGTTGAAGATATATTATGAGTCAGATGAGTTTGACCTTTTAGAATCTCACTTGGATAGTTTTCGGTTGTTTATCCGCCGGCGTGAGGTGAGTGATTATCACCGCACCAATTTTCAGAATATTATTGGTTTTGTGAGGAAGCAATTGGCTCTGCCATTAGGAGATAGAAAGGAGAGAGAGAAGTTGCGTAAAATGATTGAAGAGGAGACTATTCTGACGGAGCGGGAGTGGCTTTTGAGAAATTTACGCTAGGAAGGTTTTAAACGAAAGAAGGCGCAGAGTTACACTCCGCGCCTTCTTTTAGCTCATTAGTTGTATTACAACCGAAAGTTCTTTCGTCCTCCTGTCGCCTTATTGGTCTGTCGAGATTGTAAGTCTAATTGTACTTGTTTGCCATAAGAAAGCTCAGGAGCATTTTCATATAACTTCACAAAATCCGTCATAGAAAAAAAGCCATTCAGCATAATGTAAGCTTCCCAAATCAATTTACGCAGCGGTTTATCTGCGATTTCAATTTTGATATTGAGTGCCTTTAGTTTTTTGAAAAGCAAAGGACGCGAGTGCATTAAATGCTTGTCATAACTACTAAAGTAATCGACAATATTTTCAATCTGTTTCTTTTTTTTCTCCCCTGCAAACATGTATTCGGTCAACCAATCTGTCACCAACTCTTTTGAGAGTTTTTCCGAGTCATCACACAATTCTAACAAGTCCAAAGAATATTTTTCAATCAATGGAATATAAGCTGGCAGTGCCTCTGGACCTTCCTCTTTCAATAAGTCACGCACTTTTTCAAAGCCACGCTTAATAGAACGTGCAGGAATACCGCCAATCTGCGGGTCAATTGGTCCTAAAGTTGCACTCGGATGTATCGTAATGGTGTCACCCGAGAGTGCCAACATCGTCGCCGCCGAATAAGCTGAATGAGGAATAATGAAATGAACGCGCTCGAAATGATTGCGTAAGATATAGACAATACGCTCAGTGGCATCAGGACGACCGCCTGGGCTGTGCAAAATAACGTCAACTTCGTTGCCGTCTACGCTACCCGCTAAATCAGTGAAACCATCTACGTCCGATAAATCTATAGCATTAGGAGTGCTCGTGTCGTCTTGACCGAGAAAATCTGAGGCATAAACAAGGAGGGGTCGACCACGTAATTTTTCAATTTCTTGATACACATTAAAGCGCAAATCGCGCAATTGGGTACCCTTTACATGACCAACTTGGGCCATATAGTTATTCCAATCCTGTGTAGTTGAAAATCTGTGCAGTGGTCGAGATGTTCCCGACTGTGATACTCCCTTCTGTCGTGACACTATAAGTTCGTTTTACGGAAGGACGCTTGCCAAGTGCAGTATTCGTGCGCTCCACAATGTCTTTCACTTTTGCGTAATAATCATACATCTCTTGAACACGCGGCGCGACTGCCGGGTTCCCAGAGAGCATTCTTTTACCTAAAAAATCTTTACTGCTTTTTTTGTTTCCCATGTCTTCTTACTTACTGCTGAGAGGTCAATTGAGATATTAGAAGTTGGACTTTAGATGTTAGTTTTTTTTATAATTCTAATATCTGATATTTCTACAATGTTGACTTTCAATAGAATGTGATTAGTTTAATTTCACATTTGTTAAAAGTCTAACATCTAATATCTTTTATCTAATATCTTTCCAAAAATTGACTCTCACGATGAAACGATAAAATTCGTTTGGTGTTTCAAAGTACGTATGTTGCTAAAACGAAAGTTTTTAACTTTCTCATGTATCTACTGAGGGAAAGATTTGTACAAATATATGACTTTCAATCGGTTATGTAAACCTTTTTTGAAATTATTTGCACTTCTATATACAGAAAAATGTGCGTAAATCCTAGTTTATGGACGTTTTTCTATAAAATAAGAATGTAATTTTGTGTGTAGTTTTCCCTATCTAAGTACGTGACACTATTTATGTGGATAAATTTGACAGAGAGATTTTTTTGATAGTTTTCTTTTAAAAATCGTTGCATGGTCTGCATTACAGCCTGTCCCGTACTGACAAGTCGGGAGAACTATTTTTAAGAGGAAAATAACTTGTCCCGATGCTTTGCTCGGGAGCAGAAAAACATCCTGTCAAAATGTCCAGATAAATAGGGTTACGTACTTATAGGACGAATTAAAAGGAAAAATCGTCAAAACTAGTTCACTATGCAGTAAACTTTAGGATTCTGTTAAGGAAAGAATGAGGAAACAAAAAGAAAGGAATAGAGGAGTAAAGAGGAAACAAAGTATCTTAAGCCTTACCAAACCAGTACAATAATTTCTCACTCTGCTGTATTTTACTAACTTTGTCGTCATTCGGGATTGTAACCCATTCAATATTTTCTCAGGTTGGAAACCTGAACCACGGCAAACGAAAAACAAAATGGAAGAAAACAAAGAAACTATCATCAGAAATAAGGAGCTGAACATCTGGGAGGCACTTATTCCAGTTGTTGTCTTGATTGGCTTGTTGGCATACAATGTTTATGTGTTTGGTGATGACGCCTTGAGTGGGTCTAATCAATTTATCTTATTGATTGGGGGCGCAGTGGCAGCGATTGTCGGTTATTTCAATAATGTAGCATATAAAACGATGCTCGATGAGGTTGGAAATAATTTTCGTTCTACAGCGGGGGCGATATTAATATTACTCTTTGTAGGTGCATTAGCGGGGACATGGCTAATATCTGGGATTATTCCTTCGATGATTTATTATGGACTACAAATCTTGAGTCCTACTATTTTTCTACCAGCTACTGTGATTATCTGTGCAGTGATTTCGATTGCGACGGGTAGTTCCTGGACGACTTCGGCTACAGTTGGTATTGCATTGATTGGTATAGGCAAGGCGATTGGGTTTGACCTTGGGATGGTCGCAGGGGCAGTACTTTCAGGTGCATATTTTGGCGATAAAATGTCACCATTATCAGATACAACAAACCTTGCACCAGCTATGGCAGGTTCTGATTTGTTTACGCACATTCGTTATATGGCGTATACAACCGTACCTACGATTATTGTAACAATCATTATTTTTACGGTAATGGGATTGATGCAAGATACGACAGGAGACACAGACACTGCGGCAATGTTGGGTTCGATTAAAGAGTCTTTTAATATCACGCCTTTAATTTTTATCGTACCTGCGGTCGTTATCGCTTTGATTGTTAAAAGGACACGTCCTTTGGTTGCCTTAATGGTAGGAACGCTGTTAGGTGGTTTGTTTGCAATTATATTTCAGCCAGATATCGTCGTGCAAATCGCAGGAGCAGAGACTTTAACTTTTGAGTCAGCCTACAAAGGTGTCATGACTGCAATGACTGTCGATACAGCTGTAGAAACCAATAATACAGAGCTAAATGACCTCTTTTCTGCTGGAGGAATGAGCGGCATGTTGGGGACGATTTGGTTGATTATGTGTGCTATGGTTTTTGGGGGTATTATGGACGGTATTGGAGCTTTGGCGCGTATTAGTCAAGCCCTTTTGAATATGACAGAGTCTATTTTTGGTTTATTTGCCAGTACCGTAGCGAGTTGTTTGGCATTAAATGTAACCGCTTCTGACCAATATTTAGCTATTGTAGTACCAGGTAAAATGTTTGCAAAAGCGTATGAAGAACGCGGACTTGCGCCCGAAAATTTAAGCCGTACCTTGGAAGATGCAGGAACAGTAACATCTGTTCTTATCCCTTGGAATACTTGTGGTGCATATCAATCTGGTGTACTCGGTGTGTCTGTTTGGGACTACGCAGTCTATGCTATTTTTAATTGGCTAAGCCCATTTACAACTTTACTTTTTGCAGCATTTAGAATTAAAATTAAGATGTTGACGGATAAGAAGTAAGAAATAATTAAGAGAGAGAAAAATCACGGTAACTTTTGGTTGTCGTGATTTTTTTATGCCTTGATATGAAGGTTTTTTAAGGAGAAAAGCAACCTTCTCACCTGTTTTTCTGTATTCATATATTAAAAGTATAGAATGCGTTTTTAAATAGGGTAACCTAACTGAAATCGGCGTTCATAGTTAAATCGTTCATAGTTCATAGTTAAAAATGAATAGTTCCTTCTTAGAAAAATTATATCAATCTCACTGGCAAACACGTGACATACCGTCACCAGAGCAAGTGTGTTCAGTTTTAAACGGTTTACTAAAGCTACTATTTCCTGAATTAGCAGATAGAAGATTTACGAGCTATCGCGAATTTGAAAATCACTTTAGCACCATTCGTTTGGAGTTGAACAAGATTTTGGATTTGGTGAAAGAAGAATTAACACAAACGCCAGAAATCATTGAAAATCAGTTTGTTGAGCGCCTTCCTTCTGTTTATGCATTACTCATGAAAGATGCAGAAGCGATTACCTCTGGTGACCCTGCGGCACGTGATGTAAGAGAAGTAATTCGGACATATCCAGGTTTTTATGCTGTTGCTATTCACCGTTTGGCGCATGAATTTCATAAGTTAGATGTGCCCTTAATCCCGCGCATTCTTTCCGAATACGCACACAGCGAAACAGGCATAGATATTCACCCTGCCGCTACAATTGGCGAAAGTTTTTGTATTGACCACGGTACAGGTATCGTTATTGGAGGAACTTCTAATATTGGAAATAACGTCAAAATCTATCAAGGTGTCACGCTTGGCGCATTGAGTGTCCGCAAAGACTTAGCAGAAGTAAAGCGTCATCCTACCATAGAAGACAATGTTGTCATTTATGCAGGTGCAACGATATTAGGAGGAAAAACAGTGATAGGAGAGGGGAGTGTTATTGGTGGAAATGTTTGGTTGCCAAAGAGTGTGGCTGCTGGTTCGCGCGTTTATTATCGAGCGAATACAGAAAGTAACTGACTGTTGTTGGTCTGATTTAGAACAATCAAAAAAAGGCATTTCCGAATAATTCGGAAATGCCTTTTTTCTTGTTTTGAGTCTCATTAGACTCTCAATGAATTCTAAGATTCAAACACTTCAATCTCGCGTGTCTCCACAACCAAATCAGTAAATTTACCTTTAAAGCGTGTTGCTTTTACGATGTGGTTGTCAATCCAATGGTAGTTACCACCACGTGGTTTGTTCATCAACAGACCGTGATATTTGAAATTATGTTTCTTCAACCAGATTTCAGTTACTTCGCGGTGTTCTTCTGTACGAGACGTAAAGAAAGTAATGACATGACCTTCGTCATACCATTTATTAACGATTTTCAAAGCATCTGGATAAGGTAAGCAGGTAGCCATCCTTTCTGGTTCTTCGTTCGGAATGTCATCCGTTACAGTTCCATCGATGTCCACAAGAAAGTTTCTTACTTCTTCTCCTAGGATTGGACTTATAGTCTCACCTTTCTCATTGTAAGTGAGTTTTAGCTCTTTTTTATTTTCCTCCATAACTTATTATTTCTGTTCCTTTGTTCCGTTTATTTGTTGTATTGTGAAAAATTAAATGCGCAAAGCATTAAAAATCAACGGTTTTTAGTTCTTTACTTTAAAACGTAAAAGTAAATCAATTAATACAAAAAGACTACCAAAAGTTTAAAAGCTTGTTAGATTTAAGTGAATTATAACATTAATGTTATTCATGACACCTTAATCCTACTACAAAGTAAAAGACCTTTTATGATTAAAAATGGAAGAAAGAAGGTCTAAATACGAAATCTAATGTGTAATAATACTTTGCAATATTTTGGTAATGGGTCAAAACGGTGAATACTCACGTGGTGACTCAAAGTCGAATGTCGTCAACTTAGGGTGCATCATGTTCGAGTTTTAGATTGCAGAGAACTCTTTCTTTTCTACCTTTTCTTTTTTAGAAAAGAAGAAACAAAAAATTGTCGAAAACGCATAATTTTGAATTTTTATCTTTCGTATTTCAATTTTGCTTACGCAAAAAGGAAAAGACGACCGCAAGCGGATAGATAAAAACTCAAAATTTGCTTTTTTTTCAATCACATTCCACGGGATTTGTCAAAGAACCTAAAAATCGTTACGTGGTCTGCATCACATTCTGCCCGCATTCCTATTTGGGGAACTATTTTAAGAGGAAAATAGCGGAAAAATATCCTCGCTTGCCCGTCAGGGGCAAAATGTCTAGATAAATAAGGTTACGCAATTTATTTTGGGACTTTTTAAAAGATATACTTTAGATACTTTGACAATTAATACAATTGTAACTATTTTTGTCCTGTGAAAATAGAAGAAGCAATACAACAAAAAAAATTTATCAGCGAACATCAAAAGGCGTTGATTAACCTCTTGTACACCTCTGGGCAAGTCTTGAGTAATAATACGCGTGTTTTGCGCCCTTTTAACATCTCTCAGCAGCAATTTAATATCTTGCGCATCTTACGAGGCATGCATCCGCAGCCTGCGACTGTAAAGCTGTTGACGGAAAGGATGTTAGACAAAATGTCAAATGCCTCTCGCTTAGTTGAAAAATTAAAGCAAAAGGACTTAGTAGAGCGATTAATATGTGAAAATGACCGTAGACGTGTAGATATTTCGATTACTGCCAAAGGCTTAGAATTGGTAGCAAAAGCCTCAGAAGCAATCGAAGGGGATATGGCGCGAATAAAGAGTGTTTTAACTAGAGAGGAAGCATTACAATTGAGTGACTTATTAGATAAAGTCCGAGCGCATGAAATTATGAAAATGAAAGAGTAGATTTTCTAGATGAAAAAAGCGAAATCAATGAGGTTTCGCTTTTTTTAGAAGATAATTGATGTATATACATTTAATGTCTAAACATTTTATATTTTTGCGCGTTCTTATAACTCAGATTACAAATAGGAGGGAAACTTCTTATTTCTATTTAAATAACGTCACTTACTAGAGTTTATTCTAAAGTATTTTGTACGCATACAAACATGCTTTTTTTCGTCACTTTTCGTTAAAAATACTTATTGCAAACACTTTTTGCAAACAAAACTCACGCAGATAGCGAGACTATGTCTGCGTTTTTTGCCTCAATTGACGAAAAAAATAAAAGTCTGTATCATACAACACATTTCAGAATAAACTCTACTTATTTTAAACAATTTAAAAAACATATCATGCAATTATTTAGAGTACTTTTTACAGCAGCAGTTTTAATTTTAGGTTTATCTGCATTTACTAACCCGACTAACAATGGTGATGACACAAAATCTAAAAAAGTAGATACAGCTGCTAGTCAAATCGTTTGGAAAGGCTACAAAGTAACTGGCGAACATGCTGGAACAATCAATGTTAAAGACGGTTCTTTTGAATATAAAGACGGTGTATTAACAGGAGGTGAACTTACAATCGACATGGCATCTATCGCTTGTACTGATTTGACAGGAGAGTATGCCCAAAAATTAGTTGGACACTTGAAAAGCCCTGACTTTTTTGGTGTAGAAACACATCCAACAGCGAAACTTGTATTGACTAATGTAGTCGCAAATGGTGTTAATCGTTATAAAGTTACGGCAGATTTGACAATCAAAGAAACGACAAAACCAGTGAAATTCATCGCTACTATCACAGAAGAAAATGGTAAAAATATAGCAACGACAGATATTCAAATAGACCGTTCTGAGTACGATGTACGTTATGGTAGCGGTAGCTTTTTTGATAATTTAGGAGATAAGACGATTTACGATGAGTTTGACTTGTCTGTGCGTTTGGTAAGTAAGTAATGATTTACGAGGTACGAATTATGACCGTTCTGACTTGGACGGAACTTGAATTCTAACTTTATAAAAAATAAGCTCTCTTTGTTACAAACAAAGAGAGCTTATTTTTATAACAAACAGTAATTCACACAAACAGAAGCCTAAAGTACAAGTAAGAGCAGTCGTACTTCGTAAATCGTACATCAAATAATTCCATTCTCTACCGCATACAAGACCAACTCTGGGGCAGTACTCAGTTGTAATTTTTTCATAATATTCTTACGATGCGTATAGATTGTGTGTGTACTGAGGTGCAGTTGCGCGGCGATTTCTTTCGCTATTTTTCCAGCAGCGATAAGTTTTACGACCTCGATTTCTCTATCTGACAGTAGTATTTTCTTTTTTTCTTCTTCTTTTCCAAACGACTTTTCCATGATGTGATTCATCACCCGATTACAGTAAAAACGCTCATTTTTTGCCGTAGCCGTTATCGCGTCTAAAATTTCTTTATCCACGCATTCTTTGGTCAAAAATCCTGTAATTCCATTTTCTAAAACCTGATATATCGACTTCCTATTTTTGTCTGCGCTAATGATGAGGACGTTAGTGGATGGAGAGATTTCTTTTATTTTGAGAATGGTATTTTCGTCAAATTTTCCTGTCTGAGCATGGTCCGTAATGACGACATCTGGCAGGAGATAGGGGAGCTTTTCTAATAATTCTTTTTCATTTCGGCATTCTTCAACTACTTCTATCTCTTCTTGTGTCGACAAAAGGTATTTTAGACCTATTCGGATAAGATATTGATTGTCAGCTATTAAGACAGAAATTTTACTCATTATGAAATGAAAAAAGAAAGGACGAAAATACGCCGCTGCAAATATAGCTTCAGACGATTGAATGTCCAAGGATTATTTAGATTCATTTTAGATAAGAAGGTTTTGTTATAATCCACTTACCGTATCAAAGTCAAATCTCCTTTAAACAATTGAACAGAGTCATCTTTTAAAATAACATCTACTACGTAGACATAAACTCCTGCTGGTGCAATTTTTCCTTGATAAGTCCCGTCCCATTTAAAATCTCTCAAATCCTCTACTACACCACTTTTAGAGAAAATTAACGTGCCCCATCTATCATAGATTTCAAATTGTAAGACTTGTTTGACATCGTTGTCAGAGTACAAGGCAAATTCATCATTAATGCCGTCAAAATCAGGCGTAAAAGCATTAGGAATATAAAGAGCGTCACAGACATCAAAAACCACTTGGATATCACCGACCGCCATGCCACAAAAATTAGTAACTGTTACGCTATAGTTACCTTCATCTATAATGGACAGGGTTGAGTTTGTACTACTATCTGACCACAAGTAACCTGCACTACCAAAGGGCATCGCAACATCTAAGTCTAAGGTTCCTCGTAAACACAGGGTCGTATCTTCGGGAAGAACTGCACGTGGGGCTATTTCGTACTTTACCTTTGCGCCTGCTTGCGTCACACAATAATCATCCAGTGTAACGGTCACTTGGAAATTGCCCGCATAGTCAACTTCACGAATGGGATTGGTCAGACCATCTGACCATAGGTAAGTAGCAGGAGTACCATTTTCGGCATTCAAGATAATAGTTTCAGGGTCGCATAAAGTCGTATCATTTGCCAATTCAAAACGAACCGTATCTCCGTCCACAAAAACTGTAATTGTATCCATAAATGGGACATTACATTCGTCAGTAACTTCTACTATATAAGTTGTCGTT
The DNA here is from genome assembly GCA_937923465.1 of uncultured Saprospiraceae bacterium. Lineage (GTDB taxonomy): Bacteria > Bacteroidota > Bacteroidia > Chitinophagales > Saprospiraceae > JAHDCG01. Next base: position 14,706 of record CALDUB010000462.1, read on the forward strand.
TCGCTAGGAGAGGCAATAGGATTGGGAATATTAGGATTGCTCAAGCCTTCTATGGGAGACCAAGAGTAAGACTGACCGCCACTTAATTCTAACTGAAGTTGACCCCCAGGACAAATGACAACATCATCAAAACTATTCAAAAAAGTAGTGTAGCTAAAGCAAACCTGCTGTGTGTTGTGTGCGCCGCCAGTCGCCGCTGTAAAACCCCAAAAAACTTCGGGATTACCCTCAAATATCTCATTAACTATATCACCTGTATAGCTTAAACGCTCCTCACAATCAAAATAAACGGTCACTGTCTGCGTCGTCACATCCCAAGTCACGCGCATTTGATGAAATTCGCAATCTTCAATATTATCGCCATTGACATCCGCTGAAATGGGACCAGCCAAAGAACCAGCTGTAGTATTATGAGCCATTTCGCCATTTTTTATAATGGCAATGTGGTCTTCTGACGGGTCTGCAATATTTTGATAGGTATCAAACTCAATAGCAAAAGAAGGGCTAACTCCTGAGAAACCAATACCGCCACCAGCCTGACCAACAGAAGTGCTTACAGGTTGTAAACCAAAAACAATCCCGTCTGCACCTGAGTCTTTACAACCAAAATATAAGTCCATCAGCACCTCAAAACTCTCGTCTAAGCTAATTTTTTCCTCAAACCAAATAGAACCGACTTGGTTAAAATCGTCTTGTGTGAGTTGAAAGCAGCTATCGCTGAATTGAATAGCATCTTCGTTTAAAATAAACTGAGCATCAATATGTTGTGCGAATAGTAAGATTGAAAATATTAAGACGAGTGGGGATTTTTTCATGAGAGAAATCGAGTGAATGTTTTATGATTATTATCGTCAATCTTAAGATGCCATGAAATGAAAATACCCCTATCTTATCTATTAAATCAATAAGCCGTCTGACATTTCAAGAGTACGGTCACAGCTAGCAGCCAACTCATTGTTGTGGGTAACGATGACAAAAGTTTGTTCGAAGTCCTTACGTAGTTGGAAAATTAATTTGTGGATTTCCTGAGAGGATGCGCTGTCCAGATTACCAGTTGGCTCATCTGCAAATACAACTCCTGGCTTATTCATCAAAGCGCGTGCAATGGCAACACGTTGCTGTTCTCCACCAGACAGTTGTGAAGGCTTGTGCGTTAGTCGGTCAGCAAGACCTAGATAATCTAAAAGTTCTTTTGCGCGTTTTTCAGAAGAGGCGACAGACTGCTTGTTGATATAGGCAGGAATGCAGACATTTTCGAGTGCATTAAATTCAGGTAAAAGATGATGAAACTGAAAAACGAAACCAATGTTCTTATTTCTAAATAAAGATAATTCATTGGTTTTTAGATTGTTAGTCTCCGTATCGTTAATAATTAAACTCCCACTATCAGGATTGTCTAAGGTCCCCAAAATGTGTAAGAGCGTACTTTTTCCCGCACCAGATTTTCCAATAATAGATACAATTTCTCCTTTTTTTATGTGCAAATTGAGTCCCTTGAGTACTTGTAAGTCCCCATAAGATTTGCGAATATCCTGTGCTTTAATCATACTTTTTAAACCTATTAGATTTTCTAAGAAATGCAAATATATTAATAAATGGATAGTAGTAGGTTAATTAAAATGGAAAACGAAATAAAGTCTAATAAAAACGCCTTGATGCAAAGCCGAATATTTTGTAACTTTAATCTCTGCATTCTCCCATTTACCTTTCGAAACCTACCAAACACTCAATCAAGACGACTATTTACCAAATTTTCAAGAAATTTTGTTCAAAAAAAGCTAATTTTACTTGATTGCCTTAATTCACTGTAACCTAAGGCAATTTATAACTACATCCGAAATATGAACACGATAATGAATACCTTGAATAAAAAAGACACGAATACGAAAACCTTACGCGCGATTTTAGTAGACGACGAAGCCAATTGTTTAAAAATGCTGGAGTGGGAACTATCTGATAGATGTCCCGAAGTAGAAATTGTTAAAGTATGCTCTACTGGAAAGGCAGGCTTAATGGCAATAAAAGAAGAACAACCCGACATTGTTTTTTTAGATATAGAGATGCCTTATCTCAATGGCTTTGAAGTATTAGAATTAGTGCCAGAGGTTAATTTTGATGTTATATTTACGACGGCTTATGACAAGTTTGCCGTGCGTGCTTTTAAAAGCAGTGCGACGGACTATCTACTGAAGCCAATAGATGGCGATGAATTGAAAGCAGCCGTAGATAAAGTACTTGAAAATCGAAAGAAAAACGCTCCTAATACAGATGTGAAATTTTTACTGCAACAGTTAGAAGCCGCAAAGAATAATAAGATAAAAAGGATTGCTTTACCTACCTTTGAAGGCTTGACATTCGTCCATATTGACGATATTATATATTGCCAGTCAGATAATAATTATTGCCACGTAAATTTAAAAGAAGGACGTAAGATGCTGATTAGTAAGACTTTGAAAGAAGTCGAGGAGATGTTAAATTCTGATATGTTTTTCCGCGTACACAATTCCTATTTTGTCAATTTGAAAGAAGTCTCTAATTATGTCAAAGCAGATGGCGGTGCATTAATTATGACAAATGGTGACGAGGTTCGTGTTTCACGTAGCCGAAAAGACCGATTAATGGAACTTTTAACGAACTAAGCCTTTCTTCTTTTATGACCAATAAAAACAATAAGCTATTTCAAAGTAGATTTTTAAAAGAAATTCCTCGGGAGCATGTTGATGATTTTCATGACAATCATCTGAGGAGTAATCTTTTAAAATCGCTTTTCATTGACCGATTGAGTATAGTGTTTTTTATTCCTTTATTGATATTAAATTTTTTACGTTGGCAAAATGGATATTTTGCCAGTCAGCCATTCTACTATTTAGTAGCTTTTAGTCATTTTACTTTGATTTTATTAGCTATTCCTTATTTTAAGATTATTCGCAAAAGAAAAGAGATAAAATCAGGAGTCTATCCTATAGAAAAGGTCAAAAAGTACCTTCATATTACTTTATTCATTGTCATCTTTTCTTTATTGACTATGAGTTGCTACTCCTTGTATGAACGCAATTCATTAGCTCTCTACGGTATTTTACTTGTCTTGACCAATATTGTCATTGTTTCCTATCCGCGCTTATTGACGATTATTAACATCGGTCTTTATTTAATCATTGTTAGCGTTGGATTATTGCTTCTTGATAAGACTTTGGTACAGGCAGTTGTCTTTTTTTTAGAGTGCTCCGCCTTTGCTATTCCTATGTATGCCGTCTCTATTTTTCATTACAACAAACAAATAGAATCCTTTTTGTATGAAAAAGAACTAGAAGAAAAAAATAAGATAATAGAGGTCTCATTGACCGAAAAATTTGAACGCCAAATAGCAGAAATAGAAATGACAGCCCTGCGGGCGCAGATGAATCCACACTTTATCTTTAATGCACTCAATTCTATAAAACTCTATGTCGTTAGTAATGAACCCAAGACGGCGGCGCTATACTTGACAAAATTTTCAAAACTTATACGCAGTATTTTAAACAACTCTCAGTCTAAATTAGTATCACTCGAAGCCGAATTGACCGCTCTCGAATTATATATTCAAATGGAGCAATTTCGGTTTAATTTTAAGTTTGATTATGAAATTAAAGTAGATGCAGATGTAGACAAGGAGTTTACAGAAATACCTCCAATGCTACTACAACCTTATGTCGAAAATGCGATATGGCACGGACTGATGCACAAACACGATGGAAAAGGAGAACTCTGTATTCATATCAAAATCAAGGATGGAAATTTAGAATTTATTATAGAAGATAATGGAATCGGTCGTGCAAAGTCGATGACTTTAAAAACTAAAACTAAAACCAAGCACGAGTCAGTCGGCATGAAGATAACGGCAGATAGATTAGCAATAGCAAATCGTCTGTATGGTACAGAAGGACAAGTTGATGTAATTGATAAAAAGAATGAAAAAGGCAAGTCTTTAGGGACAAAAGTCGTTTTCTTTTTACCTTATGAGGAGGATTAGGGTAGTTTGACGATACGGGATATATCCAATTACTCATTGAAACTTACCATTTACCCTTAAAACAAGGCAAATCACTCAATAACTCAGAAATAGTGTGACTTTGCCTCTATCTTTATAGTATCAAATAGCTAAATAAGTAGAAATAATTCAACAACTACAGGTTATGAAACACTTCGTTGAGTTATTATTTACTAACTCATTAAAAATTCCAAGTTTTAATCCTATTAAGCCAAATTAGATTATTTATTGTACTAACCCCTCTTTACCCGTTTGAATTTGAATTACCTTAAACTGTTATGAAAACAAATTTAATATGCTGGATAGAGCTAAATTAAATTAATTTTAATTATTCGACTGTTAAAAATTACCTGTAAAAAAAGAGCTGTAAATTTCCCGTTTACAGCTCTTTCTCTTTTTAGTATTACCTTCTGTTTTTAAAACACAAATCCAACACTAATTTGTAATGCAAAGTTAGTATCGATATGATTTTGTTTTTCAGCGACAATACCCGTAGTTGTACCTGCTTGAGCAACATTCACGCGGTCTGCCTCATCATTTGTAACGTCTACAAAGCCAATATTAGCACGACCTCCCACAAAAAGCCCTTTGTTTAAGAAAAAGGAAGCACCTGCAATTAAACTAAAATCGAAAGTATTGTACAGCTTTCCATAGTCTTCAGTAAACTCAGAGTAAGCGCCTAGATTACCAGGCAAAATGACATCTTCTCCTGCCACTTCAAGATTACTGGCAGGTATTGTAGTGTCGTTGAATTTATCTTTATTGTAGTTGTAAACTACATTAAAATCAAACTTATTGACATCAAAAGTTTGACCACTTACCGTCGTCTCTCCATTGACAATTATTTGACCAACAGCCGTACTTCCAATTAAAAAACCAGCCTGTACTCCTGCTGATAATTCTACCCAAGATGCAGGCTTGTAGTAAAATGATACTGGAATATCAATATAACTATTCGTAATACGAATAGAACTACTGCGGCTACCGTCGATTCTAAACAATCTCCCCGAAGTACTTGAAACCAATCCAAAGACACCGTCTCCGTCGTAACGGATACGTCCTCCACGAATCGAATATAGTAATTCTCCACGGACACCCATCAAATCTGTAAATTTATAAGCGAAAATGGCACCGATATGAAATCCTGTATTTTGTGCTAATTCCTCACCTACACGAATACTGTCTGAATTGATACGATTAAAATTCAAACCAGTTTTAAATCCATAACCAAATTCTTGAGCTTGCATCGACAAGCTGAAAATGAGAAGAGTGACAAGGGTAAATAATTGCTTCATTGTATTTTTTTAAAATGTTAGATGTCTCTTATTTACTGGACATCTAATCCATTAGAGTAAATTTTTTCTTAAAAGAATTCGACTCTCAGAGTCGGGCTCACGTTTTTCGAAGTCTATAATGTCAAAACCATTGCGCAGTCCAAAGGTTAACATGGAGCGCATTTTATTAGAGGTTTTAAAAGTCAAGTGCGGGTAATCTTTAACTTTCGTCCAATTCTCCATTTCAATCAAGAGTGCCTTGGCAACACCTTTTCCTCGAAATTGAGGTAATACCGCTCCCATCCAAGAGTAAAAATAGCCGTCTCGTTCATATCCCACTTTAAAACCTGCCGATTTTTCGTTTATCTTCGCAATCAAAATCAAATGCGGCACATTTGATAGTCGTTTTTCATATTCTGCATGACGGTGTGGCTTGTGAAATTCAGGAATTAAATCTGAAAGTTCAACTACTTCATTAATTGTACCGCGATGAATTTTCATATGCAAATACCTTTTGTAAAAGATTTCCTCGTGAAAATAATAAAAACAGCATTTTATCTCCTCATTTCTTTCTACCTCTTGAGTGTAGTTGTTGCTTATGTCTTTCAAAAACAATTCATCTTTCAAGGAAAGTCATTGCCTCAGGACTATAAGTTTTCGTTTTCCTTACCACATGAAGAAGTCAAGCTTCCAGCAAAAGACGGCACAAAGATAAACGCCATTTATATAAAGACAAGTAAAACACCCAAAGGAGTTGTATTATACTTTCATGGAAATGCAGATAATTTGCAAAGGTGGGCAAATTATCATACGGATTTTACAAAACGAGGCTACGATTTTTTCTCGATAGATTATAGGGGTTACGGCAAAACCAAAGGGCAACCTGATATCGAAAACCTTTATTCTGATGCGACAATGGCTTATGATTTTGTCAAAGAGAAATACTCAGCGGACAGCATAGTTATTTACGGTCGGTCATTAGGGACAGGCATCGCTTCGCAATTATCGACACGTAAACCTGCTAAGTTGCTCCTCTTAGAAACGCCCTATAATACACTTCGTTCAGTCATTGCCACAAGATTTATTCCGCTTTGGCTGCCATTTCCCTTGAAATATCCCTTAGAAAATGTACTTTCGCTGCCGCAAGTACCGATACCTGTTACGATATTTCACGGAACAAAGGATGAGGTAATTGCGTATGAACTGGCAGAAAAGTTGCGCCCCGTATTGACTGAAAAAGATACTTTCATTACAATACCAGAGGGCGGTCATAAAAATTTGACAGATTTTTCAGAATTTCAACGGGGCTTAGATACCTTTTTAGGAAAATAAGACGTTTGATTGAACTCACGAACGATTGTGCTATTAGGGAAGAAAATGAGTAACACGCAATAACCTAATAACCAATAACTAATAACCAACGATGGATAGAATAAAACTGCTCTGGGCAGACGACGAAATAGACCTTTTGAAGCCACAACTTATGTTTTTGGACAAAAAAGGATACGATGTGACAACTGTGACTAATGGTCACGATGCACTGGAAGAAATCGGAGAAAACGAATTTGAAGTCGTCTTTCTAGATGAGAGTATGCCTGGTCTAACAGGACTGGAAACTTTGCAACGCATCAAAGCAGACAATCCACATTTGCCCGTCGTGATGATTACGAAAAATGAGGCAGAGGACGTGATGGAAGAAGCATTGGGAGCGCAGATTTCAGATTATCTATTGAAGCCTGTTAATCCAAATCAGATATTACTATCTCTAAAGAAAATATTGGATAACAAGCGTTTGGTACGTGAAAAGACGAACGTGGACTATCAGAAAGAATTTCGTCAGTTGATGACTGAAATCAATAGTGGTTTGGACTTCCGTGAGTGGGGTGATATTTATGGAAAATTGATTCAGTGGGAGATAAAATTAGACGACGCGAATAGCGACCAGATGTCTGATATTCTCTCGATGCAGAAGAGCGAGGCGAATGCAGAGTTTTCAAAGTTTGTGGTTCGGAATTACCAAAGTTGGATAGACGAACCAGCGGAAGCGCCAGTGATGTCTCACAATTTGTTTCGCAAGAAGATTTTTCCGGAATTAAAAGAAGACATTCCAACGATTATGCTTTTGTTGGATAACTTGCGTTTTGACCAGTGGAAAATGATTGAGCCCATTTTCACGGAGTTGTTTAAAGTAGAAGAAGAGGACTTCTTTTATTCTATTTTGCCAACAGCGACACAGTACAGCCGTAATTCTATTTTTGCGGGTATGTTACCAGCTGACATTGCAAAAAACTATCCAGACAAATGGTTGAATGACCACGAGCGTGGCGGTAAAAATATGCACGAAGATTTCTTCTTAGAAGACCAAATCGACCGCACGATGCGTCGTCCGATTCGTTGGGATTACACGAAGATTACGAATAACAACAACGCGAAACAATTACAAGATAATATCGTCAACTACCTGAATAATGACATGACGGTTATCGTCTATAATTTTATTGATTTCTTGTCGCATGCGCGCACGGAAATGGAGGTATTGAAAGAATTGGCAGGAGATGAGCGTGCTTATCGTTCATTGACGGTTTCATGGTTTAAAAACTCTCCTGTTTGGGCGGCTTTACAGCGTGCTGCGGACAATAAGCCATTCCAGTTAATCGTCACGACAGACCACGGTACTATTCGCGTTAACACGCCGAGTAAGGTTATTGGTGATAGAGAAACAACGACAAATCTACGTTACAAAGTAGGTAGAAATCTAAACTACGACCGCAAGGATGTTTTAGAAATCAAAGACCCAATCAAGGCAGGATTACCGCGCCCGAATGTGTCTTCGACTTTCATTTTCGCGAAAGAGGATAAGTTCTTCTTGTATCCAAATAACTATAGTCATTATCACAATTACTACAAGAATACTTTCCAACACGGTGGTATTTCTTTAGAAGAAGTAATCATACCGATAATTAAGATGCGGACGAAGTAGGTGTCGGTTGACGGTTGTTAGTTAACTGTCTACAGGAGTGTCAGATGATTTTTGTAGTTTAGAGAATGAAAATTGAGAGTTTTCGTATCTTTGAATGGCAGGATTGTCTGACACTTTTTTTGTTTAAAGCTAAGTCACCATGAAAAATTTCCCCTTCTGGCAAAAATGGCTAATGTATTTCAACCTAATGTTGGTCTTTTTCAGCATTGTGATTGCTTTCGCAGGAGATAGCATATTATTCGCCTTACACAATGCCGCATCCGAAGCCGCATTCTTTCCTAAAACAGGTTTTACACCTGAAGTCTTACAATT
>CALDUB010000463.1 GCA_937923465.1 uncultured Saprospiraceae bacterium
CTAAAAAAGAAGGCTTTAAACCCTTTCGTGTTTTCACCATTTTAGAAGATAAAACGGGGAATATTTGGTTTGGGACAGTTGGTGGTGGCATTTATCTTTATGACGGGATTTCCTTTACTCATATTACCACAAAAGACGGTTTGGTTAATGATAGTATCGGTTGTTTTATGGAAGATAAAGCGGGTAATATTTGGATTGGTACTCAAGACGGGATTAGTAAATATGACGGAAAATCCTTCACCAATTTCGAGATAGAAGGCGGACAGACAAATAATGATGTAAACTCAATCGTAGAGGATAAAACGGGCAAATTTTGGATAGGAACACGAGGAGAACTCAGCCTTTATGACGGAAAGACATTCACAAAATTCAGGAATAATGGTGTTCCTTTTGTAAATGTACGTTCGGTATTAAAGGATAGAAAAGGTAATATTTGGCTGGGTGGCGGTGACGGACTTTGGTCTTATGACGGCAATATTTTCACTAATATTACGAGTAGTTTTGTAGGATATATTTACGAAGATAAAAAGGGTAATATTTGGACGAATTCGGAAGGAAAAATGAATAATTGGGTGCTCTCTCGTTATGATAAAGAGTCACTATTGGGCGATTATGCTATTCCGACCCAAATTGCGACGGAAAATGATATGTTTTTTGGGATAATGGAGGACGGCGCGGGGAATATATGGTGGGGTTCTTTGGAGGGAATCTGGCGATATAATGGGATTTTTTTTGATAATTTCAAGGAAAAGGAAGCAGTGAATTTTAAAATAGACTAGACTACAGTTTCCAGTTCTAAAGAATATTTTTAGTGAGCAGAAATGAAAATTAATCAGGATAAAAAAATAAAAAAAATGAGTAAAGAAGAAATATTCAAGATACGATTTAATTCGTTCAAAAGCATATACGGGGAGACCTTAACAGAAGATGAAATAAAATCTAAAGTTAATTGGATAATGGAAAAAGAGAGCCACCTTTCAAAGCATAAAAACTCTATAAACATCTATCATTATGATTTTTTAATTAGTAAAAAAGAGTTAGAAGAAATTGGAAAAGATTTAAGCAAGATAAATGTAGAGTTAGGACATTATGACCAAACAGGTGACGTCTTTAAGACGATAGAAATATCTGATATTATCATTTATTTAAACAACCCTGTTGTTATGGGAGTTGGCATTAACATGCTAACTGGAATACTAATGAAGATTTACAAAACAATTCAAGGAAAGATTATAACAAAACTAATTGGAAATAAAAGAATTGATAAGAAGGTAATATTTGAAGTCAAAATAAAAGGTAGTCAAAATAAATCAAGTAGTTTTAAGATTAAAGGAGATTTTAATGATGAGCAAATAGATAAATTAATAAACAAAATAAGCTTGATTTCTCAAAAGGATGATGAAAGAGAAGTAAACTCACCTCTAAATTTAGCGGTTACATATAGAGCTAATTCGGAAACAGGTGAATGGGAAGAATACAATTTATTAGATGAGATAAAAAAAGCAAGGGAGCTAAAGAGACTTAAGTGACACTATTTAACCAGCAGAGAGAAATTACGAAATATACTTTCGTTAAAGTATAAAAAATCTATGAAAAACCTAACTATCAACAAAAATCCAAAAGTAGACCCAAAATTCCAATCCTACCCCCCAGAAATAAAACCAAAACTAGATTTCCTAAGAAATCTAATCATAGAAACAGCAACTGAATTAGACGCTGTCCAAGAAATCGAAGAAACCCTAAAATGGGGAGAACCCAGTTATCTAGTCAAAAAAGGAAGTACAATCAGAATAGATTGGAAAGCAAAAGTACCCAATCAATACGCGATGTATTTCAAGTGCACAAGCAAGTTAGTACTCACATTTAGAGAGGTTTACGGCGACTTTTTTAAGTACGAAAACAACAGAGCGATACTCTTTAATTTGGAAGAAGAAGTACCTCAAAAGGAGTTGAAAGAATGTATTCGCATGGCGCTACAATATCATTCCCTAAAACATCTACCAAGACTAGGAATGTAAGCCGAAAAATTCATATTTACCGAATTCGTTCATCCGCTTTAAAAGCCCCTCGATTATGCAAAATCCACTGCGACTCATCTAGTGGAGATACGCCCTTGTACGCGCGTATTTTCTCCTCGCTCGTAGATGTCTTTTCGTAACCGTCTAAGGTCAACTTCAAACGTCCTTTGCCCGAAGTCGTCGCACTAAACTTAATGCCATAATCCATCGCCTTAGCAACTGGAACTCTACCTGTTAGAATGAAAAAATCACCTTCAAATGTCGGTGCATTTATCTGTCCATTCATTTGGTTCATATCACTCGCAATTGCGCCCAATAATTCCGTCTTAGCTTTGATTTGAAAAGCATACATTGGCTCTAAAAGTTCTGTATCTCCCAATTCCAAACCACGCATAATTCCCATTGGAGTCGCCAATAAAAAATCACCAGGATTGGAGTGTACCGTATGCTCCGTTCCTTCGATTAAAGTGATGCTAATATCCGTCACTTCCCAGCCTTTTATGCCTTGTCGCAATGACCACGGAATGGCGCGTTTGACTTCATTTTGATATTTGACACTGATGTCGCTGGTGCGGACTTTTGAAGTAAAATTCACACCACTATTAAGAGGCGCAGGTTCTATCAAAAAAGTCATAATCGCCCAACAAGGTTTTGGCATCCAGTAACGAACGTAACCTTCGGCAGATTTCTTTGGTGTTTCTTTGTAAATCACCTTTGGAGGCAAGAAGTTAGCTGCAATATCAAAGCGATTTTGAAGGCTATCTTTTAATACTTCTGTTTGAATTGGTCCAAGTATCTTTAGATGAAATTCGCGTTCTTCTTTATACCATTGAAATTCTAACTGCGGGTCTTCAATGTTCAGCAATTCCAAGGCTTCGCCGAGTTTTTGATAATCTTTTTCTTCCTCTGCAATCGCCTGAACACTCAATACAGCTTGACTTATTGTATTAAAATCATCCGCAAATTTCGTCTCTCCCAACACATCTCCCGCCAATACCAAATCAGATGTTGTCATGATTCCAATCTCACTCGCTGCCAGTTGTCCAACAGGTTCTAATTTCCCTAATTTTCGTTGAAATATCTGGTTGATTTTCAATTCTTTTTCCAGATTTTGCGACCAAATAGTATCCTTATTTTTCAAGTTACCACTATACAATCGCGCATGTGCCAAGCGACCTAATTTCTTGTCATATTCTATTTTAAAAATCTTGGCAGAAGGCGTATTTTGTTCCAGTTTTTTAGCTTTAAATAGTGTAGTAATAGTCTCTAATAAAGTCTCAATTCCCAAGTCCATTTTCGCACTACCAAACAATAATCCAACTAAATTCTGAGCTTGAATTTGTGTCTTTCCTTTTTCTAAAACAGCTGCTAAATCATTAGTATTTCCTTCTAAATAATCTTCTAAAAATGCTTCATCAAATTCCGCTAAATTCTCAAAAGACTTTTCTATAATTGGTTCAGAAATATAAGGCTGCGTCGCTAAAAAGTCAATCACCGCAAGACTATCTGGCTCACTATTATCACCATAATTCAAAGCAAACAATTGCGCACCCAAATCTTTCTCAAAATCATTAAAAACCTGTTCCAAATCCGCCCCTACTCTATCTATCTTATTCATAAAAACCAACACTGGCAATTTCCTTTCCCGAATACTCTCCCACAAATTCAAAGTATGCGCCTGCACGCCTTCCACCGCCGAAACCACCAAAACAACCAAGTCCAAAACAGACAATGCTCTATCCACTTCCGCAGAAAAATCAATGTGCCCTGGCGTATCCACAATATTGACAAGCGTATCTTTCCACTCAAAATCTACCGTTGCCGTTTTTATTGAAATCCCTCGACTCTTCTCCATTGCAAGACCGTCCGTTATCGCGGAACCTTTATCCACGCTACCACGGTCTTTTGTGGCACCAGCGGTATAGAGCAAACATTCCGTGAGGGAAGTTTTGCCAGCATCAACGTGGGCAAGAATGCCAATGGTGAGTGTGTTTTTGTGCGACATATATGCAAAGGAACGAAAAAATATATAGCACAGTAGAACCTATTAAAGGATTTAATAAATGTGATGAATAATTGCACTTTATTTATACCTTTGAATAAGATAGAAAGGAAATTTTCAGACAAAAAACTAAAGCAAAAAATGACAAACAAAATCGCACTTTTAAGAGGCATAAACGTTGGAGGTAAAAGAAAAATCCTCATGGCTGATTTGAGAGAATTACTCGCAGGCATAGGTTTTACAGATGTGAAGACCTACATACAAAGCGGTAATATTTTCTTCAATCTAAGTAATGAAATGAGCGATGCAGAAATAGCAGATGCTATAGAAAAACTCATTTCAGATAACTATGGATTTGATGTTTCTGTAGTCATTAGGTCAGTCGAGGAAGTTGAACAAGCAATAGAAAACAATCCTTTTTACACAGGAGAAGAAGAAAACATCACAAATTTGCACCTCACATTTTTGAAAGAAAAGCCAAGTGAAGAAAATCAGTTGAAAACGGAAGAATATAATTACGAACCAGACAAGTTTGTTATTAAGAATAAAGACGTTTTCATTTTTTGTGAAGGTAAATATCACAAATCAAAACTAACAAATACCTTCTTTGAAAAGAAGCTGAAAGTTTCCACGACAACGCGTAATTGGAAGACTGTTTTGAAACTTTTAGAGTTGAGCCAATAATTGAGAAATATTAATTCATCAGAATGATGTGACCAATAACTGAGTTCAAGTCCTTCTCCTGAATTTATATTAATTTTGGTTCTTTGACAAATCCCCCCGTTGCACGGGACAAGCGGGGGGATTTGTTAAAGAACGTTAATTTTTATTTTTAATAGCAAAAGGCGTCACCATAAATCGCCATATTTGACGATAATACAATGAAAAACAAAGTAGAAAACATTAAGCCAGGCACTTTCAATGCCGAAGACCACTGGTATCCCAAAGCGCTAAATGCGACTATTCACCCAATGGTTAATTTTTTTTTGAATCTGAGCAAAGAGCGTATTATCAATCGCTATTGTCATTTGCATCCACTCGTCAAGCGCGAGACTATGGAGGAAATTCTTAATTATGAATGCAAATACTTTCTTTGGGGTGGCGCAGATTTAATCAACGCTACATCTGCAAATGGTAATCGTCAGATGGTTGTTATTGAAAATAACTCTTGTCCTTCTGGACAAAAATCAATGCCACTGTTAGATGACAATCAAGAAGAAGGCTCTTATAAATTATTGGTAGAACGGACTTTCAAACCTCTGTTGAAACCAAAACAAGGAAGTGCTAAAATCGAAGGTAAGCTTGCCGTGATTTATGATAAAAATCACATGGAAACCTCTGGTTATGCAGCAGTTATTGCGGATGTGATGCAGGAAGAAGTTATTCTTTGTGAATTCTATTCTGATGAAAAAAATGAGCATATCTTCTTTGAGAATGGCTTATTACATATTATACACGAGGGTGTAAAGACCCCCATTCGTGCGGCTTTTCGTTATGTGACTCAAAAACCTTGGACGCGCATTCCGTTGCATTGTAAGACTAAAATTTTAAATCCAATCATCGCTTGCTTAGCTGGTGGTAGAAATAAAATGGTGGCAGCAAAAGCTTACGATATCTATAATGCTGAATTGAATGGAACTGGCTTACAAATCAATATTCCTGAGACTATTTGGGATGTATCGAAAGAGGAAATTCCACTTTGGGTCCGTAAAATGGGCGGTTTGGCAGTTGTCAAAATTCCTTATTCTAATGCAGGTCAGGGTGTTTATACAATTGTAAATGAGCAGGAATTAGACGCCTTTATGGCACTTGAATTTACGTACAAACGCTTCATTGTCCAATCGCTCATCGGCAATTTCAACTGGTCTTCTGATACAGGAAAAGGTAAATATTACCACGTCGGAATGATACCAAATGCGAAAGGAGAAACTTTTGTCAATGATATTCGCCTCATGGTGAGTAGTACAAAAAATGGTATTCGACCGTTGTGCGTTTACTCGCGTCGTACAGCTACTCCTTTATCAGAGAAAATTACAAATGGTAGCGACTCTTGGGAAATGTTGGGTACTAACCTTTCTGTAAAATTAGGGAAAGACGACTGGGCAAGCGAAACGAACCGTTTGATGCTTATGGACAGACGCGATTTCAATAAATTGGGGTTAGGGTTAGATGATTTAATCGAGGCTTATATACAAACGGTTATCTCGACTATTGCCATTGACAAAATGTGTAAAACACTCATGGGTTCAAAGGGCAGATTCAAAAATCGCCTGTTTAAGTCTTTGAATAATGATGAGACTTTATTGGCGGAGATAATGCAGTGAGACGGTGGACGGTAGACGGTCGCTTCGCTTGATGGTAGACGGGCTTTACTCAATAAAAATATTATGAAAAAGTACAAATATCTCGCGCTTACGGACCATTCTGGTCATAGCAAGGAGAACTCTTTATATGCTTTGATGCGAACTTTGGCAAAGCATGACAAGACACATTCTGTCTCTGTCGCTAGTCGAGGTGATATTCGTAATGAACCATTCTTTAATGAAGTGGAAGAGAGCGAACTTTATACAACTTTAGTAGATAAAAATTTCGACTATCAATCTGACGGTCAGCAATTTATAAGTTCTGAAATTAAAAAGAAGATAAAGGATTTTGATGTTATTATCATGCGTTTACCGCGTCCAGTTTCTGATGATTTTTTGGACTTTTTGACAAAAGAGGCAGAAGATAAAGTCATCATTAATCATCCGCATGGCATTCGAAAAACGAGTACGAAACAGTATTTACTGCATTTTCCAGAGGTATGTCCTGAGATGAAAATGGTACGAAGTGCCGCAGACGTTAAAGCCTTCGCTGAGCGTTTTCCGATTGTGTTAAAACCTTTGCGAGAATATGGTGGAAAAGGAGTCGTAAAGATTGAAAAAGGCAAGGTCTATCATGGTAATGAAGTGCTTTCGCTCGCGGAATATTTGTCTATCATTAAAATGGAACTGGAATTGGACGGGTACCTTGCTATGAAGTTTCTGAAAAATGTAACGAAAGGTGACAAGCGTATTTTGGTCGTAGATGGACAAATATTGGCGGCTTCATTGAGATTGCCAGCTGAGGATTCTTGGTTGTGTAATGTAGCGCAAGGTGGAAAATCCGTTGCGTCTGAAGCCGATGAGGATGAAATAAAAATCATCAACAAAATAACTCCATTTTTAAAGCAAGAAGGTGTTTTAATTTTTGGAGCAGATACACTTGTTGACGACAACGGAAGGCGTGTTTTATCAGAAGTTAATACATTGAGTATTGGTGGATTTCCGCAAGCAGAAAAGCAGACGGGGCGACCGATTTTGCAGCAAACTATTGATTTGATAACGGATTACGTTGAGGCGCAACAAGAAAAGCCATTCAACGGATAAATTTATAAAAAGTGATTAAAGAAGAAATAACAACAGTTCAATCCTTTAATATTGAGGACACACCAAAAAACAGCAAGAAGCTTTTTTGGTTAGAATTGATTAGAGATGGTTTAGGGAATCCCATTTCCATTCCTCTCATGGTTGTGCGAGGCAAGTCGGATTTCCCTATTTTAGGCGTGACGGCTGCGGTACATGGCAATGAATTAAATGGCATTCAAGTCATTCAACGCATTTATGACAACTTAGACGCAAAAGACCTAGAAGGAACGATTATCGGTATTCCTGTAGTGAATATTCCAGCATTTATGCGCAAAAAACGCCGTTTTAACGACGGTGTGGACTTAAATCACATCATGCCCGGCAAAGCAGATGGCAATATCAGTCAAGTTTATGCTTATCAATTCTTCAATAAAATTGTGGAGCATTTTGACTATTTATTAGATTTGCACACCGCTAGCCCAGGACGTATCAATACGTATTATGTGCGTGCGGACATGAAAAATCCGACGACTAAGAAAATGGCTTTGCTTCAAAATCCGCAAATCATTGTTCACAATCCAGCTTCTGACGGTACCCTACGTGGCGCCTGTAATGAAGAGGATATTCCAGCGGTGACTATGGAAATTGGTAATCCTAATGTTTATCAACGTAAACTCATCCGCAGTGGTGTCGAAGGTGTCGATAATGTCATGTCCTTTTTAGAAATGACAGATGATGAAATTGAATTGCCGAAAACAGAGCCAGTTATTTGTAAAAAATCTTACTGGATTTATACAGATACGGGTGGTCTT
>CALDUB010000464.1 GCA_937923465.1 uncultured Saprospiraceae bacterium
GAAAAAGATACGTCAACGACAGGTCCAATTACCTGCTTTACGCGCCCGACATTATTCATAATCGATGCTGTATTTAAAAGTTAATTCTATTTAATTTCTATATCAGAGGATAAGCAAAAGATTACTCCTTCTCTGAAAATCCGCACAAAGGTAGGCTTTTTCAGTTGAATGACAAGTAAGAAAATGGTTTATTTTTAGGGTATAAAGCAAATTTTCTTCTATTTTTTGAGTTTTGGAAGGATTGGAGAGGAGGAAATTTTGTTTTGAGCATAAAATGAGTAATTATTAGTATATTTGTAAAGAAATTAAATCGCTCTTTTTAGACAAAAAGACATCTTAGTAACGCGAAAAAAATAGATTCAGAATCTGAACAGGATTTTTTGTCTTCATTCTGCACTTTAAAAATCCTTATATTAGCTAGGCTTCCGATGCTCGGAACGCGGTATACGCAGTTTTCAAAGCCCAAACTGAAAACAAACTCTCTCTACTCAAATTCTGAATTTAGTTTTAGATGAGTAATAAAATTAAGTAGCATGAAATACCTTATAACTCTCTCTTTCCTAACCCTACTAAGCTTTTCCATAAAAGCCCAATACACCCTCAGCATCGAAGCAGGATATTCTGACTACATCACCGAGCAACCTTCAAATGTTCGAGAAGAAGCACTAAATAATTTAGTTAATTTCGAGCCACGTCACTCTTTACGTGCCACTTTTGATAGAAGGTTTACAAAAGAAAAACTTACAGGTATTCTTGGTGTGACCTACTACAATGTTAAAGCTAATAATTTCTTTTTTGATACATGGACAAATACATTTTTAGGGATACACCTTGGAGCAGAGTACAAAATCAAAAAGTTTTATCTCGGACTACATTCTTATCCCGCTTTCCGCTGGGATACTTCAGTTCATATTGCAAGTTTAGGAGAAGGACTTGGAGGTAAGATAAATTTAACCTACAATATAGATGTCAATCCTTCTGTAGGCTATGCGATAAGCAAGAAATTAATGGCTAAGTTGAGTTTTGCTTACGGATTAAGTAAGCCCATAAAAACAAGTAGTTATGATTATCGTATTAATGCGCTGCGTGTAGGTTTGCAGTATGAACTGTTTTAGTATTTTGGACTTTGGACAGAAGATATTAGACCTTAGACTCAAACACATATAAAATAAACACAATCGTATTGCTTTAAAATCAACCTTTTAAATAAATGACTTTTACTACATTTTGATTATTTTGTCTAAAATCTAACGTCCAAAATCTTTCGTCCAAAATCCAATAGTATTAGAACTACGTTTTTCACATTCAAATACCTCATCATTACCATTCATTCAAAATTTTCAATCCTCTAATCTGCCCCAATCCAAACAACAAAATAACCACAGCCACCCCACCAATCATATAATTCCCTGATGCAGAAATACCAAATGGCTGGATAAGAATGAGTAACGCACTGCCGATTACCCACAAGGCATCTTGTGAAATAATAAACTTGACCAATTTATCATTATGCTCTTTGACTTGTGAGAAAACAAAGCCTGCGAAGAAGAGTAGAACAACTCCGATTACTCTAAAAACCAGCGCATTTTCGACTTCGAAGATTTCTGTGAATTTCTCGGGAAAGACGGCGAGTAATATTCCTGAGAAAGTGGAAAATGTTGCGTTTGCTGCAAGTGTTTTTTGTAGTAAATTCATGTTTTTTTGAATTAGTAGCAAGTCTATTCAGTATTCTATCCATTAGTAACACCACGTGTTCTCCTTTAGATTTATTTTTCATACGAAATTCTCGCAATGAAAGAAGATAATTTCTTGCACGATAGGATTATTCATTAATCGGACAATTTTAACCTGAAATCGAACATAAAGCCCCCCTCTCTCCTTTTAGTAAAAATAAGAATACATAAAATTTAAGGTTCTTTGATAAATCTCCCCACATTGCGGGGGGATTTATCAAAGAACGAAATTTAATAGAACTTCAGAAATCTAGCTCCTTGCTAAAATCCTATTTAGAAAGCGAATTTATCATTATTCTGAAAACCATAATAACTAATAAACTTTAAAGAAAAATGTCTTACCAAACGGACCAATCAGGAGGAAGTATTTCTTCCGACACTCCACAAGAAATCGACTTTAACCCAGGTATTATTTTTGAAAAACTAGATGCTTGGCTAGACGGTTTTGTACGTTTATTACCTAACATTGGAGTTGCCATTGTTGTCGCAGTTATATTTTATTTCTTGGCAAAACTTGCTCGAAATCTCATATTAAAATCAACCAAATCAAATGATAGAGAAAACCTAGGACAAGTTCTTGGAGGTTTTATCAAATGGATTGTTTTCTCGGTAGGTATCATGTTAGCCTTGACAATTGTCGTGCCTTCGTTAAACCCTGGAGACCTTGTTGCTGGACTTGGCGTTAGTTCTGTCGCGATAGGTTTTGCGTTTAAAGATATTTTACAAAACTGGCTGGCAGGACTCTTAATTTTACTTAGACAACCGTTCGAGATTGGTGACCAAATCGTCGTTAATGGCTTCGAAGGAACAGTAGAACGCATAGAAACGCGGGCTACGATTATTAAGCAATATAATAACGAAAGAGTTGTAGTTCCAAATAGCGATATCTACACAAATTCAGTCAAAGTTAAAACGGCAAATGAATTGCGCCGTTCTCAGTATGATATCGGAGTAGGATATGGAGATGATATTCAGGAAGCTACGGACGTCATCCGTAAAACACTGGAAAATGTAGAAGGTGTAGATAAAGAAAGAGGTGTAGATGTCCTTCCTTGGGACCTGGCAGCAAGCTGGATAACAGTTAGAATGCGTTGGTGGACAGACAGTCAGCGCTCAGAAGTCGTCAAGGTGCATGCACGTGTGATTAAGGAAGTTAAAGAGGCTTTGGATGAAGCAAGAATTGACATGCCTTATGAGACTAAAGTACATCTATTCCACGACCAGACAGAAGAAACGGACGGCGACCGTTCTGCACAGCGTGAGGGTTGGGCACAACGAAAAGAAGGCGAAAATCCAAAACCACGCTGGAAAGTAAAAGAAGAGGCGAAAGCTTTAAAAAAAGAAGAAAAACAAACATCAGAGGCTGAGTAAGTTGTTAGACAAGCTCTTAGATACAACTTAGTAGTCAGTCAAGTCAATCATGTCGAACAGGAGCGGATAATTTTCTGCCTGTTGCTTCTAAAAAATAATTCCGTAACTCGGCTATGCAATGATTTTTTAAAAACAACAGACAAAAAATACTCTCACTCCTATCCGACATTATTAACATGACTGACTACTTAGCTTTTGAGTAAAAATAGGATTTTTTGTTTGTAGACAAATATTCGAATAAGAAGTCCAATATATCAATCTAACCAAAATTTTATAAAATGAATATACGTAATAGTTTAGCAGCAGTAGTTTTAATTTTAATGTCAATTTTTGCAGCCAATGCACAAAACCTTACGGTTGAAAATGCAATGGTAACAATTGATGACAAGCAAGTCGCAGCAGTAAAAGTAATGATGAATCCGTCTCCCTCGAAAGTAAAAGATGAATTCAGAGATTTTATCAAAGACAAATATGATGTCAAGATGAAAGGGATTGGTTTCTTATCAAATAAGGATATTTTGTCAGCAGAAGGTGTACAAATACCCGCGATTACATCAAAGAACATGGATTTCAAAGCGAAAGTAGTAGAAAATGGCGATAATACAGAAATGTATGTTTTCGGTATGTTGGGATATGATGTGAATATCTCTCCAGAAAAGTATCGTGACGAATACCGCGCTATGAAAAATATCACGATAAGTTTCTTGAATGAATTCTTGCCAGAGTATTACCAAGACCGAGTAGATGAGACGCAGGATATGTTGAGTGACTTGCGCGATGACCGTAATGATTTACGTGATGATATCGCTGATAATAAGGAAAAAATCACTAACTTGCAGAAGGAAAATAAGAAGTTGGCTGCTGACCTTACAGAGACAGATACTAAGATTAAAGATGCTGAAATGAAGTTAAATAAACGCCAAGATAATTTGCAAAAAGTAAATAGTCAGTTGAATAAAGCGGGTGATAAATAATCTTCTTGTTCTCTTATTATCAAAAGCCTTGTTCGTGTGATGCGAACAAGGCTTTTGTTGCTTTAAAATCTACCCAACTCGATAATAAACCGACTTCAAATAAGCCCCCTCTGCAAATCCAATCGGGTGGTCTACATCATGAAAAGTCCTATCTAATTCTTCAAATTGTTTTCCAGATTGTTCTAATACGCGCTCATTTATCGCAAAAAATTCCGCCGCTTTTACTCGACTAGAGCAAGAGCAAGACAATAAAATTCCACCTTTCGCTAATATCGGCAAAGCTGCTTTTATCAGACGAGAATAACTCTCCATTGCACGTTCGCGCTCGCTTTCTCGTTTAGCAAATGAAGGCGGGTCGAGAACGATTAAATCAAATTTCTTTCCTTCTTCCGCCAAGTCTGCTAAACCAATAAA
>CALDUB010000465.1 GCA_937923465.1 uncultured Saprospiraceae bacterium
AAACTGACAGTCAAGGAGAAGTAGAATTGGATACCACTTTTTTTGAAGGCGAAATTACAGCTTTGATTGCAGATGGGCTTTGTGAAGGAACAGACGGAACTTATGGTGTTTTATCTTTTGGTGGGGAGTTAACGGCTAAACTTTGGAAGGTGGCTTCTAATGGGGAAATCCTTTGGGAAAGAGATATATTTGCTGGCATTGGAACAGGAAGAATGCCACGCGTGTACCCCTTACCTGACGGCGGTTTTAGAGTATTAGGTTTTTGGATAAGTGATGTTCCTTACTTCTTAGCCACTGCTTTTTATGATTACAATGCGGAAGGGCAAGAAATAATGGAAGGCGTGGGGACTTTTGAAGGCTCGTATAATTCGACGATAGCATTAGATTTTCTGACTCTTCAAAATGAATCAGCAAGATTGATAGTAGGTACAGTTTACCTTGACTCTACAGAGGATGATGCACGGGGATTTGTACGTAAAATAACTACGAACGGTGAGACGGAATGGGAATTTGATTATGAATCAACAAACATCCAGAGTATACATCGTGTACTGGAACATGAAAATAATTTTTATATAGGAGGTACCCAATTGGAAGACACAGAGCTCGTTCCAATGATTGGTAAAATCAACCAAGCAGGGGAGTTACTTTGGTCAACAACCGTTGATTTACCAGACAATATAGGCATTGTTAACGATATTGTCATTACTCCCGATAATCGAATTCTTGTAGTAGGTAGCTATGACAAACTTCTTGAAACGGCTTCAGAATCTGAGTATTTCCCATCTTTCCTTCCTAAAGGGTTTATTGCTACACTCAATTTGGATGGAACAGTTGAAGCAATCATCGTCCCTGATGATAATATATCTTATAGTTCTATTGAAATAACGGCGGACGGATGTGTGGCAGTGGCAGGTATTAGTGACGGTTTTTACCTGGCTAGCAGCTGTGGTTTTTTTAGTGTTTTGTCTGATGTTAGTATTTCGTCAGATGCGGCTATTTATCCGAATCCGAGTAATGGCATTTTTACAATTGACTGGAAGTCAGAGGACTTACGGAAAAAAGCACTTCGGTTAGTTGATAATTTAGGACGTATTGTTTTGGAGAAAAATATGTCAGGAGAGAATACGACAATAAATACAGCTTCATTGGTGAAAGGGAATTATTGGGTACAGTTTTTTGAGGGGGATAAGTTTTTGGGGGCTAAGTTGGTTGTTGTTAATTGATAGAAATAAGGGTTCTGTTTGCCTAATTATTCAGATATTTGGAAGACAACCAAAATTATTAGACTTTGGACAAACATTATTCAACCCCCTAACCCCCAGAATGGGGGAACATTCGTTGAGCTAAATTTATAGCTAATTTGAATTTTAGACTTTCAACCAAAGCATGTTCAAATTTATCACAGAATACCTTTGAAAAAAGTTCCCCCACACTGGGGGTTAGGGGGTAATTATCGACATTAAATTCTGTCCAAATAACTAATAACCAACTCCCCATCCCAATCAATCTTCAAAATCACATCAGACAAATCCCCTTGCGCCAACAACCAAACCGCCAAAGGTTGCATTACCTGTCTATCAATCGCTCGTTGCAGAGGACGCGCACCATACTTTTCATCAAAGCCAATTTCAGATAAATAAGCAATTAAATTCTCTGAAAATTCAAGCGTCAAATTGCGCTTAGTAAAACCTTCTCGTTGTTTTAAATCATTCAGCTCTTTGAGCGTAATCTTTTGAATATCAGCGCGTTTCAGCGGATTGAAGGTGATAATACCGTCGATACGGTTGATGAACTCAGGACGGAAGAACTTTTGAATAGCAGACTCGTATTTCGCCTGTGTGCTCGTTGTCTCCGAGAAACCAACCGACTTGCGATTAGAGGCTCCAAGATTGGAAGTCATGATGATAATCGTATTCCTGAAATTCGTCTGACGACCAAAATTATCGGTCATCACCCCCTCATCCAATACCGTTAACAATGCATCAAAAATCACAGAACTCGCCTTTTCCACCTCATCCAATAACAAGACCGCAAAAGGACGCTCTCGAATGGCTTTTACCAAAGCACCAGGCTCTTTTCCAAAACCAATAAATCGGTACAATTGACTGGGACTTTGATACTCGCTCATATCGATGCGCACGAGTGGATTGCGTTGTTTGTTTTGACCAAAAAAGAAGTTGGCTAAAGCTTGTGCTGTTGCCGTTTTACCCACACCCGTTGGACCTGCAAATAGAAGCGTGGCGATAGGTTTATAAGGATTATTTAGACCTGCTTTGAAAACCTGAATGATATTACTCAGCTTCTCGGTAGCGGCAGGTTGCCCCATTATTTTTTCATTAAAATAAGCGTGGAGTTTTTCTTTTTTAAGCAGAATTTCATCGCGTAAGAAAAGGTCAGGTAATCCCGTTTGTCGCGTAAAGTTGCGGATAACATCATCTTTAGAGATAACATTTTTGCCTTCGATTTGAGCAATATTAATGCATTGACCAAAGAATTTAATTCCTTTCCCAGGAAAACTTTCATAAGGATAATAGCGCTTTAAAAGGCGGTAACCTAATTGTAGCGCATCAGGTAAGATGTTGATTTTCAGGTTGCTAGTAGAGTATTCCGCCAGTTTCTTTAAAATACTAAAAACCTGCACTTCCGTCATTTCTTCCAACTGCACCAACTGAAAAGTCTCTGCAAAACCGGGTAACAAACGACGTAAACTTTCTAATTCGGAAGGCGTCACTTCACCTACCATTTGCAACTTGCCCGATTGGATAAAAGTCTGCAAATAAGCCGCCACACTTGTCTCGGGTCCACTGCCGCCTGTTCTCAAAAGAGTAACAATATCGACCACCCACAAAATCCCATTCGCGGCTTGTAATTCTTCAACCAAACCCTCTGCTGCTTTTTGCCATTCCCCTAAATATTTGGCGCTAGCAGTCAACCTTTGTGGCATCATTCGCCAAAAAGTCTTGCCTTTATCTAGTCGCTTACTGACAGGCGTAATCTTACGAATAGCTTGCTGTAAAATCGCAGATTTTCCCGTCCCACGTTTACCGACGATGAGGACATTCGCTTTTTGAGTGATAAGTTTTTCGGTGAGTTCTGCTACTTTGTTTTCTAATTCCCATGCCGTCTGAGGTAGGGCACTCATGCGACGTTGCATGGATTTTGGCAAAGGCAAACGTTCTGTCAAACGCTCCAGATTATCAAATTTGCGTTGAGCGCCAACTCCTTGCCAGCCTTGGTTGCGATTGTAATTTACTTTGAGGGAAACTGTCTCTAGTTCGGGCATACCATAGCCCAAAAAACGATAAACATTCTCTGGTTCGCGTTCATTCAGTTGCACAGTGATAAAATGCTGCGCTAAAACTTTCAATTGTCGCGGGTCATAATAGTAAAAACTACCTCCAAAAAGAGGTAAATGACATTGATAAATACCTTTCTCTGTTTCGCCATAAACGACAGGCATTTCTACTCGCACTTCTTTACTCACTGGAAAAATAGCCCCCGAATTCGTCGTATAAGTTGGGCGAATATTAACGCCAATCGCTTTCATTTTCGCTTCTCCAATCTCAAAAAATGGATAATCGTCATTCTTCTTATAATTTCTTTTCAGATAATCACTCAAAGAGTCTTTCACACGCCGCACATCACGTTCCATAACCTGATAGCCCGACCCGACGAGAACACCGAGGTAGGCTTCGTCAGTTATTTTGTAGATGAGTACGGGGTAGGTTATTTTTTCCATTTTTTCGTGTTGAGAGTTGTGTAGTTGAGAGTTATGGGTTGTGAGTTTGGTTTGATTGTGATTTTTAAAATTCAAATTCAAACACCAAATTCAAATTCAAGAACGCCCTGAAATTTGAATTTGATACTTGAATTTAAAAATCACTTTTGACAATCTATTTTTATCGAAGAATAAGGAGATAAAAGTGTTACAAATTCTGTGGATGATATTTCTTCATGTACAATATCTGCCCACCAAGCTGTAAAATCTGTAGCAATATTACCATTAGTACATTTGATACCAATAATATTAGGGAAA
Organism: uncultured Saprospiraceae bacterium; assembly: GCA_937923465.1. Taxonomy (GTDB): domain Bacteria; phylum Bacteroidota; class Bacteroidia; order Chitinophagales; family Saprospiraceae; genus JAHDCG01. Next base: position 4,040 of record CALDUB010000465.1, read on the forward strand.
GAGGTGAAAACCCATTCTCCGCCGTGTTCTTGTATAAATGTTTCACCTATCAGCGCAAGAAAATTTAGATTGTATTCTTCAAAAAACTTAACATCTAATTTATTTTGCTCAAGTAATTCTTCACAGAAAATACTTAATTCATTAAGATTTTCTTCCTTGCATTTAATAAGAAAACCTCTTTTGAGGAAGTCTTCTTTTAATTCTTTAACTAAGAGTCTAGGTTTGAATTTTTCCTTTAATTCTTTCTCTAATTGGCTGATTTTGACACTCATTATTACGAATAAAATTTAAATTCAAACACCAAATTCAAATTCAAGAACGCCTTGAAATTTGAATTTGATACTTGAATTTGCATTTGAATTTAAAAACCCACAACCCATAACCCACAACCCTAAAACTCTATTTCCCTTTTTTCGGATGCACCAATTCCATTTCCTCAATCAAACTCCCCGCGCCCGCATATTTATCAATGATAAAAAGAATATAACGCGCATCTACCATGATATTACGGCAAATACGGCGGTCATAATTAATATCACTCATCGTGCCTTCCCATACGCGGTCAAAGTTAAGACCGATAAGGTTTCCGCTCGCGTCGATAGCAGGGCTACCAGAGTTACCACCTGTCGTGTGATTGCTCCCGAGAAAACAAACAGGCACTTTTTGCTCGCCATTGACCGTCTCAGAGTAGACACCGTAGTCTTTATTTGCCTCTAATTCTAAGAGTTTTTTCGGTAAATCAAACTCGTAGTCACCAGGAACATACTTTGCTACCATACCGTCAAGGTAAGTTTTATTTTTGTAAATAACAGCGTCGCGTGGTTCGTAACCTTCTATTTTACCGTAAGTTACACGCATCGTGCTATTCGCATCTGGAAAGAATTTTTTGTCCGTATAAACGTCCATTTGTGCTTGCATATACACACGCATCAGGTCCTCAACACGAGTCTGTAGCTTGTCGTAAGTTGGTGCGACAACGCTATTGTAATGACTTTGCATATCAATAATTAACTGATAGGCAGGGTCTTCTTTGATAGCTGCAACTGCGGCTTCTGGCTTCATCGAGAAGATTTTCTCAACTGCTGCTTTGTCCGTGAATTTGGTGCTTTTATACATGGACGCTGCCCATTTCGAGTAATCATTGTCATGAGGCATAGTTGCTTTTCTGACCGTCTCAGAAACATATTTTGCATCTAAATTAGTAACATACATCTCCATAAGTGCCGCAAAAACATCTTGGTCAACCATAGGAGAGTAGTCCTTATAGAAACCTTCCAAATAGCCCGTCAATCTACCTTTAAAACCATTGAAACCTGCCGCTCCATTATTATCAAATGCATCCGTTAAACGTTTCATCAAACCAGCTACGCGCAACAATTCTACATTTCTGCTTGTCACTTCACTCTGGTAATTTGCTGCCAAGGCATAAGGTGCCATTTCCGCATAAACATTATCAAGTTCTGAAATCAAAGTTTTATATTCCTTTGGAAATTTCTTTTTCGAAGTTTTTAAGCGCTTATTGAATTCTGCTTCATAAGCTCGTTTTTTGCCTAAAGCATTTGTTTTCTCCAAGCCTTGCACTTCTCCAATCCATTTCTTCCAACCATTGGCAGTACTCGCAAACTTAGAAGCATATTTGATTTTTATCGCTTCATCTGCACGCATATATCCGTCAATGATTTTCAACGATTTGTCACGAATAGCGATACGCGCAGGGTCAGTGACTGTCATGATTTGCTCTACCGCAGATGCTGACAAGTATTCATTTGTACGACCAGGAAAACCAAAAACCATAGAAAAATCACCTTCTTCTACACCGTCCAACGAAATTGGTAAAGAGTGCTTAGGCTTCAAAGGAATATTTTTAGCATTTGGCTGTGCAGGCAATCCATTTGCATCAGAATAAATACGGAAAAGAGAAAAATCACCCGTGTGGCGTGGCCATTCCCAGTTGTCTGTATCTGCTCCAAACTTACCGATAGACGAAGGCGGCGCACCTACCAAACGCACATCAGGATAGCTAACAGAAATGAACTGGAAGTATTGATTTCCTTTGAAAAAAGGCTTGATTTCTACATCTTGGTAGCTTTCTTTATTTGCTGCTTTTTGAGCTGCTTGGATATTTTTATCAATAACAGATTGGCGTTCTTCTTTAGTCATTTTAGATTTAACACCTTTCAAAATCATGTCTGTCACATCATCAATACGCACGATGAATTTGGCAAACAAATCGGGATTCATCTTCTCATCTTTCTTATCTGTTGCCCAAAAACCGTCGCGTAAATAATTGTCTTCCAGAGTAGTATGCTCCTGAATAGCAGAAAATCCACAGTGGTGGTTCGTTAGAATCAAACCTTCTTTTGAGATAACCTCTGCGGTACAGAACCCCCCAAAATGAACAATTGCATCTTTCAAGCTACCTTGATTAACACTATAAATTTGTTCGGCAGTTAATTTCATGCCCATAGTCTGCATATCGCCTTCATTGAGGGCTTGCAAGAGTTGGGGTAGCCACATGCCTTCGCCTGCGCGCAGACCATTGAGGCTGAGAAAGAAGATTAATATTGGTAAGAGAATATTTCGTTTGGTCATTATATTAGATTAGTTGATTCCGATAGTTATCGGTATTGGTTGATAGTTGACGATAAGCGTCGCTGTAATTATATGGCGAATTTCATAAAAAAAACGCATTAAAAAAAACGAGATTGATGAATGGGGAAAATGTGAGGTGAAAGTGTGCTTTTTTTATTGAAGAGAGTTGCTAATAGTTTGTACCTATTGAAGTTGGTATCGGTCACTTTTACTGAAAAAGAGCTGTAGTATTAAGATTTAGTATAATGATAAACAAAAGTTAGTACCCGATACCTGTTTTGAGCCACTATAAGGTATCCCCGACAAAAGTACGTGACAGGCGGGCACTGATTTTAGCGGAGGTTCTATTGATTTCTTAAAATTGGTTCTTTAATTTGATTAAAGTGACCGATACCTGAATAATTACATGAATTTTAATGTTAGGACAGGCGCGATGTGATAAATCTATGCTATTTTTGCGTGAATTTTTAAACAGAAAAACAAAATATCATGCTCAAGAATATTTTTTTACTACTTTGCGTTTTGTCTATCAGCCTCACATCATGTGGCTACAAAGAGACAAAAACTGCCATGAAACACGGCGAAAAATTGAAATCTTCTATTGACGATTTTGAGTCAAATCGCATTAAACTATCTTCTAAATTAGTAGAAGGTTTAGAAAATGCAGGAACAGCATTGTCGGCTGAAAACCCAGATTTACCCGAAGTCTCAAAAGATTTTGAAAAAGAATGGACAAGCATTCAAAGTCGTTACGACAAATTGAAATCTAATTTTGAAAAAGTTGGCTCAAGTTCAGAGGCTTATTTTGCTAAGTTAGATGAATTGAGTGGCTCGATTGGTAATGAAGATTTGAGAAAGCAAGAACTAGGCAAAAACGCTGAATTGCGTACAAAGTGGCAAGCAACCTACAATAAAGCGGAGGTTAGTGTCAATAAAGTAACTGATGTGTTACAAGCGGGACATGATTTTCACATGGTTTTGGTGGCATCTAGTATCCGTCAAAAACTGGAACAAAATGTCGGGGAGTTAAATGTTATTGCAGACCAAGCTAAAGCATTATTAGCAGACTTAGAAGGTTTTACACTAGCAGGGAGAGAATTGGTGAAAGGCTAGGTTCTAACTATGAACCATGAACGATTTAACTATGAACCTCGTCTCCGTAAGTGTTGCGGAGACGAGGTTTGTAGTTAAGTTAATTATAGAAATGCAATCCTATCGCGATAGCCGCTACGATAAAACAGTAGATAGAAAAGTAAGTCAATTTACTATTCTTCACTAATTTAATCATCCAAGTACAAGCGACGAGTCCCGTAAAAAATGCCGCGACAAAACCTGCCGATAGAGCTGCCACATTGACGTCTGCTTCAAAAATCTCTCCTGATAAAAAGTCCTTCGCTATTTTTCCTAAAATCAACGGAATGACCATTAAAAAAGAAAAACGCGCAGCTCTTCCTCTATCTACATTCAATAAAACAGAAGTCGAAATCGTTGCACCAGAGCGAGAAATACCAGGCAACATTGCAATCGCCTGCGCAATACCAATGACTATTGCATTGGGATAACTCACTTTTTTATCTGTATTTTTAGCACGGTCAGCCATTAAAAGTAACAATCCCGTCACAATCAACATGGCACCAACCAACAATAAATTTTTATCAAAAAGAGCTTCCATTTCTTCTTCAAACAACAGTCCTATAATCACTGCTGGTATCATCGAAATAACAATTTTTGCCGAAAACTGTGTTTCTTCATTCCATTTGAATTGAAACAAACCTTTCAATATTTCTGCAATGTCTTTTCTGAAAATGACAATAGTACTCAGCGCCGTTGCTGCGTGCAAAACGACTGTCATCATCATACTTTCTTCCGCGACACTTTGGTCGTTCATAAAGTATTTACCCAATTCCAAATGTCCGCTGCTACTAACTGGTAAAAATTCAGTTAAACCCTGAATGACGCCTAAAATGATGGCTTTTAGTATTTCCATGTTTAAGTTAATGTGTGTGTGAAAAAGATAATTAGGAACGCGGTATAAATAGATTCAGAATCTGAGTAGAGAAGTTTTGTTTTCAATTTGGGCTTTGAAAACCGCGTATAGCCTAGCTACATAAGGATTTTCAAAGTGCAAATTGGGAGCAAAAAATCCTGTTCAGATTCTGAATCTATTTTTTTCGCGTTCTTTAGAAGGAGGAGAATGAATAATTTGGCGCAAAAATACGAAAAAACAGTACGCTCATCGGAATTCTGCTGAATAAAATCGAAATTTCGCGATTTTATTTACTAAAGCCATTTACCTTGCCAATGTTTTAGGAACAAATGATTTTATGGGTTTTGATTGATACAAATTTCATCAACCATAAAAAACAAGACATAGAATTTATAACCAAATAGACTTACTTACATTTTAGACTTTGGATACACGGTATTTAACATCTTTCGTTCAAAGTCCAAATTTATAAACAAGTCTAATCAATATAACCAAGCATGAAAAGAATTGCATTAAGTTCTCTCACACTCGCCCTTTTTGCCTTGTTTTTACAAAGTTGTGGAAGCGAAGCCGTGACAGAGGAGGAAGATAAGAATTCGATTAGTTTAGATTACACTGTGACAGATGATGACGGTAAGAAATCTGCAGGTGAACTGAATATCGACCTACAAGAACCACAAAACGCATTGAACGAAATCAGTAAAGCGTTAGAAGGCATTAATCTGAATGTCAAGAAAGACGGCAAAGAAGTAGAAATTGTTAATTTTAGAGAATTGAAAAAAATGCTTCCGAGTAGCGTGGGCGGAATGGAACGCAAGTCTAGCGAAGGTCAAACGACAGGTTTTGGAGGCATGAAGGTGTCTATCGCAGAGGCAGAATATCGGGACGGAAATCAAAGTTTAGATTTGACTATCACAGATACAGGAGGTCTGGGTGCAGCATTAATGGGCATGGCATTTTGGTCTAATCTAGAAATGGATAAAGAGACTGAAGATGGTTTTGAACGGACCACTGAAATTGACGGTCACAAAGCTTACATGAAGCATAATAGAAAAACAGGACGCTCCGAGATTGCTGTTATTTACAATAGCCGTTATTTAGCTGTCGCAAAATCTAAAGGAATGGACTTTGACGACTTGGAAGAAGTCATTGAAGATTTGGATTTGGATGACTTGGATTAATCTAGTGATAAGAAGATTTATTTGGTATTAAGAAAACAAATAATACCAGAAAAGCGATAGGGATAGTTGAATGAGTTCGACTATCCCTATTTCTGTTTTTTTCAAGAAGAATCGACAAAATTAGACTTGGATTGGCTGTTTTTGACCAATTAACCTCTTTAAAATCAGCATTTTAAGTAACATTTCTTATCTTGCGACTGATTTCGGTTCCTCTGAGAAACCACAGGACATAACACATACAATCAAGACTGTAATTAACCAAGAAGGCAGTAAAACTACGCATTCGAAATATCTTGCTGCTGCAAATAAAATTCTATGAGATTATTAAAAAAAATGACCCTTCTTGTGGTCGCTCTCCTTTTGAGTACGGGTATCTTTGCCCAGTCTGCTCTCAAGAAAGCCAATAAGCAATATGAATTGAAAGCTTATGAATTGGCGATTAAATCTTATCAAAAATTTCTTAAAAAGAAGCCTACTAACGTAGTGGCTTTGAATCGCATCGCAGATAGCTATCGCCATCTCAATAATATGCAGGAGGCTGCAAATTACTACAAACAAGCAGTTAGTAGTTCAAAAGTAGCAAAGGAAGCACACTTGAATTATGGTAAGGTATTGATGGCATTAGGAGACCATACAGAGGCGGCTCGGTCTTTTATAAAATACAGAGATACTGACGCAACAGCAGCAAAGCAATATCAAAATAGCGCTATTTTCGCTAACGCAAATAAGAACAACCCAACAGCAGTAGATATCAATAGTGAATTTATTAATACTTCTGGAGATGATTTCGCAGCTATTCCATTTGGCGATAGAGTTGTTTTTTCTTCTACTCGTCAAGACTTGAAGAGAGGAAATGACAGAAAGTCTAAGAAGAACTTTGCAGGAGGAAATCCAAATCAACTTTTTATTACAGACCGTGATAACAGTGGATTTTTGCGCACACCAGCATTTTTGCATTCTGATTTGAAAAATGTATATAATCAAGGACCAGTTGCTTATTCTCCTGACGGAAAATGGGTAGCTTATACTGCTAATAATTTTATAGAAGGTACGCGTCATATCCCAAGTAGCGGAATCGAAATGGGAATTTATATTGCAGCGGTAGAAGGTTCTGCTGATTTTAGTGAAGCATCTGCTTTCCCTTATAATGGTAAAGGATTCTCTACAGGATATCCTGTTTGGGCAGATGACGGAAATACGCTTTATTTTGCATCTGACCGACCAGATGGATTTGGAGGTTTTGATATCTATATGTCTCGCCGCACAGGTGTTTCTTGGACACCACCTCAAAATCTAGGCTCTGTAGTAAACTCAAAAGGAAATGAGATTTCACCATTTCATGACGGTACATCTCTTTATTTTTCTTCTGATTGGCATGACGGATTTGGAGGTTACGATATTTTTCGTGCAGAAAAATCAGGTAAGAGATTTACAAATATTTACCATGCAGGTACAGGAGTTAACTCTCCTTACGATGATTTGAGTTACTCTTATGATGTGAAAAATAACCTGGGTTATATTACTTCTAATCGCCCAGGTGGCAAAGGGGGATATGATATTTACCGTATCAAACGCAAAACGGTAAGAATGGTCGTCAACGTTTCGGATGAAAATGGTCGCCCGATTAAAGACGCAACTATTGATTTTTCCGACTGTGGAGAAGGTGTTTTCTTGACTGATGTGAATGGTTTATATTCTTTTCAAGTAAAGCCAGGACTTACTTGTAAGCCTTTAATTCGCAAGACAGGCTATCGCACGACTTCTTTTAACTTGACAAGTGGCGCTACCACAAATAGTAAAAAGATTGTATTGAGACGTGGGAGTGGTACTGATGTGACGACAACAGGCGGGAATAACAATAATGGCTCTACTAGACCAGGTAATAATGGTGGAAATACTAACAGTGGAAACACAAACGGAAGTAGCCAAACGGGAGGAAACACACAACCTGTTGGAGATTTCTTAGGTTTCAATGGTCGCGTAGTAAACGAACGTAATGGAGTAGGACTACCTAATGTTGTCGTGCGTGCGCGCCGTCAAAGTGACGGAATGATAATGGAAGCAACGACTGACAATAGCGGTAACTATATCATTGGTTTAAATCCAAACACGACTTACTCTATTGATTACAATAAGTCTGGTTTCTTTCCAATTAATCGCTCTGTTCGTACAGGAAGTACAAACGATAGTAGCATTTTAGGAACGTCAAAAATTAAATCTACTTCTGATGGTTATGTAGGAACCAATAATGGGAGCGGTACTACAGGTGGAAGCTATCCAACAGGTGGGAATACTGGCAATACAGGTGGAACTTATCCTTCTGGTGGCAATACTGGAGGCGGAACTTACCCAAGTGGAGGAAACACAGGTGGAAACTACCCAACAGGTGGAAGTACAAATGTCAGCAGTGGGTATGCCGTACAAGTAGCAGCAGTATCAGCAAATAAAAATGCTGACTTGTCTAAATTCAGTAGCTTATCTGACTTAGGAACTGTTTACTACACACCAGCAGGTAATATTTACAAAATCCGTATTGGTGTTTATGCAACAGCAGAGGAAGCACGAGCAGTAGCTACACGCATCAAGGGGCGCGGCTATTCTGGAGCATTCATGGTGACAGAAGGTAATGTTAGTGTTGGTACAGCAAGCACTAGCCCTCAAACAAACAATAACGACTACAAAAACAGTGGCTACAATAACGGAGGAAATACGACAACAAATACTTCTAGTAATCTTGGTACTTATGTGGTAAGATTAGGTGCTTACAGCAATCCTAAGAAGTCATTTAACCGTGATAGTGTTTTGGATATTGGACAAATTGCAGAGCAGTATAAAGGTCAGTTCACAATTATTCTTTTAACAGGATACAATAGTTTTGAACAAGCACAACGCGCTTTGGCAAAAGCTAGAGAGCGTGGTTTTACTGATGCTTATGTCGCACAAGATGTGAATGGCGTTTTGCAGAAAGTTAAATTCTAGGATTAGAGTTTTGGTACAGGAAAAGGGCTTGTCATATAAAATGGCAAGCCCTTTTTTTATAGGTTCATTTTTAGCATAAACTCTATTTTTGACAATAAAAGCTATACATTAGCATAAGATTCGACCGACTTTAAAGAATCGTGCAAAAATAAATTTATATTTTTGGCAGCTTTTTAAAAATCAAGACAAAACGATAAACAAGTGAAAAATAACAAAATTTTCTACTGGTCTTTGACCGTGGCATTAGCAGGCTTTCTTTTTGGTTTCGATACGGTCGTTATCTCAGGAGCCGACCTTTCCTTACAAGAATTATGGAGTCGAGGCGAATTTTTTCATGGCTTTGTCATTATGGCATCTGCGCTGTGGGGAACGGTCATTGGGGCATTATTTGGAAGTATTCCGACGGATAGGATAGGGCGAAAGCAAACCCTTTTTTGGATAGGTATTCTTTATACTGTTTCTGCTATTGGTTCAGGTTTAGCTACAGACCCTTGGATATTTGCTGCTTTTCGTTTTATTGGTGGACTTGGAGTTGGTGCTTCTACGATAGCTGCGCCTGCTTACATTTCAGAGATTTCACCCGCTGCTGACCGTGGAAAATTGGTCGCACTTTACCAGTTCAATATTGTATTTGGAATTATGATTGCTTTTGTTTCTAACTACCTTTTGAGTGGAATTGAAACAGATGCATGGCGCTGGATGATTGGAGTAGAAGCCATTCCTGCCATTATTTATACTTTAATGGTATTGGGTGTTCCTAAGAGTCCGCGTTGGCTTTTAATTAAGAAGAATGACCGTGCGCAGGCAGCTAAAACGTTACAACTCATTGACCCTAAGGCTGATGTAGAAGAACAAATGAACGCGATTTTAAAGAACGAGTCGGACCAAGCTCCCGGCGAAACCATTTTTATCTCAAAGTATCGTTTCCCATTGATTTTAGCATTTCTTATAGCTTTCTTTAATCAATTTTCGGGTATCAATGCGCTGCTTTACTATGCTCCACGCATATTTGCTGCTGCGGGTTTAGCAGAGAGTACCGCTTTGTTGAGTAGTGTCGGTATTGGCGTCACTAATTTAGTATTTACCTTACTGGGTGTATCTCTTATTGACAAGTTGGGGCGCAAGCAATTGATGTATATTGGCTCTATTGGTTATATTTTTTCTCTATCAATGGTCGCTATTGCTTTTTCTGCTGGTTGGCAAGGCATGGCAATTCCAATCTTTCTCTTTATGTTTATCGCAGCCCATGCTATAGGGCAGGGGGCAGTAATTTGGGTTTTCATTTCTGAAATATTTCCCAATCACTTGCGAGCAGATGGACAGGCATTTGGTAGTAGTACACACTGGGTATTGGCGGCGATTATCCCTTCATTGATACCTGTCTTGTTTACGCAAATCGGAGCAGCACCCGTTTTTGCCTTCTTTGCATTTATGATGGTTTTGCAACTAATATTTGTTTGGAAAATGATGCCAGAGACAAAGGGTATTTCTTTGGAAGACTTGCAAAAGGAGTTGACGAGATAGTATTTAGTAAAATACCTCTATTTGTACCGCGTTCCTTCAGTAAAAGGTCGGCTCTTGTTTGTGCAAGAGCCGACTTTTTATATATTGTAAATACGAATTATATTATTAAAAGCGTTATCTTTCCGACCTGATTTTTCCTTCCTCATATTATTTCCATTGAACATTTTAACGCTAGCTTAACTTAACTTAGCAGTCAAGAACTATGCATTTTAACACATATGTACGTCAAACAAACAGTAAACACAAAGAACTATTGTGTTCTACTATAATGTATTTTTCGAATTCTGCGAATTACCAACACTGAATAACTTTCGGGGAAAACAAACCTAATAAAAATAGTATGAAAATAAGAAGCATCCTTCTCAGCTCATTTTTTCTCTTTATCTGCAATTTTGCAAATGCTCAAGCAACAGTCAACCTAACTGTTAATAGTGCTGATGTTACTACAACTTGTGGTGACATCTTTGGAACACCTGTTCCCAATTTTCAAGTTAACATCCAAGGACAAGGTTACACGACGTATCCTCAAACTGGCGTTTGTTTTACGGCATTACCAAATGTACAGTACAGTGAGACTTATACTTGTGGACAAGATGCGTCGCCTTTATTGAATATTTGTTTTAAGGTATTTGATAATGATGGTTTTTTGAGTTGTAACATATCGGAGGATTGTACAGAAGAAGTATGTCAGGATTTTCCTTTACCTATTGACGGAAGTGAGGATTATACACTTGATTTGCCAAATGGTGGAGACTCTGGTGGGACTTTAAATTTCACAATAGACATAGTAGGAGCGCCTTTAAATAATGTGAATGACGAATTGTGTGGAGCGGTAGATTTAGGTCTTTTGACTGAGGGTGTTACGCTAGGTGATGCCGCTGCGGGTTTGTTTAATAATTTTTGTGCTACACAAGGTAATGATTTAGACCCATGTGACTACGAAGGTGGGATACAGTGTAATGAAAATGGCGTTTGGTTTTCATTTACTACAGGAGCAGAGACTATTCCTCAAGCACAAATTACAGCTTTGAGTGATCCACAAAATGCGGGTGATACAGGACTTGGTTTTTTGCTACAACTGGCTGTCTTTCAAGCCTTAGATGGTAACTGTGAAGGGGAGTTTGAGCTGATAGATAATATAGCCGATTATGCAGAAGCAGATGTGAATTATTCTATGCCATGTCTTCTTCCGAATACGACTTACTACATTATGATTGATGGTTCGGAGATATACAATGGTTATGTGAATATGGGGCACTTTGGACTGGAAATAAGAGCGACGACGTATGACTCGGGACCAGATTTAATCTGTGACGCTTACGAATTTGGAAGTGTACCTCTTGACGGCTCTGTGAGTCTACCTAGTCCATTAGGAAATCACTGTGCGATTAATACCAACGACCCAGATACCGATTGGGGTTCTCAAAATTCGGTTTGGTTTACATTTTCTCCTTCCTCTACAGGTCACGTTTTGATTGAAGCAGTTAGTGTTCCCGAAGACCCAATTACTTTACAATTAGCAGTTTTTCAGGCTTTCGAAAACAATTGTAGCGGACCTTATATTTTGATTGAGTCGATATGGGAGAATACTTCTTTTGACCAATCATTAGAACTTTCTTGTCTCGACCCAGATGTTGTTTATTTTCTTATCATAGACGGAATGGTTTTTAACGGACCAGGATTTTTTGATTTGACGATTTCGGATGCGGGTAGCGATAATCTCGAAGAAACAAATGTTTCTGTACTTTGCGCTGGTGGAAGTGTTAGTGTTGGTTCGACGGTGTATGATATGACGGGATTTTATAGTGATACTTTACCGACAGGTGGCGGTTGTTTTGAGGTTATTAATACTGACTTGACGGTCTTAGATGAATTGATTGCGGATGTTACGATAGTCAATTCGTCATCTGGCGAGGACGAACCTGACGGAGAGGTAATTATTACAGCAATAGGAGGAACAGGAAACTATAGTTACAATTGGTCAAATACCCTGACCATTCCAAATCCAACTAACCTTTTAGGTGGTCAAAATTATTGTGTTACCGTCTCTGATGAAAATGGCTGTGAAGACATTTTGTGTTTTGACATGCCTTTTATCAATATCATGTTTCCAACGGTGACAGACGGTAGTGTTTTATGTAACGGAGATGAGGACGGAACAGTAAGTTTCTTTGTACAAAATGGTTTTCCACCCTATACTTATCAATGGGCAGGTGCCAGCAATACTTTGTCAGGAGTCGGTATTGTGCCAGGTCAAAATTTCGAAGTGTTTTTGAATAATTTACCAGGAGGAGTTTATAATGTAACCCTAACGGATAATATGACCGATACTATTTTTACTTTAAACGTTGTAGAACCCGATGAGTTGATTATCAATGATTTAGGTCAAATAAATGTTTCTTGTTTTGAGGCATGCGATGGTGAAATACCAATCGCAATAGAAGGAGGGACAGCGCCTTATGATATACTATGGAGCAATGGAGAGAGTAGTGATAATCCACAAAATTTATGTGCTGGCGTTTATGAAGTAGCAGTTATTGATGCACATAATTGTCTAGCCGTGGGGACTTATACGGTTACTCAACCAGACGAGTTTATTGCGACAACATCAGTCGTTCAAAATGTCACTTGTTTTCAAGGAACGGACGGGAGTGCAACGGTAAATACCAATGGTAATCCACTTTCTTGGCTCTGGAGTACAGGTGATATGACTGCGACAATAGAGAATCAACCAGCAGGTACTTATTCGGTTACTGTAACTAATGAAGACAATTGCGAAGATGTTACCATTATTAGTATCACAGAGCCAGATGCACCAGTCGGCGTTACGCTCGAAATCCTCGAAGTCATCACTTGTAATGGTGCCGCAGATGCAGTCATTCGTAGTAATGTAACAGGACCTGGAGATACATTTACCTATACTTGGTCAAATGGAGCAACGACGAGCACTATTGAAAATTTAACTGCGGGCACTTATTCTGTCGTCGTAGAAAATGAAGTTGGATGTATTGCCAACGCCGAAATTACGGTGACCGAGCCAACAGAAATTGAAGCTGTTTTTCGTACCGAAGATGTAAACTGCGCAGACGGTGATTTTTCTGGAAAATTATTTATCGACCAAGTAGCGGGAGGGGTGGAGCCTTATGTGTATTTGATTGACGGACAGACTGTCAATATGGATACGGTTAATAACTTAAGCGCGAATCCTTATACCTTCTCGGTACAAGATGCTCTAGGATGTGTGAAAGATTATGACTTTGCAATATTACCACCGCCACCATTAGTTGTTGATTTGGGAGAAAACAGAACTGTTTTTTTAGGAGAAACAATTACATTAATCCCTAACGCGAGTTCACAAGATGTTACTTATGAATGGAGTAGCAGTGAAATGTTGCCAGAAGATTGTCTTCTCGGAGACTGCCAGAGTTTAGAAATAACGCCTACGCGCAATACTCTTTTTACTGTCATGGCGACAGATAATTTGACCCAATGTACCACAGAGGCACAGGTCGAAATAATGGTCAATAAAGGTCGTTTTGTTTATTTTCCAGATGCATTTAGCCCGAATGATGACGGCGTCAATGACAAATTTCTGATGTTTGGAAAACGTGGTGTAGAACAAGTCAAGTCGTTCCGCATATATGAGCGCAATGGTGGATTGATGTATCAGAATGGTGGCTTTATGCCAAGTGATGAAAGCATGGGCTGGGACGGTTATTTCTTGGGCAAACGTATGAACACAGGAGTATACATTTATATCGCAGAAATTGTCTTTATCGACGGAGAGACTGAAGTTTATAAAGGAAGTATAACTTTACTACGGTAAAAGCCGGAGAGAGAAATGAGTTATTACTTCCTGAGCCCTTTCGTTAATTCGGAAGGGCTTTTTTTATCCCTTTCCAATCCGCTGTATTAATTCCCCTTTCCGATTATTAGAAACCATTATCTCCTTGCCGTTTTCCATGATGACAGAGCCGCCTTTACCTTTCATATAGCGCTTCACATATTCGAGATTGACAATAGACGAGCGATGCACCCGACAGAAACCAAACTCTTCCAGGAGTCCTTCATAATGCTTTAATCCTCGGCAAATCATAGCCTTTTTACCGTCTTTAAAGTAAAAATTAGTAAAGTTGTCCTCTGCTTCACAATATAGGATGTCAGACATTCGCACCACTTCCAAACCGTCCAATAGTGGCAAGACTAACTTCTGATTTTGATTTTTTAAGACCTTCATGTTTTCTAAAAGTACCTGCGTGTGATTGGTCTTTGTCTTCTCTGAAATACGCTCACCGACCTTTGCCACAGCATTTTCTAACTCTTCAATATCTACAGGCTTGAGTAAATAATGTGCCGCACTGAGATTAAAAGCTTGCACGGCATATTGACTAAAAGCGGTCACGAAAATAATCTCAAAATTGATATTATCAATACGTTCTAGCAAATCAAAGGCATTACCAAAGGGCATTTCGATGTCAAGAAAGATAAGTTGCGGCTGATGTTTCTGAATGGACTTTTGTGCGGATTGAATATCAGGGCATTCATCGACTAAGACTACTGCGGGACAGTAGCGGGTGAGGTAGCTACGCAAGGTTTCGCGGCTGTCTTGTTCGTCGTCGATGATTATGGTTTTCATTTTATTGGATTTGCGTTAATTAGAGTTTACTAATTTAGGTAGGGTAGTTGGAATTTCCCCCTAACCCCCATTTGGGGGAACTTTTTTCAAAGTTGATTTTACTTTAAATCTTGAAATTATAATGCTTTGAAAAGTACAATCGCAGGGTTCTAATAAAATAAGCTAAAGGAGAGTTCCCCCAAATGGGTAGGGGGCTTAATCGCCCTAGAATAAAGCATTCTACCCCGCAAACGCAATAAAATAATACTCCGCGCCACTCTCAAAAGCCTTTTCAAACTCATCCAAACTCAAAGTCTGTTTCTCTTTCAAAAAGCCTTTCAAAGAAGCAATATGCAAACCAATTTCTTCCGTCAAAAAGGTGTAAACGTCCTTAGGTTGTGTACCGTAATAATCACTACCACCTTTACCGCATTCAAAAATGACGATAGGTTTGTTATTCTTTAGAAGTTCTTTTCCTCCTTGCAAAACGCCTAACTCAGCACCTTCTACATCTATTTTTACAAAGTCAATCTTAGTATCGGGAGAAATAACATCATCCAACTTTTTCAATTCTACCTTAATCTCTTCAATCTCTGGATTTTCGATGTCATAGCGGCGTTTCTTGATGCCACTGTAAGCAGGTGCATTTTTGACATATTGAAAAGTAGAAGAACCGTTCTCAGCTGCAAGTGCATAAGAGTAGAAATTTGCTTTATTCTTGAAATTTTTCTTCAAATCCTCAAACATAAAAGGCAGCGGCTCAAAAGCATAATGCTGTCCTTTTGGCGCAAGACGCAGTAAAATTTCTAACATTTCGCCCTTATGACAACCGATGTCAATACAATTAGAACTCGGGCGTATCTCCCGTTTCATAATTGACTTCGTCAATCGGTCATACTCCAGATTTTTTGTCAAATCCAAGTGTAGTAAATTGAGTACAGAACGGATAGCATTTTTATAATTCATCAAATGGTTTTATTGAAAAAATCGCTTTCTCGAAAAATGTTGCAAATATAAGAAAATAGACTTTATGAATGAGGTTGAGTGAAATTTAAACGCCGCTCAAATCTCATTCATAAA
>CALDUB010000466.1 GCA_937923465.1 uncultured Saprospiraceae bacterium
TCCTTATTTAGCTAGGCTTCCGATGCTCGGAACGCGGTATACGCGGTTTTCAAAACTTGTCCCGACGCTTTGCTCGGGAGCCCAAATTGAAAACAAAACTTCTCTACTCAGATTCTGAATCTATTTATACCGCGTTCCTTAGAGTTATAAAGTTGCCACGAACAAGTGAGAGCGGTAACTTTACAACTCTAAAACTATACAACTTTTAAACTTCTTACTTAAACAACAAGCGTTCGCCTTTCTTGTTTTCATTAAAGACACCATTTTCATAAGCCAAGTGTCCACTTACGAAAGTATGTGTCACTTTGCCTTCAAATTCATGGTTTTCAAAAGGAGACCAATTACATTTGTAATGAATATTATCCTTTTTCACTGTCCATTTTTCGCCTAAATCAAACAAAGCGATATCCGCAAACATGCCTTCCTCTAGATAACCTCTGCTATCTACTTTAAAACATTCCGCAGGGGCATGACACATTTTTTCTACGATTTTCTCTAGGCTTATCTCCCCTCTTTGGTGAATTTCTAACATAACATTCAAGGAGTGCTGAACTAAAGGGACGCCTGAAGGTGCTTTAAAATAGCTATTTTGCTTTTCTGCCCAAGTATGAGGCGCATGGTCTGTCGCAATAATATCTAAACGGTCATCTAATAAGGCTGGCAGCAAGGCAGAACGATGAGATTCGTCTTTTATGGCTGGATTACACTTGATTTGAGTACCTCTTGTATAATAATCGTCGCTATTAAAGTATAAATGGTGTACGCACAATTCAGAAGTAATGCGTTTTTCAGAGAGCGGAATATCATTTCTAAATAAATCCAATTCGTCCCGCGTACTAATATGCAAAATGTGCAAACGCGTATCGTGCTTTTTCGCTAAATCAATCGCCATACTACTACTAATAAAGCAACCCGCAGCATTACGAATTTGTGGGTGATATTCCACAGGCACATTTTCTCCATAGTGCTTTTTGTAAGCAGCGGAGTTTTTTCTAACCGTATCCTCGTCTTCGCAGTGTGTCGCAATCAACATCGGTACTTGCGAAAACAATTGGTCGAGAGTAACAGGATTATCTACTAGCATATTACCTGTACTACTCCCCATAAATATTTTTATACCACAGACATCTCGAGCATTCGTTTTGAGTACTTCTTCCAGATTATCATTTCCTGCCCCCATAAAGAAGCTAAAATTAGCTAAAGATTTTTGAGCTGCCATCTGGTATTTATCTTCCAATAGCTCTTGCGTGAGTGCATTAGGGACCGTGTTTGGCATTTCCATAAAACTCGTTACGCCACCAGCTACAGCCGCGCGTGGCTCTGTGTATAGGTCAGCTTTGTGCGTCAAACCTGGGTCCCGAAAGTGAACTTGGTCATCGATAATACCAGGCATAGCGTATTTGCCTTCTGCATTGATTTCGCGGTCGGCAGGTCTATTAATTACGCCTCCTATTTGCTCAATACGACCGTTTTGAATATATATATCACCTGAGGTTATTTTTCCTCGGTTAATGATTTTTGCATTTTTAATTAAAAAGGACATATGGAATGGTTGACGGTTGATGGTTGACGGTTGACGACAGCCTGTACGACCTTGTGAAAGATATTGAATGTTAAGTAGGTTTGTAAGTATTTGACTTTGGACGAAAAATGTTAGACGTTAGTCTCTAAAGTCTAAAATACCTAAAACCTAGCATCTTGCGCCGCAAAACTAATATCTGTAATTTTAAAACAGGAGAATTTGCGGTATAAATTTCTTTTTTGTTGAATCACTCTGACAATGTTGTCACCTTTTATTACTTTTGCTTTCATTCTATCAATTGTTTCTCAGCACACTAGTAAAATACCCCTTTCATCGCAGCAAAAACAGAATATGAGCGAAAGCACAAAATCTCCGATTAAGCATATAGCTATTGCCGGAAATATCGGAGCCGGAAAAACTACTCTTTGTACACAATTGGGTAAACAATTCAATTGGGATGTACATTACGAATCTACAGAAGATAATCCTTATTTAAGTGATTTCTATTTGGATATGAAGCGTTGGGCTTTCAATCTACAAATCTATTTTTTAAATAGTCGCTACCAACAAATACTAGAAATCCAAGGTGGAACAAAAACGGTTATTCAAGACCGTACTATCTACGAAGATGCACACATTTTCGCTCCCAATTTGCATGATATGGGTTTGATGAGTACTCGTGATTTTGAAAATTACTTCACGCTTTTCAAAACAATGGAAACACAAGTACAACCGCCAGATTTATTGATTTATCTACGTGCTAATGTTTCTACATTGGTCTCTCACATCCAATCTCGCGGTAGAGACTATGAGGGCAGCATGAGCTTAGATTATTTAAAATTGTTGAACGAGCGTTACGAAACGTGGATTGACGGTTACTCTGAAGGTCCGTTGTTGATTATTAATGCTGATGAGATTGACTTTTTCAATCGTCCCGAAGATTTAGGGAAGGTTATCAGTCAGGTACAGGGCGAACTACATGGTTTGTTTTAGGCTCTTACGTTCTAGATGTCAAAAAAGGCTTATCCGCACGCAATGCGGATAAGCCTTTTTTCATTTTAAAACAGAATTGCGAGAATAAAGCTTCTTATAGTTTCATGGAGTTTATCTTGTTAGAGTTACTTGTGAGTTATCTAGTGCAGCTTAAATTTGCTTGAGGGTCACCTTAGGTGGTCTTCTTTAAAAGCAAAATTCAACTCATCAGTCAATTAAATAGTTTCCATTCAAATATCATCTGATTATGTTCTTTTCAAAGCTAAAAAAAGGGCAAAAAAAAACTCCTACATCAAAGACGCAGGAGCACTAAACATACTATGAGAAAACTACACAGTACAAAGAAAGGGAATTAAAAATGAAATTATTACCTACAATTAGGGAGTAGCAACATAGGCTAGTAAGCGGTCGCTTTCGTTTAGGATACGGTAAATTGATATACGAGTATATTTGAGGAAAGAATCCCTTAAAATTAAGGAAATAAATAAGGGATAAGAGTCTAAATCAATCAACAACCTAACTATCAAACTTTTACAAAATTTATTTTCACCAATATGTTCTTACTTGGCATAAAATTGGCAAAAGAGAAAATGTTCTTATCATTTTATTGTGAGGGCAAAAAAAAATTCCTACACCAAAAAGGAAGAACCGGTGTAGGAATGATAAACATACTATGAGAAAATCTTTGATAATACCATGTTAGGTATTTCCGTAAAATACTGTATATTTACGGAACGGTTTGTTTACGCGTGTAAACGGTATACGATTAAAAAGGAACGGTTGTTTCGTAAATTGAATTTAATTTAAGTATTAATTACTGTAAAAAATTAAATTTAGTTTTTGTGTAAGTTGGTTGAAATAGTAGATTTTGTTTGATAAAAGAAGAAGAAAAAAACCCTGCACCTCAGGAGGGATTAGAAGTGCAGGACGATTAAACAAACATACTATGAGAAAACTGACTGCAATATATGTTGATATTTTCATATTATAAAATAATTATATTGAAAAGTATCAAAATATGATTAAACGGTATGTTTAATTTACGGAACGGCAGTTTTAAGCCGCAAAAACTAATATTTAGAGTACAAAACATACAAGAGAAAATTACACACATTTTTAAAGCAGTAACGAGAGTTACTGCTTTTTTTTTGCACATATGCAATCGAATGATTTAGACTACTGATGACTTCAAAGAGTTAAGTAAGTAACGTTATTTGGGTAGTGGGTAAAAATGACTGAGATATCTCTTCTACTCGCAAGGTGACTTTGAGTCACCACGTGAGTATCAACCGATTTCACTCACTACCAGAAATTGAAAAAGAAAGTACGAACAAACGTTTGAGTGGAAATACGCGTCTTTTAATAACTACGTACCGAAAGGGAAGAAATGAGAAAAGGGATGTGCGTTTAAACGCACATCCCTTTTCAAAAAAATAAGGAACCATATACATTGCCTCAACTTCCTACCCTTGCTCAGTCTCCTGCCTGGGGGATTTAAAAGGATTCAATCATATGGCCCTTATCGACGGCAAAAGTAAGAACTTTTTTGGTATCTCCAAAGCTTTTTTTAATTAGTTATTAAAAGTTATTTCATATTTTTTTTCGCATATTGAAACTATCAAAATATGCGGTCTATATTTCTGCATATCTACGGAGAGTCAGAATAATATTTTATTAGTATATCAAAGCACCTCAAAATAAAAATTGCAATTTTTTTAATTAATTTTGCATTTACTAAAGCTATAAATCAAAAAAGAAAGTGAGCTAGGATTATTATCATGATTATCCTTTAAATCGCACACAGTCAAAAGCTATTCGAATTCTAGAACTTTTTTAAAACAACATATTAGCATGAAATCAAAATTATACCTTTTATTCTTCCTTTGCCTTTGTTTTTCTTTTCAATCATTTGGTCAAAATAAAGGAAACGCTATATTATTGACGATTAACTACGGAAATCAATTCCCACAAAAAGACTTACAAACTCGCTTTGGAAATAATCTAACTGTTGGTCTTAACTTAGAGTATCTAACAGACAAACAAAATTTCATCTTCGGTTTACAATCCTCTCTCCTATTCGGTAGTGTCGTAAAGGAAAATGTCCTCGCTTCTTTACAAAATGAAAATGGAACAATCTACAACAACAACTTTTCAACAGCTACTGTAGATTTACGAGAAAGAGGTTCGTACACAGGGCTTTATGTTGGAAAACTATTCGGACTATTGAAAGACAATAATCGTTCAGGTATAAGAATTCAACTCGGTGCTGGACTTTTACAGCATAAGATTAGAATTCAACTGGACCCTAATTCATTTGTCACAGAATTAACAACAGACGGTCGCAAGGGCTATGACAGACTAACAAACGGATTGGCATTGCAGCAATTTATTGGCTATCAGCACCATAGCAGAAATCGCTTAATCAATTTTTATGCTGGCTTTGAACTCATAGAAGGGTTCACCCAAAATCGCCGAAGCATCAATGTAGATACGGGTCTGACGGATACGGCTGAGCGACTTGATTTACTAGTTGGGTTTCGTTTAGGTTGGACGCTTCCTTTTTATTTAAGCGAAAAGGCGGATACTATTTTTTATTAAAGAAGTCTATTAGAAACAACTTCACTACAGACATAATCAACTCAAAATAAAATACACAAGTGCTTTCATTCAAAAATAAAACGGTACTCATTACTGGAGGTTCACGTGGCATTGGACAGGCATGTGCGACGGCATTTGCAGCAGCAGGCGCACGTGTAGCTATTAACTTTAGAAAAAATAGTCGCGCAGCACAAACAACTATCGAAAGCCTTGCAGGAAGTGGACATATTGCGGTAAAAGCCGATATATCAGATGCTGATGAAGTAGAAGGATTGGTTGCGGCAGTAGTCGCAGAATTTGGTTCAATCAATATTCTAGTTAATAATGCGGGTATTTATGCCGCGCATGCGATTGATGAGGTAAACTATGAGGAATGGCAAAGCTCATGGGCGCAAACGCTCGCCATTAATCTCACAGGCGCCGCTAATGCTACCT
The DNA here is from genome assembly GCA_937923465.1 of uncultured Saprospiraceae bacterium. Lineage (GTDB taxonomy): Bacteria > Bacteroidota > Bacteroidia > Chitinophagales > Saprospiraceae > JAHDCG01. Next base: position 5,549 of record CALDUB010000466.1, read on the forward strand.
ATCAGGTTGTACAGACGATGCTAGAAAGTGGCGGTGGTCGTATCGTCAATATTTCCTCTCGCGGAGCATTTAGAGGCGAACCTAATCATCCTGCATACGCTGCAAGCAAAGCGGGTCTAAATGCCATGAGTCAATCATTGGCTAAAAAACTTGCTCCTGAGAATATCTTTATCGGAGTTGTCGCGCCAGGTTTTGTAGCAACGGATATGGCTGCGGATATATTGGAAAGTGAGGCAGGTATGTCGATTAGAGCACAAAGTCCATTAAATCGTGTAGCAGAACCAGAAGAGGTCGCAAAGGCGGTATTGTTCTTAGCTTCGGAAGGTACTGAATTTATGACGGGTGCTATATTAGATGTGAATGGCGCTAGTTACTTGCGAAGTTAAAGTGTAGCTTTAAAAGGTTTTATTTTTAACAAACATGCCATGTCTAGTAAGACATGGCATTTTTGGTTTCTATTACATCCCTCTCCTACCCGTTTCTATTACTTCTAAATCTTTTATTCTTCCAGCCTCTAGCGTAAATCTAACCATTGTTTTTACTTGATGAAAACCATGATTTCCTGCCGCACCAGGGTTGATGTGTAACATATTGCCCAATCTTTTATCAGGCATGACTTTCAAAATGTGCGAATGTCCACAGATGTATAGTTTAGGAGGATTTGCATAGAGAATCTCGCGCACACGCGGTTTATATCGACCAGGATAACCACCAATATGCGTCATAAAAACGTCTACTCCCTCACATTCGAATCTCAAATTTAAAGGAAATGCAGCCCTCACTTTCGTGTCATCAATATTACCATAGACTGCCCGAAATGGTTTGAAAGCTTCCAATGTATCGGCAACCGAAATATCTCCAATATCACCCGCATGCCATATCTCATCGCACTCTTCAAAATATTTAAAAACCTCCTCGTCTAAATGACTGTGTGTATCTGATAGTAATCCAATTCTTTTCATGCCGCAAAAGTAGTTAAGTAGTTCGATAAAAAAAAGTGGCTATCACCAACATGTGATAGCCACTCTTCTTATAAATTTAGCATCTGCTAAAAAAGCAAATCTTAGTTAAAGATTACTTTTTGAGTAGCAACACCACCTTCAGTAGTTACTTTTGCTAAGTAAACACCATTTGGCAATCCGTTACGGTTAATCAATAATGAACTTGCGTTTACATTATTGAAAGTAGCAACTGCTTGGCCGTTTAAGTTGAATACAGTAACTGCTTCCATAGTAACGTCAGCACTTACGCTTAAACGTAATTCTGATGTTGCTGGATTAGGAGTTGCTGTAAAACCAATAGAAGCATTATCAATTACATTTTCTGTACTTGATACACAGCTAGTTGTAGCCAAATCTAATACCGTAAATGCACGTGGCAAGAAGTACCCCATAGCTTCGTCAATGTTCGCTTCTGCTTTTTCGTATGACATAGTAGCATTGTTGATACTATTGATTACGTGGAAGTTACACTGCTCAATTGGTGCACCTTCTGGGCAACTTGGGTGTGCAATTGTACTCCAAAATGCAGCATCCCATGCATTCCAAGGGTCAGACTCTGGTGCTGGTGCTCCAGAGAATGGATTAGTGTGAATCTCAGCATTAAAAGGGTACAATCCTTTCAAACCACCTGCTGGAGCAACTGGTGCTTCTGGGTCGTTTGGATTTTCTGCATTAAATGCTGCTGCTTCAGAGAAAGAGTCACCTGTATTCTCACCCAAAATATCATTAATTCCTACTTCGTTTGCACGCTCTAATGCGTCAAAAGAACCAGAAACCTCAACGATTAAATCTCCTGTTGTTGGTACAATCAAGATATCTGTATCATAAGGTGCAAATGGGTCAGCTGGTGTGTGAAAACCAATCATTGGTACATCACCTTCATCAATCCAAGATAAATCACCTAATGCACCTCCCATGTTTACACAAAGTGCAAATTCAGAAGAGTAACCTGGGTGGTTTACTAAGTTTAATGGAGCTTCAACCAAACCGTCAGGGTCACCGCTGATTGCTTCTACAACATAAGGGTCAGGAATACCGTCACCTGTAACATCAGGACCGATAAATTTGTCCAATACGATGTCAGAGTAAGCATCAAGAGTCGCTGTTCCCATAGTGATGTAACCACCAGTACCGATACCCCACTGAGTGATACGTCCTGAACAGATACCGTAAGGGTTGTTGTCAACTTCGATTGATTTATTCAATAAACGTACTAAAGCACGACTATCTTGAATAGCACGGTAAGATGCATTAATCAATGTACTTACACGTGTGTCCAAATCACCGATAGGATTCCATCCTTTACGGTAAGTAGGGATGATAGCAACATAACCACGTTTTGCTAATTTAGTAGCAACAGTAACTGGTGTGTAATCTTCTGGAGTACCTACAGTAGAACCATTTGTTGGGTTTGGTAAAAAATTACCTGTGTGCCATACAATAACGACAGGACGGTCAGTCTCTGTGTCACCTGTTGGTTCGTAAATATCCATTACCAAAGTCTCTGGTGCAGGCATTCCTGTAATAACAGTCAAGTTAGTAGCATATTCTACATCTTGAGTTATTGTTACATCAGTAAATACTTCATCCAAGTAACGGTCTTGAGCATTAATGTTTCCGCATACGCACATTAAAAGAAGGAAGAAAAGAGTGTTAAATTTTTTCATACTTTTATTCAAATTTTATTGAGTAATTGTTGTGAATGTTTATAGGAATTTAAACAAAAAACTACTTAAGTAGTAAGTCTATTATTTTAAAAATCCTAAGGTTAAAATTATATAAAATTGAATCCAAAAAGGATAATTTTCATTTTATGCTACACTAATGATTTAATCTAATTTCTTAAAATCATAAGTAAAAGAAATATAAGCTAGACGTCCGATAAGTGGACCACCGTATGCTTCATAGTGTAAGTTATTCAAGATATTAGATGCTCCTATTTTAGCTGTCAAATTGGCATCAGGGAAAGTCTTATTCACTTGAAGATTAAGCAATCCATAACTTGGAACAAAACCTGTAAACTGAGGTGAGCCTTCAAACAAGAAGCCTTTAACCCACTTGTAGTTAACATTGAAACCAAAACCTTTGATTTTGCCTGTTTGGATATTTCTACCTCCAAAACCTAAGTTAAACTTATGTTCTGGGGTATTAAATGCTGGAATAATAGGGTCATCATCAAATTCGATATTCAATTTATTCCAAGAATAATTACCATTTACCTGAAAGTAATTCCATAAGTAATAGCTCAATCCGATAGAAAATCCTTGTGTTGTTACTTGGTTTTCTGAATTTGCAGAATATCTAAATGCATCAACATCTTGTACTACATTGTTTACGATAGTCGGTACCAACCCAATGTTGTACCCCAAGAAGTCATTATAGACACTGAAATAATATCCAGCATCAACATACACACTATTCCATAGTGTTGTACGGTAACCTATCTCTGCTGTTTTTACTCTCTCTGGACGAACGGCACTGATATTAAAGCTATCTAAATCCGTAGGGTCTTGAGAGTCTCTATAATCTCCAAACGACTCAAGTGTAATCAAGTCGTTTACTCCAGTCAGATTTCCGCGTAATGTAGCCGGTCCTACATTCAAATCAAGATATTGGTCAGCTAAAGTTGGATTTCTTACCGCAGAAGAGAAAGATGCACGTAAGAAACTTCCTGGTTTTGGCTTAAATACGATAGAGGCTGCAGGAGTTGCAATTACATTAAAGTTCTGATTTTTATCACCACGAAGAGTTGCAGAGATAGCTATTTTATCGTCTAAAAATTTCTTCTCTACACCAACATATGCTCCTATTTCCCAGTTTCTAATCACAACGTCACCCGTATCTGCGAAAATAGTTCCTCTAGTGTCAGGCGTATATATACGCGTATTAGCACCTACTTTAAGATACTCTAATCCTTCTACAGGAAAGTTATATTCCCCGTGCACATGGTAAAGTGCACTTCTATCATAAATGGCAGAACCATTATTTTGGAACAAACCACTGTTTGCATTCAATGTTGATGTAATCTCATCAAATTTATCTTCAAATCGCTGTGTTCCAACCTCATACCTATCTACCGAAGAACCTGTTCCAGCCGCATCAGCCGCCGCTGAGGCTGCTTCATGAAATCGAGCAAGAGCTGCTAAGTTATCAGGATTTTCGTACCAAGCGGCAGCTCCTTCATAATCGTAAGGTAAAACCATCCCATTCTCTATAGTAATTAGAGGAAAACCAAGGCCCCCTTCTTCTATTGGTCTTTCTATCTCACGCTCTGGCTGTCCGTCCTGTTGTAATCTCCAGTAGTTTAAATAATCTTTACCCCAATCTGCATTGTTTTTTGCTTCTCTTTGTAGTATCAAAGCCGTCAAGTAAGGGTCATAGCTATCGCCAGATGACTCATCTGTCATGTATGCACGCAAGAAGTATTTATCCTTCTTTTTTAGTTCTAGACGTGTTTGCCAAAAAGCAATATTCTTTAAGCTAAAACGATTATCTCCTTGATAGACAGTTGTTCCTGTTGAGAAGTTACCCGCTGCTATTAATTCCGCTGACTCTGCCCCTTTTTCAGGACTTAAGCGAAAGTGCAAAGCTGCACCTGTTTTCAGATTACGTGTATTATAGTCGACGAGGTCGATTTCATTGTATCCTGAACGGTGAAATTCTCTCAATCCAGCAAAATTAAAAGGAGCGCCCTCGCTAGTAGCATTACCAGATAAATCTAGATTAGCTAAGTATTCATCTCCATAACGGTTAACTGCATCATATCCTCCTGGGTCACCTACATTGTTGAACTCATTATCTTCATCATAAACAGCGTCGTAATTGACAGCTTCCCAATCATTTGCACGCAGGTAAGAGAAATTAACCTTGTAAGCGAATGCTTCGTTACCTTCTTTATTTTTAAAAGAGTCTCCATATCTAAATGCTCCCTCTAACATCGCGCGCTCTCCTGCTTTGATAGATGCTGCAAGTCCTCTATGTACAAAAGGATTTTTAGTTTCCATCGCGATTACACCATTAAAGGCATTCGGTCCATAAAATGCAGAACTCGCCCCTACGATGATATCAACCTTTTGAATGTCCAATTCTGTCGCTCCCAAAAAGTTACCTAATGAGAAGTTAAGACCAGGAGACTGGTTATCTACTCCATCAATAATCTGTAAAGAACGTACAGGACTTGTACTATTGAAGCCACGTGTATTAATAACTTTGAAACCTAAACTCGCCGCAGTTACATCTACACCTTTCAGTGCCCCCAAACCGTCGTAAAAGTTATCTGAAGTCGTTTCTTTTATCGCTAAGATATCCAACGACTCAACCGTTAAAGGTGCCGCTTTTTGCTTGTCTGATATCCTTTGAGATTTTACAAGTGCTGTTTCTAAAACATTTGCAGCTTCGCCCAGCATAACATCAAGCTTTGTACTTTCTGTAACACTAACTATTTTATCTTGATATCCTATATAGGAGAAAACAACATTAACAGGTAGCTCGGCTTTTATTTTTAAGCTATAGCTTCCGTCGTAATCCGTCACGGTACCGACTCCAGTTCCTTCGATGACGATACTAGCTCCGATTAACTCTTCGCCATTGTTTTCGTCTGTTACTTTTCCTTTAATTGTTACTTGCGCAAATATCGTCGTTTGGCAAAACAATAGGAAAGTAAAAATAGAAAGTAGTTTTAAAAATTTCATACTAATTTATTAAGCAGTTTTGCTATTTCGTTTCGTTCGGACGGCAAAATAGGCAAAAAACTATATGTGTTGTGCAATTTTATCGTTTTTTTAATGACTTCCACGTGATGTTTAACATTCGCTCTGACAAGAAAATCAAGTAACATGTTGATTATCAATAATTTATTGAGACAACTAAACTTATTTATTTTTTTTATTTAAATGGGGTGAGTTTGCGAAAATTCGCTAAATTGATATTTGAAGACAAATAAATGAAGCGATGTTATTAATTTTGACTTATAATTTTTTCGCAAAAAAAAGCATTATTATTGAGGAATTTTGGACGATTAGAATGAATACATTATTAAGTATGTAAATATAATAAAATATTCTTTAAACAAGAAAAATATATAGAAGCTACGCAAAATACAACTTCCATATTGCTAAAAAATGGACAGGAGAGTATCTAACAAAATGATAAAATATCGACAATAAATAAACACTTCAAAATATAGACAAAAAAATGAGCGGATGAAACCTAAAGTCATCCGCTCATTCTTAATACCGTGTAACGCTAATAAAATCTAATTTATTAGAAGCATTATTTATTCTTCAAGATTTCATTAACATCTGCTTGGATTTTACTCGCTAAGTTTTCGGAAATGACATGACTTGCACTCTCTGTATATATCCGAATAATTGGCTCTGTATTAGATTTACGTAAATGTATCCAACCGTCTGCCAAATCAATTTTCAATCCGTCGACAGTATTGATTTTCTCATGTCCATATTTTTTCTCTAATTTGACTAGCAAATCATCCACATCAATATTAGGTGTAAGTTGTATCTTGTTTTTTGAAATGTAGTAACTAGGATATGTGCTACGCAGACGAGATACGGTCTTCCCACATTTTGCTAAGTAAGTCAAAAATAAAGCGATTCCAACTAAAGCATCACGACCATAGTGTAGTTCAGGGACGATAATTCCACCATTTCCTTCTCCTCCGATGACAGCATTTGTAGCTTTCATCATATTTACGACATTCACCTCTCCTACTGCCGATGCGGCATATTCTCCTCCGTGTTTGCGTGTTACGTCACTTAATGCACGCGTAGAAGAGAGATTAGAGACTGTATTACCTTTTTTGTGCTGCAAAATATAATCTGCAACCGTAACCAAAGTATACTCCTCGCCAAACATTTCTCCATCTTCACAGACAAATGCCAACCTATCAACGTCTGGGTCAACTGCGATACCCAAATCCGCTTTTTCACTTATCACCGCCTGAGACAATTGAGTCAAGTGAGCAGGTAATGGCTCTGGATTGTGAGCAAAATGTCCATTTGCTTCTCCATTCAATACGACAACTTCACACCCCATTTGCTCCAATAAAGGTGGCAAAGCGATAGAGCCTGTAGAGTTAACAGCGTCAACTACAACTTTATATTTCTTAGGTTTGACCAATTCAGGGTCTACCAAATCGAGGGCAAAGATTGCGTCGATGTGCTTTTGAATATAAGTATCATCCGTTGTGTATGTACCTAGCTTATCAACTGGTGCATATTCAATATTTCCTTTTTCTATCAAATCTAAAATCTCGCGTCCGTCATCTCCTGAAATAAACTCGCCTTTCTCGTTCAAAAATTTCAACGCATTCCATTCCTTTGGATTATGGCTTGCAGTGATAATGATACCTGCACCTGCATCTTCTGCAGGAACAGCCATTTCTACCGTTGGTGTAGTCGATAATCCTAAATCAATAACGTCAATTCCTAAACCTCTTAAAGTATGTGCAACCAAACTACTTACCATTTCTCCTGAAATACGGGCGTCACGACCAATAATTACTTTTGGATTTCTCCCTAAAAGTAACATTCGATAACCAAAAGCACCTGTGCACTCGACGATGTCTTGTGGTGTTAAGTTATCTCCTATGGAGCCACCAATTGTTCCGCGAATTCCAGAAATAGATTTAATTAAAGGCATTGTATTTATTTTGTGTTTATTTAATTCTTGAGAAGAAGGACTTTGATTCTAGCCAGATGTAAATAACTAACTTCTTCTAAATTCTTATCAAAATTGAGTTCTAAGGGACTTAGAAAATAATAACCTACGCACCTGACTTGCTCTTTTTCCTTTTAACTGCGTTGTTCATCGGTCAAAGTATCAACAATTATCCCTCTTCACGCCTTGTTAAAAGAAAAAATAGCGGCGTCATTTTGCGTAGCTTATTAATTGCCAAGTCCCTAAC
>CALDUB010000467.1 GCA_937923465.1 uncultured Saprospiraceae bacterium
ACGTTCCATGCTAAAGCAATACTACCATTTGAAGTTTTTTGATAAACTAAGCGGACGGGAATGTCAGAACGGGAAATATTCCCGCCGCTTAAGGTCAAACTACTATTTCTTATTCCGCTTTTTTGTTCTAAAAGACGGAGGTCGCTTTTTGCCGCGTATCCTTTTTCTTTTGCTAAATTTTCTACTGCTTCGATAGCAGATAAACTAGCCGTTGATTTTTGGATGCGCGTCTCGAGTGCAGGGATAAAATCATTGTTTGATGAAATCACTTGACCATTAGCCGAGTGCACTGCTGCATTTGCGCCAAATACTTCTATGCCTTGATGCGACTGGCGAAAGTAAGTGTGCGTAATGCCTTTCGAAGTGTACTCATCAGTGATTATGTATTCACCGACATCTTTGGGACTAAGTTGATAGTTTTTTGCGTAATCCTGTAAATGACTCTTTGCTTGTTTTTGTAAACGAGAATTGTCTTGTGCAGACATAGGGAGAGTTATGGCAATAAACAGCATTGCCATGAAAGTGGTAATTATACTTTTCATGAATTGTTTTTATTTGGTTAATAGTACAGGACTAGCCTTAAACAGCTCAGTACTTTAGCCTCATTAAATGGTTAAAATGTTCTGTTTTAAGCTAACGCAATAGACGATATCTTAAAACGACTTACAATTAGGATTTGCAAAAATTCAGGGAGAAAATGTTCTGGTTTAAGAATCAGAAAATGGGAGTAAGAAACTTTAGTAAAAGATATAAACTACGTATTATGGTTAACCGTAGAATATTATTTACGAAGTTCCAAATGTTAGATAATGGGTTAATTATTTTCGTTGTGTTGTTTTCTGTAATAGTATATTTAAGAAAGGAGGGAAATAATTCCTACGAATAATTAAATAAGGCAAAACACCTTTTTATCAAGAAATTATTTTTTACTAATAAGTTGTTTTTATCTTTCAGTAGTCTTATGTTCTTCGATGACACAATGTTCGACTATTTTTTTGGAAAAACAAATTTAACTACCCCTACACGTGGCACTACAATGCCACTACAACATATGTAACTAATTGACAAACAATTAATTACCACAAAATAAAAAAAACGAAAAAAAATACCCATAAATCTGTGACATTATATTCACGTGATAAAATAAAAATTTCGAATATAAAAAAAGTAAAAAGTTTACCTTTTACACTTACTTATCGAAGCACATTTTGTTGAAAATATTAAATTTTATATTTCAAAAAAATTAAATAATTGCAAATTAAATTTCAATAGCAAGTCCGTCATAAGCAAGCGACATAGAAGGAGGTAGTGTCGTTTCGAGTTCCTCATGCAATCCGAAATGATGACTAAAGTGAATGAAGTAAGTGCGCTTAGAATTGATACGCTTGGCGAGTTCTATAGCCTGTGCTAAAGTAGAATGAGAGTGGTGTTCTTTATGATGCAGGGCGCTTAGCACAACGACGTCAAGGTTTTGTAGTTTCTCGATTTCGAGGTCAGAAATGGTTTTAACGTCTGTCAAATAAGCAAACTGCTCGATGCGAAAGCCAAGAATGGGTAAATTCCCATGCATCACTTCTATTGGTAAAATTTCAATATTGCCTATCTGAAATTTTTCTCCTGCCTTTATAGTTTGCAAACTAACCCTCGGCGCACCTGGATATTTATTCTCTGCAAAAATGTAAGAAAACCTTATTTTTAATTCCTCCTGCACCCGCTCGTCTGCATAAACAGGCATATCTTTTTCGTGTAAAAAATTTATCGGACGCACATCATCTAAGCCAATTATGTGGTCGTTATGCTCATGCGTAATAAGTATCGCATCTATATCTGTGACTTCTTCTCGCAACATTTGCTGCCTAAAGTCGGGTCCACAGTCGATAACCAGTGCTTTATCCCCAATTTTCAAAAGTCCTGAGACACGTAGCCGTTTGTCTTTTTTATCGGTCGATTGACATACTTCGCAAGGGCAACCAATGATTGGTACGCCTTGAGATGTGCCTGTGCCTAGGAAAGTGAAGGTCATGTTGGTTATTAGTTATTGTGTTATTGGTTATTTTGCTAAGAGTACGTGATTGAAACGGAAATTTAACGGATTATCACGGATTTTTTTTTGTAACTTTGGATTATGGGTGAAACTAAACCAGAAAATAAAAAATACACTCCTGAGGAATTTGATAACTTAATCAAAGATTCTGCGATTAAATATGAATACCATAATGGACATATTCGTGCTATGGCAGGTGCGCGTCCAAATCACAATATCTTATCCGCAAACTGCACAACTTTGTTGAATAATGCTTTGTCAGAAAAAGGCTGTATCGTTTTCAGCAGCGACCAAAGTATCAATATTGCAGACCAAAGTCGTTACGTTTATCCTGATGTTTCTATGGCTTGCGAAGAACCAGATTTTGAAAGAAATTTACACCTTAACAATCCGAGTTTGATTATTGAAGTTGCTTCTGAGTCAACCAAAGAATATGACCGTTCAGATAAACTTGCCTTCTATTTTTCTCTTCCTTCACTCAAAGAATATATTATCGTTTCTTCGGATAAAGCCGTTGTTGTCTGTCATTCTAAAAATTCAAATAATGAATGGGTTACAAAAGCAACTATGGGAATGAAAAGTACGATTTCGCTAATTAATTTCGACATGGAAATCAGCATGAAAGACATTTATAAAAATATCAGTAATCTTCCCAAAATTATTTAATACCTTCGCATTACTAACACATCTTTGCAACGGGAAAAGCAGCCCGTCTTACATTTTTTTAGATACTAGATTTTAGACCTTAGGTTTTAGGCGCTCTACAAATCTAAATATCTGTATCAATTTACAAAACCTTAATTACACCACTTTGTTTACACCAAACAAAGATACGTTACAAGTCAGTACGGCTTTGTAATTCGTAAATCGTAAATCGTAATTCATTCTATGTCAGCAAGCAAAACTACATCCGCCACCGTTCTCAGTCCTACGAAAAAGCAACTCCGAGAAGAAATTTTCATCAAAGGAGCGAATAGCAACAACTTGAATAATGTTGACTTGCGGATTCCTAAGAATAAACTAGTGGTTGTCACTGGTGTATCTGGGTCTGGTAAATCAAGTATTACGATGGATACCCTCTACGCGGAGGGACAACGCCGCTATGTGGAAAGCCTTTCTTCTTATGCGCGTCAGTTCTTGATGCGGATGAAAAAGCCTGAGGTAGATTTCATTAAGGGAATTTGCCCAGCGATTGCGATTGAACAAAAGGTGAGTACATCGAATGCACGTTCGACGGTGGGTACTTTGACGGAGATTTACGATTATTTGCGTCTGCTTTTTGCGCGGGCGGGAAGGACTTATTCACCGATTAGTGGTGTGGAAGTGAAACGCGATACTGTGGCAGACGTCGTGGATTATATTTTAGACCATGACGCAGGTCAAAAGGTACTTTTATACATTCCTTTACAGCAGAAGTATTCGGATAGGGAAATGGAGACGGAGCTAAAACTTTTGCTACAAAAAGGTTTTACGCGTTTGCAGTGGGAAGGTGAGACGATGCGGGTAGAAGATATTTTGGACGGCGATGCTAAAAAATATAAAGGAAATGTAGCGGATTACGCGAAGAAAGATATTCGGATTTTGTTAGACCGTTTTGTGGTAAAGAAGGATGATGAGGAAAATAGAAAACGGATTGCAGATTCTGTTCAAATATCTTTTCAAGAAGCAAATGGCGAGTGTATTATTGACTTCATGGGCTTGGAAGAACGCGCATTTAACAATCGCTTCGAGGCAGACGGAATTGAGTTTTTAGACCCAACGCCGCAGTTGTTTAACTTCAACAATCCGTCAGGTGCTTGTCCTACTTGTGAAGGTTTTAGCAAAGTCATGGGCATAGATGCAAAGAAAGTTATTTCTGACCCTTCGAAATCAATTTACGACGGAGCAATTGCCTGCTTTAATGGAGATAAATCGAGTGCATGGCAAACGCGCTTAATTGAGTCGGCACACAAGTTTGGTTTGGATGTTCATTCGGCTTTTAAAGATTTGCCAAAGGCAATGCAACGTGCCGTTTGGCGTGGAAATAAGTATTGGAAAGGGATTGATGCCTTTTTTGACCAATTGCGAGAGAAGACTTATAAAATTCAAAATCGCGTAATGTTGGCACGTTATCGAGGACGGACGACTTGTACTGTTTGTGAAGGAGGTCGTTTACGTAAAGAGGCTACTTATGTCCAAGTCGGTGGCAAAAATATCGTCGATTTAACGGAAATGCCCATTGATGAATTACTAGATTGGTTTGAGAATATAGAGCTGAATGAACATGACTATACGATTGCGAAACGTTTAATTTTAGAAGTTACGACGCGTCTTCGTTTCATGGTCAAAGTAGGACTTAGCTATCTGACTATCAATCGCTTATCTAATACCTTGAGTGGCGGCGAAACGCAACGTATCAATCTAACGCGTACGCTTGGCAGTAATCTGACGGCGTCTATGTACATTTTGGATGAGCCTAGTATTGGGTTGCATCCGCGTGATACAGGACAGCTGGTTGATGTGTTAAAAGACCTACGAGACTTGGGAAATACAGTCATCGTAGTAGAGCATGAGGAAGATGTTATTGCTGCAGCGGACTACCTAATTGACATTGGACCAGAGGCTGGTGTTAATGGCGGTCATGTTGTTTTTGCGGGACCTTACAAAGATATTTATGAAGAGGCAACAGACTCTTTGACGACAAAATATATGAATGGGAAAATGAAAATTCCTGTGCCAGATATGCGTCGTAAGTCTGCTAATTCAATCTGGATAAAAGGAGCGAGTCAGAATAATTTATTGAATATTGATGCAAAATTTCCTTTGAATACTTTGACTGTTGTGACAGGTGTCTCTGGTTCTGGGAAAACGACTTTGGTGAAAAGCATTTTGTATCCTGCTATGAAAAAGCATTTTGGAGAAAGCTATACGCAGTCGCCAGGTTTGCACAAGGAATTAACGGGAGATTTGGACCAGTTGACGCAGGTGGAAATGATTAGCCAAAGTCCGATTGGGAAGTCTTCTCGTTCAAATCCTGTGACTTACGTAAAAGCTTATGATGCCATTCGGACTTTGATGTCAAATCAGCAATTGTCTCGTATTCGTGGTTTTCAACCGAAGCATTTTAGTTTTAATGTGGACGGTGGTCGTTGTGATACTTGTAAAGGGGAAGGCGAGCAGGTGGTGGAGATGCAATTTTTAGCAGATGTGCGTTTGGTTTGTGAAGAATGTAATGGAAAAAAATTCAAACGTGAAGTTTTGGATGTCCGTTATAATGAGAAGAACATCTTTGAGATATTAGAATTAAGTATAGAAGAAGCTCTTACTTTCTTTGAAGATAGAAAGGATATTGTCAAAAAAATCACGCCGCTTTTTAATGTTGGTTTGGGTTATGTACAATTGGGACAGTCTTCTTCTACTCTATCTGGCGGTGAAGCGCAACGCGTTAAATTAGCGAGCTTTTTGACAAAGGAAAATCGGAAAGAAAAGATACTTTTCATTTTTGATGAGCCGACGACTGGTTTGCATTTTCACGATATCCGTAAACTTTTAGATGCCTTGAATGCTTTGGTGGAGAAAGGGCATACAGTCCTTGTCGTGGAGCATAATATGGAGGTGATTAAGTCTGCTGATTGGGTGATTGATTTGGGTCCCGGTGGTGGTAAGCATGGTGGAAATTTAGTTTTTCAAGGGACGCCAGAGGCTTTGGCGGAGGTGAAGGAGAGTTTTACGGGGCAGTTTTTGAAGGAGAAATTGAAATCCTAAACAGTTTTTTATCAAAGGAAAATCCTTTGGATTTTCCTTTGTCATTTCGAGCGCAGCGAGAAATCTGAGTAGTAAGAGAAAACGGAGTTTACTTTTTACTCAGATTCCTCCCTTCGGTCGGAATGACAAAGAAGAAAACTTCGTTTTCCTCTTTGATAAAATACTAATTTTTCACTACTTTTTGCGTTAGTCTTCCTTCTTCGTTTTTTAGTTCTATGAAGTAGATTCCTTTTGCTAATTCGCTTGTATTTATTTGAGTTTCATTTTGGAAAATGCTTGTAGATATTGTGCGTCCTGTAATGTCGATTAGGCGAAATTCTGTTTGAATATTACTTTCGAGAGAGATGTTAAGCAGATTTTGTACTGGATTTGGAGAAATTTTTACGTTTTGCAATTCAATATCACTAACCGCTGTACTGGGAGGAAACGTAAATTCAGTAGTTTTTGAAGCTTGAATAACTTCTTTTGTCTCTGGGTCTTGTATAATAATTATTGCATTTAAACGATTAATATCCCAACCATCTTGAATTTGAGTAGAATAAGTAATCCCAGATCCTAGCAAAGGAAGATTAAGAATTCCTGATGATCCTCCCATTCTTTTACGAAAAACATTAAAGTGTAACTCTTCCCCATTTGGTGCATCATAGAAAACAGTATCTTCGACTAATGCAATAAAAATGTTTAGTTGTCCTAAATTTTCACCTGTCACAACTGATGCGCTAAAGTCTGCGTAAAAAAACATATCATCTATTCTTTTCGTAACATTCATCTCTATTGGTGACTCTTGCCCCAAATAAGGCTCAAAAATCTCCGCATCTCCATAATCCGCTGTCACAGGAATATTCTCTCCTTGTATCACCAACCTTGGCGTACCTCCATATATCCCATAATAATTTGTGCGAGCGTCATTTTCTTCTGGATTGTTGTTATTCAATAGACAATTGCTGTACGGCGCACTGGGATGAATAGCGATATGCAATACTTCTGGATGGTTATCCAAATTAGCGAAGAAACTAGGATTTTTATTTGCACAAATACCACACCTTGTGTTTGTAAAATGCTCTACGACAACCTTTTTTTCTACTTGTGCAGAAAGGCTTGTCAATGCAAAAAAAAGGAAAACGGTAAAGTATAAGGGTAATTTTTTGAATAACATTGGGTTCTGATTTTTTGAAAAGTTAAATAGTTTTGGTTCTCCGTCAAATCGTGTGAAAGTGACATGAAAAAAATAAAAAACTAAGTATTTATTTGATTTTAGCTTTTCATTTTTTTCCTGTCACACGATTTGACGGAGAACGATAGTTTTTTTTAGATATGCGAAGATAAGAAGCTTAAATCTCAGTTGCATTATTTACAAAGAAGAGTGTCATTATTACGATAATTAAGGGATTGAAAGACGCAATTCCACTCCCTCGATTGCGGTAGATGTTATTTTTATGCCGAACAAAATCCGTTTTTCGCTCGCTTTTCCGCATCTTCGCATTAGAAAAGTACTATTGGACTACTTACACTAATAAGATAAAAATCCTATAATGACCATGATTAAAAATTTCACAAAAATTTCTGTCTTCTTGCTTACTCTCTTGTTGGTCAACTCTTGTACCAGCAAAAAAAAATACATGGGCGTGCTCAGTAAGGGCTTCTCTTGTGAAGAAAGAGCCTCTCAACTAGAGAAGCGCTTAGAAAATACCAATGAACAATTGCGACAGTTGACGCGTGAAAACGGACTATTGGAAACTCGAATAGATCAGTTAGAGTCAGAAAAAGCAAACCAGCGCAACCAAATAATGAATCTAAATTCACAGGTTGACGATATCACGGGCAAGGCAATGAGCGAACAAGCACGTCTAGACCGTGCTCTAAGAAACAAAGCAGCTGAACTCAAGAAAAGAGAAGGTGTCCTAAATGAAATGCAACGCATCAAGGAAACAAATGATGCAGCGGTAACTGATGTACAATTTAAGATTTTTGATGTTATTGGCGGTTTTGCTGAGGATGATTTAAAAATTGAAATGCGCGACGGTAGTGTTGTCATCTCTTTATTTGATAAAATGATGTTTGACAATGGGAAGACACGTATTCAAGCTCGTGGGCAAGAAGTTTTACAAGGATTGGCAAGTGTCTTGGCTACGCGTCCAGAATTATCGGTCATGGTAACGGGTCATGCAACAAGTCGTGGTAATTACCAAAATCCTATGGAGCTCTCTGTCATACGTGCCTCTACGGTCACACAGTTGCTAGGAGAGACTTATGGCATTAGTGCAGACAGATTGACGGCGGCAGGACGTGGCGATAGTGAACCTCGTTTTGACGACCCGAAACATTCAGAAAACAAAAGAGTAGAAATAATAGTTTCTCCGCGCTTTCAGGAGATTTATCGTGTTTTGAAACGTAGAGGATAAGAAGAGATTTTAGATTTTAGACATTAGATAGTTATATGCAGATAAAGTTAAAAAATATCGGTAAACGTTACCGAACAGAATGGATATTCAGAGGGATTGATTATACTTTCGAGGAGGGAAAAAAATATGCTATTTTAGGGCATAATGGTTCTGGAAAATCAACGTTTACGCGCATTCTCACAGGACACTTAACTCCAACGAAAGGAAAAATAAAATTTACTTCAAATGACCAGAAAATAAACGTAGAAGATATTTACAAATATCTTTCTTTGGCTGCGCCTTATGTCGATGTGATTGAAGAATTTACCTTGACAGAAGCAATTGATTTTCATCAAAAATTCAAACCATTCTCACAAGGAATAACGCAAGAGATTATTTTAGAATTATTGAATTTAAAGAATGCGGAAAATAAAGAAATTCGCAATTTCTCTTCAGGTATGAAGCAACGATTAAAGCTTGC
>CALDUB010000468.1 GCA_937923465.1 uncultured Saprospiraceae bacterium
TCTATTGCCTGTCACGCGTGTATTCATTCTTTCATTATTTCGCCACAAAGGTAAGGAGAATAGTCGAAAGTATCACGCCCGTTCTACGGTGTGTTTTGTGTAAGAGAGTCACGGCGTGGAACGACCGTGATACTTTGTCCACCTGCTATTCTTCAATTGCCCATACTAATATAAAGTCTCCACGTCGCTCATACCAGATTTGATAGCGGGCTTTAAAATCTCCTTTCAATACCTCCCCACTACAAAAACCACTTTCCAAGTCATACGAAAAGGGTTCAATGTGAATATGCTTTCGAAAGTCTAATTCTCGCCGTCCATAGGCTTTATATAATGCTTCTTTTGCTCCCCAATAAACGTGTAAATGCTCCAATCGAGTTCCTTTTTCTAAACTTTCCATTTCATTAGCACGCATAAATTTATGAGCGATACGCTCTATCTTTCCTACTAATTTTTGAATATCAATACCGATAGAAAATGGCGCAGCAATCACTGAAGCCAACTCGCGAGAGTGACTAATCGAAATTTGATAAGGAGAATCTTTTAAATATGGCTTTCCATATTCATCTTTCACACAGGCACCGCGTATCACACGCCCTGACATGTAGTGAAGTAGATAACGTCCCGCTAACCATTCGAGCTTGCGGCGTCCTTTCAGCGTAGCGATATATTCCTTTTCGCGAGGAAATAGGTCTAACTTTTCTATGAAGAATTCCTCTGTTTCTGTAATTTCCCAGATACCGAGCTCGCCAACAGGCGTAATAGATTCGTGTGAAAGAAGCGGCATAATAAAGTTTCTTTAGCCTACAAAGTTATATCTTTGTGTTAGTTATTGGTTACTTGTTATTGGTTATTTTTTCCAAATCACGTAATAACCAATAATTAATAACCAATAACTAAATAAATGATTACGGTAAAAAAAATAGCTCAACTCACTGGACACAATGCTTCGGTTTTCGCCTTAGCAAAAGGAAAAGATGCGCGTCATTTTCTTTCTGGCTCTGGCGATGGTTGGGTGGTAGAATGGTCCTTGGACAATCCTGATTTGGGAAAATTAATCGCACGTGTAGAACGAAATATATTTTCTCTTTTTGCTTTTCAAGATAGTCCTCGACTCTTGGCGGGGAATATGGATGGTGGTTTACATTGGGTAAACATGGAGGATGAGAATTTGAATAAAGACATATTGCATCATCAGAAAGGTGTTTTTGATTTATTAAAAATTGGCGATTTTATTTATTCCGCTGGTGGAGCTGGCATGTTGACAAAATGGTCAATTGAGAAAGCTCGGACTTTAGAAAGTCTGCAATTGACAAACCAATCTTTGCGCTCTTTAGCGTACGCACCTGGACGTAATGAAATAGCAGTTGGCGCAAGCGATAAATGTATTTATTTGTTAGATGCTGAAAGTTTAGAATTAAAGAAAAAGATTGAAGATGCACATGATAACTCAGTCTTTGCTGCTCTGTACTCTCCTGATGAAAAATTTCTTTTTAGTGGTGGCAGAGATGCGCACCTGAAAGTCTGGGAGATAGAAAATGATTTTAAAAATATTTCAAGCCAATCTGCACATTGGTATACTATTAATACGATTGCTTTTCATCCTGAAGGGCATGTTTTTGCAACAGGTAGCCGAGATAAGACAATAAAAATATGGAATGCAAAAACTTTTAAACTGCTGAAAGTATTAGATACTTTACGTGATGGTTGTCATGTTAATTCCGTGAATGCATTATTGTGGCTAAAAGACGGAACACTGGTGTCTGCAAGTGATGACAGGAGTTTAATCCTCTGGAAAATCGAAACAGAACAATAAAAAACGCCTGCCCTACCAAGGTAGAACAGACGCATCAAAACAAAACGAAAAACCAACTTTAAACAAGTTTCTTATACAGTTTTATAACTGTTTAAATTTTTAAAATGTTTCATTAATACTGTTAATTATTACTTAATACTAAATATTTTGTAATAATTTCATTCTTTGTTTGAAACATATATACATAACGCTCTTTGGCGCAAAAAGATTTCATTGTTAGTCGGTTAAATTAAAGGTTTTATCGATTTTCACCTTATTAAGGAATCCTCAGGTAAATTCTACGATTAGTGATAGAGATTTGTCTAAGAACCTTTTAACTTAACTGACAATTCAAATGTACGGTCATTTCGAACAATAGTCAATGCTACTACGTCATCTGCCTTCGCTTGACTCAACATTTCTATCATTTCAGGCGCGCTGTTGACACTTTTTCCATTGACGGCAGTTACTACATCTTTAGGTAATACTCCTGCAAATTGTGCGGCACCTCCTTCGGTCAAACTTTCTATCACCACACCTTTATTGACATTGAGACGCAATTCTTTTGCATAGTCACTATCTAAATCAGAAATTTCTACTCCTAAAAATCCTTTTTGATAATCTCCATGAATAATGATGTCCTCAACGATGTCTTTCATTATATTAGTCGGAATAGCAAATGAGTATCCTTCAAAAACTCCTGTCCTTGTCGAAATAGCAGTATTAATGCCTAATAAATTGCCAGAAGCATCTACTAAGGCGCCTCCACTATTTCCTGGATTAACCGCGGCATCTGTTTGGATGAAACTCTCTATTGCTGCATTACTTTTAATAATATCAATATCACGTCCTTTCGCGCTAATTATTCCCGCAGTCACTGTTGATGTCAGGTCAAAAGGATTACCGATAGCCAAGACCCATTGTCCAACCTGAGCTTTATCACTATCTGCGAGTTGCATCGTTGGAAGTCCTGTCGCTTCAATTTGTAATACTGCCAAGTCTGCATCTGGATATCTACCAACTAGCTTTGCTTGAAATTTTCGGTCATCAAAAAGCGTAACTTCTATTTCATCAGCAAATTCTATCACGTGATTGTTAGTCACAATGTAGCCATCCGAGCTATAAATTACACCAGAGCCGGAGCCTTGTCGGGGTCCCATATCACCAAAAGGTGAGCCTCCTCCAAAAAAATCTTCAAAGCCTTCTCCAAAGAAAAAACTAAATGGGTCTGACGGTGTCTGCGTCCTTCCATTTCGGGGAGCGGCAGTAGATTTTATGTGAACAACAGCGGGCATTCCGCGCTGCGCAGCTTCTGTAAAATCAATCGGCACAGCGTTTGCCATAGGGCCAACGTTTATATTTTTAACAGCTTGTGCGAGACTTTTTGTCTTTTGTGCAGTCATATTATATGAATTCATAAAACACATATGACCGCCAAGCGTTATAAGACCGCCGACCATGCCAGCAAAAACGTAAGAAATTATTTTTTTCATAATGGTTGGTTATTGTAATAAAGACGATTGTAATACTTGCTAAGTTGGCTGTATATAGGTATTTTTATTTTTTTTGAAAGGTTTTATTTAGAAGAGGATATAAAAAATTATATTTTGTTGTCCCTTCATACAATGCAAATGCAAACATTTCCCTCTAAAAAATAATATTAAGTACCAAAGTACATTTTTTTTTCAGTACTAAAACAAGATAGTTTTCTAAAAAATTTCACTTTAAAACCTCTTAGTCTAAGTTGTTTTAGAGTAAGTCGAATGAAAAGTATTCTTTGTTTTAACTTCACTACTTACATCTGATTACTTATTTGGTTATTTCTGTAATTTTGTCAAAAATTTACTTTTTGAACCACCACTACAAAATTAACAGACTTTCAATAAATAACAAGACTTAATTTATCTTGTTTAACGTCGTATTAGCCTAATAATTATTTCTTAAATAAACCATACTACGGCAAACTATTCATAACTCAAACAAATTACTTTAATACTCCCTGATTATAGAATACCCTGTACCATGCTCAACCAAAACACATTAGTAAATTTAGCAGTATCAAATTTATCGGAGAAATCCACAGAAAATTATTTTGCACCCGTGAAACACTCGCTCGCACATACAGAAGAAGCTTATGACTTACTAAAACCTGAAACGGATTTAGAAAGAAGCTTTATGGCTGATGAGGAATTCAGGGCTGGCTTATTTTGGGGTAAACCCCGTTTCGGTCATCCTGAAGGTGAAGTCGTTTACCACATTCGTGAAGTATTAGATAATGTTGATAAATTAGATATCGATGCAGAAATGCGTCGCCGTCTCCGTATCATTACTTTTGTACATGATACTTTTAAGCATACTGAAGACCGTAGCCGTCCGCGCGATTGGTCACGTCATCATGCCGCTTTAGCCTCTAATTTTTTAGCTAAATATACTGACGAAAAAATCCTATTAGATGTAACTGCTTTGCACGACGAGGCTTATTATGCTTGGCGTGCTATCCATTTATACGACAAAGAGGAAAATGGAAAAAAGCGAATGAAAGACTTAATAGAAACCGTAGGTGATGACTTACAATTGTTCTATCTCTTCTTCAAGTGCGATACGCAGACAGGTGATAAAGTACAGGCTCCCGTGCGTTGGTTTGAAGAGACTATCAAAGGCATAGAAATTACGAAATTTTAGTTAAAACTTAAAACAAACTCTAGGTTTTCTAGAAAAAAACAAGCCATATCTTTCTTTAGATATGGCTTATTTTTTTCTATCGCAGTAGTAAAACATTTCCTTGCTTGTCTACTGTTCGCCCGTTTGTTTGAGTGATTCTAATATGATATACATACACTCCTTGTGGGGCGCCTTGCCCATTAATACGACCATCCCAACCTTCATCCACGTCTTCACTCGTAAAAATTTGCTGTCCATAACGGTCATAAATTTCCATTTCAAAGTCAACGGCATCTTCATATAGAACGACAGCACGAAACTCACGATTTATACCTTCGGGCGCAAATGCGTTTGGAGCAAAGACGCGAGAATTTTGTTGTACACAGACCTCATTCGAGCGAGATAAAATGAATTGTTCGCTTTCATCAAAAAGAATGACGCGCGCATTGGCGACTATATAGTAGCAAATAACAGACTCGCTCGGGTCGAGTTCTAGATTCTCGTATAGAAATTTGCTTTCTGTCCCTTCAACAGTTCCTATTAATGTAGAAACGCCGTCTTGCAGCCAGAATATTTCATAAAAATCAACTATCGAATTTTCAATATCCAAAGGAGTCCAAGTGATTAAATTGGCATTTCCAGATAAAGCATTCGCTTCCAAAAAAATAGTACTACTCGTTGCGGAGTTGGCGATAGTATCACAACCGTCTATAGTTCCTACAGAGTAATAAATACTATTTAACGAAGGGTCGATATCACTATCCAAATAAGTATTTTCAAAGGTCAAAGGAGATGTAGGATTTTCAGTTAGAATAGTCAATAAATCGTCTGGACTATCTCCTCTATTTAAACTGTACTCTACTAAATCCGCCGTACTCCGCCAAACCCAATCGACAACAACAGAGTTATCTTCTCGCACACTGATATTTTTAATTCCATAATCGCGAATGGGCTGAATGATATCTACAACCTCGCAACTTAGATTGGAATTTGAAGTATTATCTCCACTGTTTTCTCTAGCTGCTATATAAAAACAGTATTCATTAAAATCAGCAGGGGCTGGAAAATCATAAGCTAGCACATCTCCGTTCACTTCTTCTACTAAATTTGGAGCATCTCCATTCGTGCTTAGCCATATTTCATAGGTCGCGACTCCTGCGGGCCAACCAATGTAAGGAGTCCAACTTAAGTTAATTAAATCGTTACAGTTTTCAGCTTCCGTCTCTAAATATATCGTCTGGTGCTCTTCATCAAAAACAGAAGTTCCGCCACAGTCATCTAAAGACAAGACAAAATAACTTTCTACTCCTTCATCTGCCGCTGCATTTTCATCTAGATAAAATAGATTGTCACCAAAAACAGTATCTACAGGAACTACACCAATCGATGTTTCTCGAAAAATAATATAGCCAACGACCTCTGGGGCATCACTCAATTCCCAAGTCAACTCTACATCACTCCCCTCTACCGAAGCCGAAGCGATAATAGCAACTGGCGCCTGTAGATTATCTAAAGTATCTGAAAGAATAACCATTTCACCAGGACAGTCATAATTTGCCGCAATATAATAATGGAAAATACCGCCTGTATTCATGTGATAAAAATCCGTTTGGCTTTCATCTGCGACTTCAGATAATAGTGTAAATGGTCCACTTGCTTCTGTGCTAAAAAAAATGTCATAAGAGTTGAATGTTCCACAACCGTTTACCGCATTTTCCCAATACAAAGTATCATTGCGGACGCATTGCAAGTCAGGCGAAAAAACCTGCGCTTGTAAAGCGAAAGAGCTAAGAAGTAGTAGAATTATTGTAAAAAACTTACCCATTATTTATTTTGTGCTGTTTGTATCTATTAGACTTTATTCTTCCTTTTGTCTATTCTTAAATTTCTCTTCTAGAGTCGTCATTGGATAGGTATCTTTTAGTTTATACTTAATGATAAATTCTTTTGAAACGTTTTTCTCAAAATAAACCAATCCCAAATCCTTCGCGTAAATTTCTAAACCGTCATATTCCGTCTCCAAATGTCCTTGATTATTATTATCAATCAATTCTCTAACGTAAAATTGTACGGCTTCGTGTTCTTTTCCTTGATAAATGTATGTCGTATCTCCAGCAAATTGGCGGTTTCGTATTAAAGTGAGTTCCGTTTGTGTTGTATCAGGTTCTGTCCATTTTATGGTAAATAAAAGCACTCCTGGCTTTTCTTCATTAACTGTAAATGGAAATACATTTTTAGCTTCGATTTCAACAGGGACTTGATTTTGCTTGCCCGTTAAAGTATCTGTACTATAAAAATAAAAGTCTGCTAAAGTCATTCCATTACTTGTCAACTCTTCCCGTACAAACTGCTGAGGAGTAAAATCATAGTCATAGTAAGTCCCTGTCAAATACAAATCCGCAGCATTTCGCACCGTCCGATAATAGTAATAAAACGGAGGATTACGCGTATCTTCAGTAGCTTCATATTCATAAACTAAGCCTTGGTCTAGGTTCTCAACAGGGAAATAATAGTCCTTGATATTCCTAATCGGATTCGTTGGTTCATTACAACTGAAAAACAAAAAAGCACTAAAAGAAAAGGCGAAAATTATTCTAACAATATTCATATTTGATTTTTTGCAAAAATATCATAAAATTTTAATATTTTTCGTTCTCTGACTAATCCTGTGAAATGGAATTTTCAGAGAGTCATTTTTTTTTCGTCTAGAAAGGAAAATAGGAAAACAAGAACTTTCTGAGTTAGTTTTTCATTCTTTTAGTAAAGATGACTTAATCATAAATTCAAATCTATGCTCGGAGCAATTGCAGGTGATATCATTGGTTCTATTCACGAAAAATCTGGTATAAAGACCAAAGACTTTATGCTATTTGAAACATACAATATATTTACAGACGATACAGTGTTGACCATTGCAATTGCAGAGGCGATTATGCTCAAAATTCCTTATGAAAATACGGTAATGAGCTACGCACGTCAGTTTCCAGAGGCTGGATATGGTAAGACTTTTAAGAAGTGGCTGAAAGGCGAAATCGTGGGACCTTATGATAGTTGGGGCAATGGTTCTGCTATGCGGGTGAGTCCAATCGCGTGGGCATTTGACAACTTAGATAAAGTCATGGAAGAGGCAGAAAAATCTTCTATCATTACGCACAATCATCCCGAAGGAGTGAAAGGTGCGCAAGCTGTTGCTGCGGCTATCTTCTTAGCGCGTACTGGTGCAGGAAAAGCAATTATCAAGGACTTCATCCAAGACAACTTTGATTATGATTTAGAGAGAACGATTGATGAAATACGTCCTGATTATAAGTTTGATGTTAGTTGTCAAGGAAGTGTTCCAGAGTCGATTATTGCTTTTTTAGAAGCGGAGGATTTCGAAGATGCGATTAGAAATGCGGTTTCTTTAGGTGGAGATGCGGACACTATGGCTAGTATTGCTGGCGCGATTGCGGAGGCGCATTTTAAATATATTCCAGCAGATATTTTACAAGAGTCGCGCCGTCGTTTGCCGATAAATTTGCTTCAAACAGTTATGGACTTTGAAGAGAAATTTATGGGATGAAGAAGGTGTCAGGGGCGAGGAGTCAGGTGTCAGGCTGCTCTTGCTTGTACGCAGGATTTCGCTCCTGACTCCTGACTCCTGACTCCTGACTCCTGACTCCTGACTCCTGAAATTACAACTTTACAACAATAAAACTATACAACTTTAACACACATGCAACGAAAAGCTTACAAACTAACAGCAGGTAGTATCAAAAATCTCAAAGAAAAAACCGAAGATTTAGCTGCACCTCAAGACAATGAAGTCACAGTAGAAGTCCATGCTATCGGATTGAACTTTGCTGACGTATTCGCTATTTGGGGCTTGTATAGTGCGACTCCAAAGGGTGAATTTGTGCCTGGTTTAGAATATTCAGGAAAGATTTTAGCTGTAGGTAAGAACGTTACAAATGTTAAAGTTGGCGATAAGATAATGGGCATTACACGCTTTGGCGGTTATGCTACTCATCTGAATATTGATAGCCGTTATGTTTTGCCTTTGCCCGAGGGTTGGGATTTCAAAACGGGTGCGGCTTATCTTGTGCAAGTTTTGACAGCTTATTACGCTTTGGTTAATTTGGGGAATATTCAAGACGATTACCGAATTTTAATTCACTCTGCTGCGGGTGGTGTTGGAACTTTAGCTAATCGTTTGGCGAAGAAAATGAATGCCTATACTATCGGTTCTGTCGGAAGCTCAGAGAAGATTGATTATTGCAAAAAGGAAGGTTATGATGCGGTGATTGTGCGTGGAAAAGATTTTGCGGAGAAATTAGATGCAGAGCTGAATGGAGAAAAAATCAATTTGATAATGGAGTGTATTGGCGGTGAAGTTTTTCAAATTGGTTATGACCGTCTAGCAGAAGAAGGGCGTTCTATTATTTACGGCTCTGCTCGTTATGCACAGCGTTCTGACAAACCTAATTATCTGAAATTACTCTGGCAATTCTTTACGCGCCCGAAGGTTGACCCGCAAGATATGATTGCGACAAATAAAGGAATTTTAGGTTTTAATCTCATTTATCTCTACGAAAAAGCAGACTTAATGCACCGTCTGCTGTCAGAAATTAAAGACTTAGATATCGAAAAACCTTATGTCGGGCAGACTTTTTCCTGGGCAGAATTACCTGATGCTATTCGCGCTTTTCGTGGCGGTAAGACCATTGGAAAGGTCGTAGTAGAAGTAAATCATTAAATTCATCCCGTCCCTACTTTCATTTGTCGAACAAAAGCCTTGTTCACTTTGGAGTAATTTATCTTTACGCGTAGAAAAGGACTGACATAAGTTTTCATCAGAACGGCTCTGTCAACCACCAACTTTCAATCGTCAACCAAATAATAATGAATCTAGCAGAAAATATCCGCCAAGCATTAGGTGCCGTTCGTTCGAACATGCTGCGCTCTATTCTTACTTTGCTTATTATTGCCTTTGGGATTACTGCCTTAGTTGGTATTTTGACGGCGATTGATAGTGCAATTTTCTCTTTGAGTGATAATTTTTCGCGCTTGGGCGCAAATTCTTTTAGCATCCAACCTTCGGGTCAAGGCATCAAAGGAAACCGTGGTGGACGTCGACAAAAGGACGGAGAAAGTATTTCTTTTGATGACGTTATGAATTTTAAAGAACGGTTTAGTTATCCTGCAAAAGTAACTGCTTCGCTTTATTGTACGCGGAGTGCGACCGTAAAATATGGTGATGTAAAAACTAATCCGACGGTAAGAATGAATGCCATTGATGAAAATTATTTAGATGTCAAAGGTGCAGAGCTTTCTCATGGTCGAAATTTCACCGCTGTAGAAGCTCGAAATGGGGCAAATAAAGTCATCGTAGGCATGGATATCGTTGATAAACTCTTCGAAAACAGTCCCGAAAAAGCTCTTAGTCAGAATATCTCGATTGGTAATGTAAAATATAAAATCGTTGGAATTCAGAAGTCGAAAGGTTCGAGTATGAACCAAAATGAAGACAATCAAGTAATGATTCCTCTTTTGACTGGTAAACGATATTATGGGGTTTCGCGCACAAACTACGATATGGCGGTTGCGGTTAATGATGCTACACAAATCGAAAATGCCATAGCTGCGGCTACTGGATTATTTAGAAATGTGCGTGGTCTGAAAGCGGCACAACAAAATGATTTTGAAGTTTTTAAAAGTGGTGGATTGGTCGATATTATTAAAGAAAATACGGTTAATTTACGCGCTGGCGCGGCAGCTATTGGCTTCATAACTTTGTTAGGGGCAGCTATTGGACTGATGAATATCATGCTTGTTTCTGTGACGGAAAGAACGCGTGAGATTGGTATTACGAAAGCACTTGGAGCGACTAAGAAGAATATCTTAATTCAGTTCTTGACGGAAGCTGTTGTCATTTGCCAACTGGGAGGAATTGTTGGTATCTTCTTCGGAACCTTAATCGGTTTGCTCGTCGCCAAAGGGATGAATGGTCCTTTTGTGATGCCTTGGGCTTGGATTTTTATGGCAATTGTGATTTGTATGGTTGTTGGTCTTCTTTCTGGTTTATATCCTGCTTTGAAGGCGGCGCGTCTTGACCCGATTGAGAGTTTGAGGTATGAGTAGGGGTTGGTTATTGGTTATTGGTTATTGGTTATTGGTTATTGGTTATTGGTTATTGGTTATTGGTTATTTCCTCTGAAGAAAACTAATCATAGTGATTTAAGCTATAAATAATTAACAAAAAATATTTTCATAATAACCACTAATCATCCACACATCGAAATTTTAAAGCCATCAGCTTTCAAATAGAGTTTGTGGATGATTTCGCTAAGAGTTACAGTAAAAATCATCCACAAAAAACTTTTTTCTAATCGATAAATTAAACCAATAACTACCCCACCTGCATATACTCCCAAGCCGTCTGATACTCCCCATTCTTCTCCACATAATCCATGAACTTCTCATAAAATTTATGGCGCCCAACAGTCGCACTATCACCAATGACAACCAAAAGCTTCTTCGCCCTCGTCATCGCGACATTCATACGACGAACATCATTCAAAAAGCCAATTTCTCCTTTATCATTAGAACGAACTAGAGAAATATAAACAATCTCACGTTCTTGTCCTTGGAAACCATCAATAGAGTTAATCGCCAAAGGAATATCCTGTAGCCTTTCGTCCTCTTCAACCTCTTGTTTCATGTGCAAAATTTGCTCTCGGTAAGGAGAAATCAACGCGACAGAAGGTAAAGTCCTTTCTTCAAATTTATCTTTCAATTGATATAAGTGCTCGCATAAAATCTGAAATTCTTCTGGATTGTAGCGACTCTTTGTTTCGTTATTGACTTTTTCCTCAAAACCACA
Source organism: uncultured Saprospiraceae bacterium (assembly GCA_937923465.1). Taxonomy (GTDB): domain Bacteria; phylum Bacteroidota; class Bacteroidia; order Chitinophagales; family Saprospiraceae; genus JAHDCG01. The sequence goes on from CALDUB010000468.1 coordinate 11,316, forward strand.
GCCTGCTGTATCAATAAAGACAACCGCCTTATGCGTTCCAATATCTAAAGAGTGCTGCGCTACACTTGCATCTGCCTTTAATTCTCCTCCATAAAACTGCTCGTTACTAAAACCCATTATCGCTTCATGCATCCGATATTGAGTTGTTAATAGCGTGAAGTCAGGAGACTTTTGCAATAATTTCTCAATTAGTGTGATGTTAAATCCTCCTTTTTTCGCAGCTTGAGATTTCACAGTTGGTGGCAACTGAAAAGGGTCTCCTGCTAAGACTAATTTTGATGCTTTTTGGATTGGTATCCAAGTTGCTGGCTCTAATGCCTGCGCAGCTTCGTCAATGACGACA
>CALDUB010000469.1 GCA_937923465.1 uncultured Saprospiraceae bacterium
TTCGGAAGCGAAAGCGGATGTATCATCGTTTGTGATGATGCTGGAACTTGTGATACGACATTGGTTAACATCACGGTATTACAACCGACACCAGAAATCATTGACTTGACGATGATTGTATCTGAGTCAGACGTTATCTGTATTGATACAATGGAATTGGGCGGTACAATCATTTCTGTCACAAATACTTGTGAAGAGCAAAGCGGTGAAATCGCAACCTTCACATTCGACGGATTGTGTATTGATATCGATGCAGTCGAAGAAGGAACAGCAACGGCATGTATCGTTATCTGTGACGACTTAGGCTACTGTGATACAACGACAATCAATGTCAATGTGAACTTAGCACAAGGTGGTACAGGTGGTGCTAACCCACCAGTAGCAATGGATGATGACCGTACGACTTCAATCGAAACAGGTATCGACATTGAGACAATGGACAACGATACGATTAACGGTACATTGACGGATTACGGTATCATTACCAATCCAGAAAACGGTACGGTTGATTTAGACGACACGGGTATATTTATCTATACACCAGACGATGAATTCTGTGGTGAGATAGACAGCTTTACTTACTTCATTGCCAATGAAGTTGGTCAAGATACAGCAACTGTAACGGTCTTAGTGACTTGTGAAGACATAACAATCTTCTCTGGTTTCAGTCCAAACGGTGACGGTGTCAATGATGTCTTCACAATCTTGGGTATCGAAAACTTCCCTAACTCGGAGTTATTGATGTTCAACCGCTGGGGTAATCAAGTATTGACTGCTAAAGGTTACCGTAACGATTGGAACGGTACTTGGGACGGAAAAGAATTGCCTGACGGTACTTACTTTTATGTCTTGGATGACGGAGAAGGTAATAAGTACAGTGGGTATGTTCAGATTTCTCGTTAATACGACGGACGGTTGACGGTCGCTTGGCTTGAGGGTGGACGGACGTGAGACTTGGAAAGAGAATAGGGGAGTTCGATGCTTGGCATTGGGCTTCCCTTTTTTGATGGTTGGGTTTTAGTATTATCTTCGTTTTTCAGACTCTCAATTTTAAATATACATTATGAAACTCCTCCTAAACATTTTCTTTTTTCTCTTAATCTTTATCTGTAGTTGCGCTGAAAATAAGGACGTACTTTAATACGAAATATTCTTTCCGAGAAAAACCAATAATTCTTGAATTGACAGTTTTTATGGAGAATGGTGACTGTGATACTAGTACAGAAGACTACCTGCGTTTAAATAGAAAATTTTGTTCTTAGACTTTAATGGAAATACCCGTAACTGTCTAATTATCAGTCTAGTGTCGGACACTTAATCCCAACAAAAACCACGCATTTAAAAATTAAAAACCAAACTTAAACTTAAAAAGTGTCTGACACTTGTAACAAGAATCATCACTTTCAAATTACAGATGTCAGACACTACTTTTTGCAAAACTGAGTGGGAAATCTAAAATTTACCTCTTATTATTGGATTTAAGTGTCCGACATCAGGACGTATGCCAAGATTATCACTTAATGAAAATCCAATAAACGGTCGTGATTTAAACTTAATTTACTCTTTCATTTTTAAAAAAACTAAACTTATCCCTTCTTTTTTTTGTATCTTTGAAAAGCATTTTGAAAAATAAAATGAGAAAAAACATGAATATCGAATTAGAAAAATTCAGCATGATGCGTGAAATAATGAACGCAAATCCTGAGCAGTTAATAAAGTTAAAAGAGATTTTTTCGAGTATTTTTGAAAAAGAAGAAGAGTCTGATTTCTGGGAGGAACTAAGCCCAAAGAGTCAAGCGCGTATAGAAGAATCTGAAAAGCAAATAGCTAAGGGCGAAGGCATTCCACATGAAGCTGTAATGGCAAAATATCGTAAAAAGTACACACGATGAGTTTAGCTATCACTTGGTCACCTAATGCTGAAGAAGATTATGCCGAATTATTAGCGTATTTGGATGAAGAATATGGTTATGAGTTGGCTTTAAAGTTTATGGATAAATTGGATAGTACTATCTCCAATATTCAACGTTTTCCTAAGATGTATCCGCAAGCAAAGCGTAAAAGATACAGAAAGGCGGTATTGTCTAAACAGACCTCTTTGATTTATAGTGTTCATGATAAGGAGATTCATCTGGTTAGATTTGAGAGTAATTTTATGGAGAGTTAAAAGGGTTTTTGGGCATCAAATTGTGTGGACGACATCTATAGTAGGAGCCATCTGTAAATAAATAGTTAATCCTAAACTGCCCTCTCCTTAAAATACGCACAAGTAAGTACAGAAAAATCCGCGTCCTATCCGCGTGCATCTGTGTTTATCCGCGTTCCAATCAAGTATTCTTTGTACAATAAGCCAATACTAAAACCCGAAAACAACAGAATCATACAAATCCAATCCCCACTTTTACTCTATCTTTGCAGCTCACATTCAAATCAAACACACAAAAATGATTAGACCAATAAAAAAAGAAGACCTACCCGCCTTAAAAGAAGTCTTAGACACAATCGAGCTATTCCCGTCAGAGTACTTGGACGATATGATTTCTGATTATTTTAATAATCCAGAAACCGAAGATATTTGGTTCACTTTCACAGAAGAAGACAAAGCTGTCTCACTCGCTTATTGTGCACCTGAGAAATTCACAGAAGGAACATTTAACCTCTATGCCATTGGCGTAAAAAAGGACTGTCAAGGTAAAGGCTTGGGAGGTAAGATGATGGACTATTTGGAAAAGGAATTGAAAACGGCAGGACATCGTGTTTTGATTGTAGAAACATCAAGTTCTTCAGACTTGGAATTGACGCGTGAGTTTTATCTGAAACAAGGATACAAGCAGGTGGCGGTCTTGCCTGATTTTTGGACAGAGGGGGAGGATAAGGTGGTTTTTTGGAAGAAGATGTAGTATCTTTTTTCAAAGATAAAACTCTACGTATTAAACATTTTAAATAATTCTAACCATCCAAACCTATTCTTTCCTATCTTCGCGCCAATGAATTTAGAATACTTCATCGCACGGAAAGTGGCAACAGGAGGCAAACAGTCCTTTTCACGCCTTATCATTCGCATTGCCATAGCTGCGGTGACCTTGAGTGTGTCCGTTATGATAATCACGAGTGCTCTGATTTTTGGATTTAAGAAGGAGATAAGCGAGAAAATTTTTGGATTTTGGGGACATATTCATATCACGGATAATAATATTAATAGTGGTGTTTTGGACAATGAACCAATTGACATCAATCAGTCTTTTTATCCTTCTCTCGACACCACGCGCAGCGTTACTTATTCAGTCGAAAAAGTAGGAGGCGATTATTTAGAGTATGTGGACATGGAGTCGCACGGAGGTATTCGCCACATTCAAGCTTTTGCGCTCAGTCCTGGGATTATTAAGACAAAAACAGATATTGAGGGGATTGTCTTAAAAGGAATTGGGAAAGATTTTGATGATAAATTTATCAAAGACTACTTGGAAGAAGGAGAGTTTATTGATTTGAGCTCTGAAAAAGCGACAAAAGATATTGTCATTTCTCGTCAAACGGCTGACCGTCTGAATTTGAAATTGAGTGATAAATTCGTCTTTCATTTTATTCAAAATAACGACCAAATCAAACGGCAGTTTATAGTGAAGGGGATTTACAAGACAGGATTGGAAGAATATGACCGCCGTTTTGCACTCGTTGATATTCGCAAAATACAGCAGCTTTTAAAGTGGAAAGAGACGGAAGTTGGTGGCTTTGAAGTCTTTATAGACGACCTGCGCGACCTTGACCCGATGACCGAATTCATCTATCTCAATCGCCTTCCCAATAGCCTTTACGCAGAAAATATACGGGAAAAATTTCCTCCCATTTTTGAGTGGCTGGAGTTACAAGACATCAATCAATACGTAATAATCGCACTCATGTTGGTCGTCAGTATTATCAATATGGTGACCGCGCTTTTAATTCTCATTTTGGAGCGAACCAATATGATAGGGACGCTAAAAGCATTGGGAGGTAATAACTATAGCATTCGAAAAATATTCCTCTATTACGCCGCATTCATTGTGATTGCTGGTTTGTTTTGGGGTAATTTGATTGGTCTAGGACTTTGCTGGTTACAGGATACGTTCCGTTTTGTCAAACTCTCTGAGGCAGATTATTACCTTTCTTATGCACCGATTAGCATTAATTGGGCTATGGTTATTGGGATAAATGTCGGGACTTTAGTAATGACTATTTTGGTTTTGATTATTCCTTCTTTTCTAGTTTCTCGGATAAGTCCAGTGAAGGCGATTCGATTTAAGTAGAGATAAATGTGGTTTGAATAGTTTGCTATTGTTAGAATGGTTTGGAAATTTTTTCTTCACAATATCATCTATCTTTTACCACAGTACAGAACTAAGAAAGTAAAGAGAGTCCTTTCTTTGAACAATCGGCAGTTTCAACTATTATTAAGAAAGACAAGTAGCAGTACAAAAAGCACAAGCAAAAACGCCGCTTTACAACTCTACAACCTTTACAACTTTACAACCTTTTTCAAATGGCAAGCGCACTAAAAAATCTATCAGACTATAACGCAGATAACATGCCCGACGCATCTGAAATGTGTTTTGGTATTGTGGTTTCTGACTATCATAACGACATTACTTATCCGCTGTATGAAGGGGCATATGATACGCTCATCAAGCACGGTGCAAAAGAAGAAAATATTCATGTGATGCAAGTGCCTGGTGCATTTGAATTAACTGCTGGCGCGCGTATGATGGTCAATAAGAATAAAGCAGATGCTGTTATTTGTTTGGGCTGTGTCATTACGGGCGAAACGCCTCATAATGAGTATATTAATATGTCTGTCGCGCAAGGATTAACTAATCTAAGTGTAGCGACAGGACGCGCTTTTTTATTCGGACTATTGACTCCCAATACACATCAGCAAGCACTTGACCGTGCAGGTGGAAAACATGGTAACAAAGGTGTCGAAGCGGCTCAGTCTGCGATTAGAATGGCAGCATTGCGCAAGGATAGCGGCGCATTGGCTAAGAAGAGTATTGGATTTGGGTAAAAGAGTTGGAGAGGTTTTGGGTTGAGAGGTTGAGGGTTGTGAGGTTGCCATTCTGACTTATATGAGTAAGAAATTATACAAAACATGAGTCATCCCGAATTTTCATCTTGAAAATTTGGGATGACTTTTTTTGTTTAAACTTCAATTTTTCAGTGCTTATTTACTTCGTGCCGCCGCGATGCGACTTAAAGAACATCATAAATCAATAGGCTACCAAGCGT